>DXAR01000075.1 GCA_019116945.1 Candidatus Janibacter merdipullorum | reverse complement strand
GCATCGCGTGGCCGACATCCCGATGACAACGCATCGAACCGCCACCGGCGGGGCGACACATCGGACGAGAGCAGGATCCGGTCCCACTGGATCATCGACCATGACGGACGACTGGCCTTCGGGTATGTCGCCGTGGTGCGGAGCGGGTGCGACACACCCGACCGCGTGGGTCGGAGATCCGATCGGACCCACACAGACCAGGCAAGACGGCGAGAGAGAGACGGAAGCACAGATGGCGGGACAGAAGATCCGCATCCGGTTGAAGTCGTATGACCACGAGGTCATCGACAACTCGGCGCGAAAGATCGTCGACACCGTGACCCGTGCCGGCGCGACGGTGGTCGGCCCGGTGCCGCTGCCGACGGAGAAGAACGTGTTCTGCGTCATCCGGTCGCCGCACAAGTACAAGGACAGCCGCGAGCACTTCGAGATGCGCACCCACAAGCGCCTCATCGACATCATCGACCCGACGCCCAAGGCCGTCGACTCGCTGATGCGCCTCGACCTCCCGGCTGACGTCAACATCGAGATCAAGCTCTGATCCGGGAGAGACGAGACATGACCACCACCATGACCAAGACCGTCAAGGGCGTCCTCGGCGAGAAGCTCGGCATGACCCAGGTCTGGGACGAGGAGAACCGCCTCGTCCCCGTGACCGTCATCCGGGCGACCCCCAATGTCGTGACCCAGATCCGCACCCCCGAGACCGACGGCTACTCCGCCGTCCAGCTCGCCTTCGGTGCGATCGACCCCCGCAAGGTCAACCAGCCGACGAGCGGCCACTTCGCGAAGGCCGGCGCCACCCCGCGTCGCCACCTCGTGGAGCTGCGCACGACGGACGCCTCCGACTACTCCCTCGGCCAGGAGGTGACGGTCGAGCTGTTCGAGTCCGGGCAGTCGATCGACATCACCGGCACGACGAAGGGCAAGGGCTTCGCCGGCGTCATGAAGCGCCACGGCTTCGCCGGTGTCAGCGCCTCCCACGGTGCGCACCGCAACCACCGCAAGCCCGGCTCGATCGGTGGCTGCGCCACCCCGGGTCGCGTCTTCAAGGGGATGCGCATGGCCGGCCGCATGGGCGGCGAGCGCCAGACCACCCAGAACCTCACGATCCACGCGGTCGACGTCGACAAGGGCCTCCTGCTCGTCAAGGGTGCCGTTCCCGGCCCCCGCGGCGGCATCGTCCTCGTCCGCGCCGCGGTGAAGGGAGCCTGACGTGCCGACCATCGACATCATCAGCCCGCAGGGTTCCGCCAGCGGCACCGTCGAGCTGCCCGCCGAGGTCTTCGACGTGCAGGTCAACGTCCCGCTGATCCACCAGGTCGTCGTCGCCCAGCTCGCCGCTGCGCGTCGCGGGACGCACAAGACCAAGACGCGCTCCGAGGTCCGTGGCGGTGGTATCAAGCCGTACCGCCAGAAGGGGACCGGCCGGGCCCGCCAGGGCTCGATCCGCGCGCCGCAGTTCGCCGGCGGTGGCATCGTCCACGGCCCGCAGCCGCGTGACTACGCCCAGCGCACGCCCAAGAAGATGAAGGCCGCCGCCCTTCGCGGTGCCCTCTCCGACCGGGCGCGCCACGGCCGCATCCACGTCCTGAGCACCCTCGTCGACGGGGACGTCCCCTCGACGAAGGCGGTCAGCACCGTCCTCGGTGGCCTGAGCGAGCGCAAGAACCGGCTCGTCGTCATCGAGCGCGGCAACGAGGCCGGGTGGAAGTCGGTGCGCAACCTCGCCGACGTCCACGTCCTCTTCGCCGACCAGCTCAACACCTACGACGTGCTGTGCAGCGACGACATCGTCTTCACCCAGGCGGCGCTCGAGGCCTTCCTCGCAGGGCCCGCGCCCAAGACCGAGGAGGTCTCCAAGTGAGCACCGCGTCCCAGACGAAGGACCCGCGCGACATCCTCATTCGGCCCGTCGTGTCGGAGAAGTCCTACGGGCTCCTCGACGAGGGCAAGTACACCTTCATCGTCGACCCCCGCGCGAACAAGACGGAGATCAAGATCGCCGTCGAGCAGATCTTCGACGTCAAGGTCGACTCCGTGCACACCATGAACCGTGTCGGCAAGGCCCGGCGCACGCGGTTCGGCACCGGCAAGCGCAAGGACACGAAGCGCGCGATCGTCACCCTCCGCGAGGGCACGATCGACATCTTCGGTGGCCAGGGCTGACGGAGAGGACAGGAAGAACCACATGGGTATCCGCAAGTACAAGCCGACCACGCCCGGTCGTCGCGGCAGCTCCGTCGCCGACTTCGTCGAGGTGACGCGCTCCACGCCGGAGAAGTCGCTGGTCCGCCCGCTGAGCAAGTCCGGTGGCCGCAACGCCTCCGGTCGCATCACCACCCGGCACATCGGTGGTGGCCACAAGCGCGCCTACCGCGTCATCGACTTCCGTCGCCACGACAAGGACGGCGTCCCCGCGAAGGTCGCGCACATCGAGTACGACCCCAACCGCACGGCCCGCATCGCGCTGCTGCACTACGCCGACGGGGAGAAGCGCTACATCCTGGCGCCGAACCGCCTCGCGCAGGGCACGACGATCGAGAACGGCCCGTCCGCGGACATCAAGGTCGGGAACAACCTGCCGCTGCGCAACATCCCGAACGGTACGACGATCCACGCCGTGGAGCTGCGTCCCGGTGGCGGCGCCAAGCTGGCCCGCTCCGCGGGTGCCAGCATCCAGCTGCTCGCCAAGGAGGGCCAGCTCGCGACGCTGCGCATGCCCTCCGGCGAGGTCCGTCGCGTCGACGCGCGCTGCCGCGCCACCGTCGGTGAGGTCGGCAACGCCGAGCAGTCGAACATCAGCTGGGGCAAGGCCGGCCGCATGCGGTGGAAGGGCAAGCGCCCGACCGTCCGCGGTGTCGTCATGAACCCCGTCGACCACCCGCACGGTGGTGGTGAGGGCCGGACCTCCGGCGGTCGCCACCCCGTCTCGCCCTGGGGCCAGCCCGAGGGCCGAACCCGGCGTCCCGGCAAGGCGAGCGACAAGCTCATCGTCCGTCGCCGCCGCACCGGCAAGAAGCGCTGATAGGAGCCTTTGGACATGCCTCGTAGTTTGAAGAAGGGCCCCTTCATCGACGACCACCTTCAGAAGAAGGTCGACGTCCAGAACGAAGCGGGCACGAAGAACGTCATCAAGACCTGGTCGCGCCGTTCGGTGGTTTCGCCGGACATGCTCGGCCACACCTTCGCCGTGCACGACGGCCGCAAGCACGTCCCGGTGTTCGTCACCGAGGCCATGGTCGGCCACAAGCTCGGCGAGTTCGCCCCCACCCGCACCTTCCGCGGTCACGTGAAGGACGACAAGAAGGGACGTCGTCGCTGATGAGTGCCACCGAGACCCCCGAGCAGGAGGCCATGGTCGCCCGTGCCTCCGCACGCCACGTGCGCGTCACGCCGATGAAGGCCCGTCGCGTCGTCGACCTCATCCGCGGCAAGGACACCCAGACCGCGATCGCCACGCTGCAGTTCGCCCCCCAGGGTGCGGCCGAGCCCACCCTCAAGGTGCTCAACAGCGCGATCGCCAACCTGCGCGTCAAGGCCGACGAGGTCGGCGAGCCCTTCGACGAGCGCAACCTCGTCATCTCCTCGGCCTACGTCGACGAGGGCCCCACGATGAAGCGCTTCCGTCCGCGGGCCCAGGGCCGCGCCGGCCGGATCAACAAGCGCACCAGCCACATCACCGTCCTCGTGACGAGCAAGCCTGAGAAGGCCGCGAAGGGAGGGACCCGCTGATGGGTCAGAAGATCAACCCGCACGGCTTCCGTCTGGGCATCACCAACGAGCACAAGAGCCGCTGGTTCGCCGACTCCAACAAGGATGGTCAGCGCTACCGCGACTACGTCAAGGAGGACGTCGCGATCCGCAAGCTCCTGTCCACGGGCATGGAGCGGGCCGGCATCGCGCGCGTCGAGATCGAGCGCACCCGGGACCGCGTGCGGGTGGACATCCACACCGCGCGTCCGGGCATCGTCATCGGTCGTCGTGGCGCCGAGGCCGACCGCATCCGCGGTGAGCTCGAGAAGCTCACCGGGAAGCAGGTCCAGCTGAACATCCTCGAGGTGAAGAACCCCGAGATCGAGGCCCAGCTCGTCGCCCAGGGCATCGCCGAGCAGCTCGCTGCTCGCGTCACCTTCCGCCGCGCCATGCGCAAGGGGATGCAGTCCTCCCTTCGCGCCGGTGCCAAGGGCATCCGGATCCAGTGCTCCGGTCGCCTCGGTGGTGCCGAGATGTCCCGCTCCGAGTTCTACCGCGAAGGCCGCGTGCCGCTGCACACCCTCCGCGCGAACATCGACTACGGCTTCTACGAGGCCCGCACGACCTTCGGCCGCATCGGCGTCAAGGTCTGGATCTACAAGGGCGACATGACCGAGAAGGAGTTCGCGGCGCAGCAGGCGAACGCAGCTCCCCGTGGTCGTGGCCCGCGTCGCGACCGCGACGACCGTCCCGCCCGCGCCCGCCGCGGTGGCGACCGCAACGAGGGCCAGGCCCAGGCCGCCCCCGCTGCGGAAGCTCCCGCCGCCGAGGCGCCGGCCAAGACCGAGGGAGAGTCCTGAGATGTTGATCCCCCGACGGGTCAAGCACCGCAAGCAGCACCACCCGAAGCGTTCCGGCATGTCGAAGGGCGGCACCGCCGTCTCCTTCGGTGACTACGGCCTCCAGGCTCTCGAGCCGGCCTACATCACCAACCGGCAGATCGAGGCCGCTCGTATCGCCATGACGCGCTACATGAAGCGTGGCGGCAAGGTTTGGATCAACATCTACCCGGACCGTCCGCTGACGAAGAAGCCGGCTGAGACCCGCATGGGTTCCGGCAAGGGCTCGCCCGAGTGGTGGGTCGCCAACGTCAAGCCGGGCCGGATCATGTTCGAGATCTCCGGTGTGGACGAGCAGGTTGCCCGCGAGGCCATGCGCCTGGCGCGGCACAAGTTGCCGATGAAGTCCCGCTTCGTCGCGCGTGAGGGTGGTGACAACTGATGGCAGTCGGATCGAAGGACCTGACCCCGGCGGACCTGCGTGAGCTGACCGACGACCGTCTGGTCGACGAGCTCCGCAAGGGCAAGGAGGAGCTCTTCAACCTCCGTTTCCAGTCGGCGACCGGCCAGCTGGACAACCACGGCCGCCTCCGCGCGGTGCGCAAGGACATCGCCCGCATCTACACCGAGATGCGCGAGCGCGAGCTCGGGATCGGTGAGTCCAAGTGAGTGAGAACGTGAAGGAAGACACCGTGACCCGTAACGAGCGCAAGCAGCGCCGCGGCTACGTCGTCAGCGACAAGATGGACAAGACCGTCGTCGTCGAGGTCGAGGACCGCGTCAAGCACGCCCTCTACAGCAAGGTCATGCGCAAGACCGAGAAGGTCAAGGCGCACGACGAGGAGAACGAGGCCGGCGTCGGCGACCAGGTGCTCATCATGGAGACGCGACCGCTGTCGGCCACGAAGCGCTGGCGCATCGTCAAGATCCTCGAGAAGGCCAAGTAAGGCCCACCCGGAGCGAAGGGGGCGGACCCGCCCCCTTCGCCCGCGAAGACCACATCAGTTCGGCCAGGCTCGCCCCGCGCGAGAACCAGCACGACGACAGGAGTGAGAAGTGATTCAGCAGGAGTCGCGACTGCGCGTCGCCGACAACACCGGTGCCAAGGAAGTCCTGTGCATCCGTGTGCTCGGTGGCTCCGGCCGCCGGTACGCCGGCGTCGGCGACACCATCGTCGCCACCGTCAAGGACGCCATTCCGGGCGGCAACGTCAAGAAGGGCGACATCGTCAAGGCGGTCATCGTCCGCACCACCAAGGAGAGCCGTCGCACCGACGGGTCCTACATCAAGTTCGACGAGAACGCCGCCGTCATCCTCAAGGCCGACGGCGAGCCGCGCGGGACGCGCATCTTCGGTCCGGTCGGTCGCGAGCTGCGCGACAAGAAGTTCATGAAGATCGTCTCGCTCGCACCGGAGGTGATCTGAATGAGCAAGCTCAAGATCAAGAAGGGCGACCTCGTCCAGGTCCTGTCCGGGCGTGACAAGGGCCTGCAGGGCAAGGTCATCTCGGTCCACACCGAGACCGAGCGCGTCGTGGTCGAGGGTGTCCAGCGGGTCACCCGCCACACCAAGGCCGGCTTCGGCGGCCAGGCCGGCGGTCTGGTCGTCACCGAGGCGCCGATCCACGTGAGCAATGTGGCCATCGTCGACCCCGAGGACAACAAGCCGACCCGCATCAAGACCCGCGTCGAGTCCGTCGAGCGCGGCGGACGCACCAAGGCGAGCCGCACCCGCGTCGCGGGTCGCTCGGGCAAGGACCTCTGAGATGACTGACACCATCGAGAACACGGCCGTCGAGGCGCCGCGCCTCAAGACGAGCTACCACGAGAAGGCCGTCCCGGCGCTGCAGGAGCAGTTCGGCTACGGCAACGCGATGCAGGTTCCCCGCGTCGTCAAGGTCGTCGTCAACATGGGTGTGGGCGACGCCGCGAAGGACAGCAAGCTCATCGAGGGTGCCATCCGCGACCTGACGGCCATCACCGGTCAGAAGCCGCAGGTGACCAAGGCCCGCCGGTCCATCGCGCAGTTCAAGCTGCGTGAGGGCATGCCGATCGGTGCGCACGTGACGCTGCGCAGCGCCCGGATGTGGGAGTTCCTCGACCGCCTGACGTCCGTTGCGCTGCCCCGCATCCGCGACTTCCGTGGCCTCAGCCCCAAGCAGTTCGACGGCAACGGCAACTACACCTTCGGTCTCACCGAGCAGTCGATGTTCCACGAGATCGACCAGGACAAGATCGACCGCGTCCGGGGCATGGACATCACCGTGGTCACGACCGCGACGAACGACGACGAGGGCCGCGCGCTGCTCAAGCAGCTGGGCTTCCCCTTCAAGGAGAACTGAGATGGCGAAGACCGCCCTGATCAACAAGGCGAACAAGAAGCCGAAGTTCAAGGTCCGCGGCTACACGCGGTGCCAGCGGTGCGGCCGGCCCCACTCGGTCTACCGCAAGTTCGGCCTCTGCCGCGTGTGCCTTCGCGAGATGGCCCACCGCGGTGAGCTCCCCGGCGTGACCAAGTCCAGCTGGTAATCAGCACCCCACATTCCACAACTTCTACATCGAAGGTCGCCCGACAGGGTGAAACCGCGATGAGAGAGGGCAGGCAGAGCCCATGACCATGACCGACCCGATTGCGGACATGTTGACCCGCGTCCGGAACGCCAACTCGGCGCACCACGACGAGGTCTCCATGCCGTACTCCAAGCTCAAGTCGCACATCGCGGAGATCCTCCAGGCGGAGGGTTTCATCGCGGGCTGGACCGTCGAGGAGGCGACCGTCGGCAAGACGCTGACGATCACCCTCAAGTACGGCCCCAGCCGTGAGCGCTCCATCGCGGGCGTGCGCCGGGTGTCCAAGCCCGGTCTGCGCGTCTACGCGAAGTCCACCAACCTGCCGAAGGTGCTCGGCGGCCTCGGCGTGGCGATCATCTCCACGTCCTCCGGCCTCCTCACCGACAAGCAGGCCGCAACCAAGGGTGTGGGCGGGGAAGTCCTCGCCTACGTCTGGTAAGGGGAAGCACCATGTCGCGTATCGGAAAGCTCCCGGTCGCCATCCCCAGCGGTGTCGACGTGACCATCGACGGACAGACCGTCCAGGTCAAGGGTCCCAAGGGCGAGCTCCAGGTGACCATCTCCGAGCCGATCGAGGTCGCCCGGACCGAGGACGGCATCGCCGTCACCCGGCCCGACGACGAGCGCGAGTCGCGCTCGCTCCACGGCCTGAGCCGCTCGCTCATCAACAACATGGTCGTCGGTGTCACCGAGGGCTACGAGAAGAAGCTCGAGATCCACGGCACGGGCTACCGCGTGCAGAACAAGGGCAATGCCCTCGAGTTCGCGCTCGGCTACAGCCACCCGGTCGTCATCGAGGCGCCCGAGGGGATCAGCTTCACCGTCGAGAACCCCACCCGCTTCGCGGTGCAGGGCATCGACAAGCAGCTCGTCGGTGAGACCGCTGCCAACATCCGCAAGCTCCGCCGTCCCGACCCGTACAAGGGCAAGGGTGTCCGGTACGAGGGCGAGCAGATCCGTCGCAAGGTCGGAAAGGCTGGTAAGTAAGCCATGGCACAGATCATCAAGCGAGCCAAGGGCAAGAGCGCCGCTCGCGGTCGCCGCCACCTGCGCGTCCGTAAGAAGATCACGGGCACCGCGGCTCGTCCGCGTCTCGTGGTCACCCGCAGCAGCCGCCACGTCTTCGTCCAGGTTGTCGACGACACCGTCGGCAAGACCGTCGCGTCGGCGTCGACCATGGAGGCCGACGTGCGTGCGCTCCAGGCCGACAAGACCGAGCGGGCCAAGAAGGTCGGGACGCTCGTCGCCGAGCGCGCCAAGACCGCTGGCATCGAGGCCGTCGTCTTTGACCGCGGTGGCAACCGCTACCACGGTCGCGTCGCCGCGATCGCCGATGGTGCCCGCGAAGGGGGTCTGGCGCTGTGATGCAGACCCAGAACGTCGAGAAGAGGAACATCTGATGCCCGGACCCCAGCGTCGAGGCGCCGGTGCCGCAGGCACCAACGAGCGCTCCAACGACCGTCGAGACAACAACCGCGGTGGCCGTGACCGCCGGGACGGTGGCCGCGACCGCAACGAGAACCAGTACCTCGAGCGGGTCGTGACCATCAACCGCGTGGCCAAGGTCGTCAAGGGCGGCCGCCGCTTCAGCTTCACCGCCCTCGTCGTCGTCGGTGACGGCGACGGGACCGTGGGTGTCGGCTACGGCAAGGCCAAGGAGGTCCCCTCCGCGATCGCCAAGGGTGTCGAGGAGGCGAAGAAGAACTTCTTCACCGTCCCCCGCATCCAGGGCACCATCCCGCACCCCATCCAGGGTGAGGACGCGGCCGGTGTCGTCATGCTCCGCCCGGCCTCCCCGGGTACCGGTGTCATCGCCGGTGGCCCGGTCCGCGCCGTCCTCGAGTGCGCCGGTATCCACGACGTGCTGAGCAAGTCGCTCGGCTCGGACAACGCGATCAACATCGTCCACGCGGTGGTCGCGGCCCTCCAGGGCCTCGAGCGCCCGGAGGCCGTCGCGGCCCGCCGCGGTCTGCCCCTGGACGAGGTCGCCCCGGCTGCCATGCTGCGCGCCCAGGCTGCTGGTCGCGCCGAGGCCGCCGAGAAGGCCAAGGCGGGTGCCTGATGTCGCGACTCAAGGTGACCCAGACCCGTTCGGAGATCGGTGGCAAGCAGAACCAGCGGAACACGCTGCGCAGCCTCGGTCTGAAGCGCATCGGCGACATCGTCGTCAAGGAGGACCGCCCGGAGATCCGCGGCATGGTCCAGACGGTTCGCCACCTGGTGACCGTCGAGGAGGTTGACTGATCATGGCTGACTCCAAGGCCAACGTCGCGGGGGAGCCCAACGACGCCCCCGCGCTCAAGGTGCACCACCTGCGTCCGGCCCCCGGCGCCAAGACCGCGAAGACCCGCGTGGGTCGCGGTGAGGCCTCGAAGGGCAAGACCGCCGGTCGCGGTACGAAGGGCACGAAGGCCCGGTACCAGGTGCCGGAGCGCTTCGAGGGTGGTCAGACGCCGCTGCACATGCGTCTGCCCAAGCTCCGCGGCTTCAACAACGCGTTCAAGACCGAGTACCAGGTGGTCAACCTGGACCGCATCTCGGCACTCTTCCCGGAGGGTGGCGCCATCGGCGTCGACGAGCTCGTGGCGAAGGGGGCCGTCCGTGACGGCCACCTCGTCAAGGTGCTCGGCTCCGGCGAGATCTCGGTGAAGGTCGACCTCACGGTCGACGCCTTCTCCGCGAGCGCCAAGTCCAAGATCGAGGCGGCCGGCGGCAGCATCACCGCACGCTGACCCCTTCGGTCATCCTCGAGGCCGTCCCGATCTCCCGGGGCGGCCTCGAGGCGTCTCCCCACCCCTTCGTCGGCCGTGACTCAGGTCGCCTCGCGATCACTCGACGGCGGGAGGTATCGTCTGACAGGTTGTGCCGCCGCCGGCGGCTCCTGCCCGCGGCTCACATCTGCACCTCGGCACCGTCCTGGAGGAACACACGTGCTCTCCGTCTTCACTCGGGCGTTCAAGACGCCCGATCTGCGGCGCAAGCTGCTCTTCACGCTGGGCATCATCGTGCTCTTCCGCCTCGGCTCCTTCGTGCCGACGCCGAATGTCAACTACTCGGCCGTGCAGGACTGCATCTCCGGTGCGCGCGACGGCGGTGGCAACAACCTCCTCGGCATGGCCAACCTCTTCAGCGGTGGGGCGCTGCTCCAGCTCTCGATCTTCGCGCTCGGGATCATGCCTTACATCACCGCGAGCATCATCGTGCAGCTGCTCACGGTCGTCATCCCCCGCTTCGAGGAGCTGAAGAAGGAGGGGCAGCAGGGCCAGGCCAAGATGACGCAGTACACGCGGTACCTGACGATCGCCCTCGCCGTCCTCCAGTCGGCCACCTTCGTCACCTTCGCGCAGAACCCCGCGTCCCTCTTCGGCAACGCCAACTGCACGTCGATCCTCTACCGCGACACCATCCAGGACACCGTCTTCATGGTCCTGACGATGACCGCCGGAACCGGCCTCATCATGTGGCTCGGTGAGCTCATCACCGACAAGGGCGTCGGCAACGGCATGTCTCTGCTCATCTTCACCTCGATCACCGCGACCTTCCCCGGCTCGCTGTGGGCCATCCAGCAGCGTGACGGCCGCTGGGACCTCTTCCTCCTCGTCATCGGCATCGGCCTGCTCATCATGGCCGCGGTCGTCTTCGTCGAGCAGTCGCAACGACGGGTACCGGTCCAGTACGCGAAGAAGATGGTCGGGCGCCAGATGTACGGCGGGACCTCGACGTACATCCCGATCAAGGTCAACATGGCCAACGTCATCCCGATCATCTTCGCCAGCTCGATGCTCGCCCTGCCGCAGATGATCGCCCAGTTCCAGCAGGACCCCCAGGGGGACAACCCTGCCTACGTCGACTGGATCAACACCTACCTGGTCCAGGGCGACCACCCGATCTACATGGCCGTCTTCACCGCCATGATCCTCTTCTTCACCTTCTTCTACGTGTCGATCACCTTCAACCCCACAGAGGTGGCCGACAACATGAAGAAGTACGGGGGCTTCATCCCCGGAATTCGCGCCGGGCGACCCACGGCGGAATACCTCAGGTATGTGATCACCCGCATCACCGTGCCGGGAGCCATCTACCTCGCTCTGGTCTCGTTGATCCCGCTCGTGGCCTTCGTCCTCATCGGGGCGAACCAGGACTTCCCCTTCGGCGGGGCGTCTATCCTCATCATGGTGGGCGTCGGTCTCGACACGGTGAAGCAGATCGAGTCCCAGCTCCAGCAACGTCACTACGAAGGATTCCTCCGCTGATGCGTCTCATCATTTTGGGCCCCCCCGGTGCTGGCAAGGGCACCCAGGCCGGCCGGATCGCCGACCACTACGGCATTCCTGCGATCTCCACGGGAGACATCTTCCGGGCCAACATCAAGAACGAGACCGAGCTCGGTCTCAAGGTCAAGGAGATCCTCGCCTCCGGCGGGTACGTGGACGACGAGATCACCAACGCGATCGTCGCCGACCGGCTCGCCGAGGAGGACGCGTCCCCGGGTTTCCTCCTCGACGGCTACCCCCGTACGACGGCGCAGGTCGAGGCGCTCGACGGGATCCTCGCCACGTCCGACAGCAGCATCGACAAGGTCCTCGAGCTCGTCGTCGACGACGAGGTCGTCGTCGGTCGCCTGCTCAAGCGCGCCGAGGTCGAAGGGCGCGTGGACGACACCGAGGACGTCATCCGTGAGCGGATGGCCATCTACCACCGCGAAACCAAGCCGCTGTCCGATGCCTACGAGGCGCGCGGCCTGCTCGTCCGGGTCGACGGCGAGGGTGACGTCGACGTTGTCGCCGAGCGGATCGTCGCGGCGCTCGGCGCCTGACGCGTGGCACTCTTCGGCCGCGAGCGGGTCCGCGCGCGCACCCCGGACCAGCTCCGGGCGATGCGCGTCGCGGGCCTCCTCGTCGGCCGGACCCTCGAGGCCCTCCGGGCAGAGGTGCGTCCCGGCGTGACGACCGGTCAGCTCGACGCGGTCGCCGAGGACGTCATCCGCAGCGGTGGGGGCATCCCCAACTTCCAGCTCGTGCCCGGCTACCGGCACACGCTCTGCACCTCCGTCAACGACGAGATCGTCCACGGCATCCCGGGGGACCGCGTGCTCGCCGAGGGCGACCTCCTGAGCATCGACTGCGGCGCGGAGGTCGAGGGCTGGAACGGCGACGCGGCCATGACGGTCGTCGTCGGCGGTGACGCCGCGGGTGACCCGGCGGCGGTACGACTCTCCGAGGTCACCCGGGACTCACTCTGGGCGGGGATCGCCGCCCTTCGTCCCGGGGGTGACCTCAACGACGTCGGCGGCGGGGTCGAGGACTCGATCCGCGCCGCGGCCCGTGCCGACGGCATCGACTACGGCATCGTCGAGGACTACACGGGGCACGGCATCGGTGAGCACATGCACCTGCCCCCCAACGTCCCCAACTACCGCGTCCGCGGTCGCGTCCCGCAGACCCCGGTCGGATCGACTCTGGCCATCGAGCCCATGGTCACCCTCGGCGACCAGGCCAACCACGTGCTCGAGGACGACTGGACCGTCGTCACCGACGACGGCTGGCCCGCCGCCCACTGGGAGCACTCGGTGGCCCTCACCGAGCACGGCATCTGGGTGCTCACCGCGCTCGACGGCGGCGAGCAGGAGCTCACCGCACGCGGCGCTCCCTTCGGCCCGTTGGACTAGCGCGCCGCGGGCCGTCGTCGCCGACGAGGAGCGCGCCCAGCCCTGAGCGAAGGGCGGCGCGGCCCGGGTGTGGTGCACGCGACGTGGGATGCCGGGTCACCTCCGCGAGATCGCTGGGTAGGGTGCGAAGTCAGTCATGCCGTCGACGAGCGGCCGGTCGATGAGGAGCACCCGAGGATGAGCCTGCCCCCCAAGAGTCCCTCCGGACGCGACACCACGATGAGCCTGGCCGCGGACTTCCCGCAGGTCGGCCCGGATGCCTGGGCGGACCTGGCCGCGGCCGTGGTCAACAAGTCCCGCCCCGACGATGCGAAGGTCGACGGGGCGGGTGCCCGCGAGGTCCTCACCACCCACCTGCCCGGTGGCATCGACATCGCCCCGATCTACTGGTCGGGGGAGCGGACCCCGCTCGGTCTCCCCGGGGCCATGCCCTTCACCCGCGGGCGCGGCCCCCGCGACCCCGACCTGCCCTGGGACGTCCGCCAGCTCCACGACGACCCGGATGCCGCGGCCACCCGGACGGCCGTCCT
This sequence comes from Candidatus Janibacter merdipullorum, assembly GCA_019116945.1. Classification (GTDB taxonomy): domain Bacteria; phylum Actinomycetota; class Actinomycetes; order Actinomycetales; family Dermatophilaceae; genus Janibacter; species Janibacter merdipullorum. The sequence goes on along the minus strand of DXAR01000075.1, from coordinate 7,457 downwards.
CGACGACCTCGAGCGGGGCGTCAGCTCGGTCTGGCTGCACGTCGGCCCCGACGGCATCGCCGCCGACGACGTCACGCAGGTCCTCGGCGACGTCATGGTCGACCTCGCCCCCGTCGTCGTCTCCTCCCTCACCGACCAGCCCGGCGCGGCGGCCGCGCTCGTCGCCGCGTGGGAGGCGAAGGGAGTCGACCTCGCCGTCGTGCGCGGCAGCCTCGGCCACGACCCGATCGGGCTGGCGGCGGCCGTCGGCGGCACCCCCGACCTCGCCCCGCTCGCCGACGCGGTCGCCACGTGTCGTGACCGCCTCACCGGGGTCCGCGCGATCACCGTCGACACCCGGGTCCACCACGACGCCGGGGCGACCGACCAGGACGAGATCGCCCTGGCCCTCGCGACCGCCCTCGACTACGTGCGCCACCTCGACGAGGCCGGGATCGAGCCCGCCGAGGCCTTCCGACGCATCGACTTCCGTGTCGCCGCGACGGCCGACCAGTTCGTCACCATCGCCAAGCTACGTGCCCTGCGCCGCGCGTGGGCCCGCGTCGGTGAGGTCCTCGAGGTTCCCGAGGCCGACCGCGGCGCGTGGATCCACGCCGTCACCTCGTGGCGGATGCAGACCCGCACCGACCCCTGGGTCAACATCCTGCGCAGCACGATCGCCTGCTTCGCCGCCTCCGCCGGCGGCGCCGACGCCATCACCGTCCTCCCGTACGACGACGCGCTCGGGCTGCCGACCCCCTTCTCCCGCCGGGTTGCTCGCAACACGCAGTCGCTGCTCGCCGCCGAGTCCAATGTCGCTCGCGTCGCCGACCCGGCCGGAGGGTCCGCCTACGTCGAGGCCCTCACCGACGACCTCGCCCGCGCGGCCTGGTCCTGGTTCGGTGAGCTCGACGCCGCCGGCGGCGCGGCCGCCGGCCTCGCCTCCGGGGCGATCGCCACCCGCCTCGCCGACTCCCGCGCGGAGCGCGACGCCGCCCTCGCCACCCGCCACCTGCCGCTCACCGGCACCTCGACCTTCCCGCTGGCGGGGGAGGAGCTCCTCGAGCGCACCGCCCGCGCGACCGTCCCCGGGGAGGGTCTGCCCCGCCGCCGGGACAGCCAGGTCTTCGAGGACCTGCGCGCCCGCGCCGCCCCCGGTGACGTGTCCGTCCCCGTCCTCGCGCTCGGTTCTCCCCGCGAGACGACGGCGCGGCTGACCTTCGTCAGCAACCTCCTCGGCGTCGCCGGCATCCGACCGGAGGTCATCGAGGTCGCCTCCGAGGAGGAGGTCGCCGCCGTGACCGAGGGGACGAAGGGAGCGCCCGTCGCCATCCTCGCGTCCTCGAAGAAGGGGTACGAGGCACTCGCCGCCCCGAGCGTCGCCGCCCTCCGCGAGGCCGGCGTCGACCGGGTCCTCGTCGCGGGCTCCCGCCGGGAGCTCGGCGAGGTCGCCGTCGACGGCGAGATCCGCGACGGCATGGACATCGTCACCCTCCTCACGGACCTCCTCGACACCCTCGGCGCCCAGCAGGCAGGAGCCACGGCATGAGCACGATCCCCACCTTCGACACCATCGATCTCGGTGACGGCGCGCCCTCCGGCGACGCCGAGCAGAGGTGGCAGGACGCGCTCGCGGCCAGCCCTGCGGCCGCCGAAGGGTGGACCACGCCCGAGCAGATCGAGGTCGCCCCCGTCTACACCGACGAGGACACCGCGGACCTTGACTTCCTCGAGACGGTCCCGGGCGCCGCCCCCTTCCTCCGCGGCCCGTACCCGACGATGTACGTCAACCAGCCGTGGACGATCCGGCAGTACGCGGGCTTCTCCACCGCCGAGGAGTCCAATGCCTTCTACCGCCGCAACCTCGCGGCCGGGCAGAAGGGGCTCTCCGTCGCCTTCGACCTCGCGACCCACCGCGGGTACGACAGCGACCACCCGCGGGTCTCGGGGGATGTCGGCATGGCCGGTGTGGCCATCGACTCGATCTACGACATGCGCACCCTCTTCAGCGGGATCCCGCTGGACCGGATGAGCGTCTCCATGACGATGAACGGCGCGGTCCTCCCGATCCTCGCGCTCTACGTCGTCGCGGCCGAGGAGCAGGGGGTGAGCCCGGAGCAGCTGAGCGGCACCATCCAGAACGACATCCTCAAGGAGTTCATGGTCCGCAACACCTACATCTACCCCCCGATCCCCTCGATGCGGATCATCTCCGACATCTTCGCCTTCACGAGCCAGAGGATGCCGCGCTTCAACTCGATCTCCATCTCCGGGTACCACATGCAGGAGGCGGGGGCGACGCAGGACCTCGAGCTCGGCTACACCCTCGCCGACGGCATCGAGTACATCCGCGCGGGCAAGGAGGCGGGGATGGACGTCGACGCCTTCGCGCCGCGGCTGTCTTTCTTCTGGGCCATCGGGATGAACTTCTACATGGAGGTCGCCAAGCTGCGCGCGGCCCGGCTGCTCTGGGCACGCCTCGTCAAGGAGCACTTCGGCCCGGAGAACCCGAAGTCGCTCTCCCTCCGCACGCACTCCCAGACCTCCGGCTGGAGCCTCACCGCGCAGGACGTCTACAACAACGTCGTGCGCACCGGCATCGAGGCGATGGCCGCGACCCAGGGGCACACGCAGAGCCTGCACACCAATGCCCTCGACGAGGCGATCGCGCTGCCGACGGACTTCTCCGCACGCATCGCCCGCAACACCCAGCTCGTCCTCCAGCAGGAGTCGGGCACGACGCGCGTCGTCGACCCGTGGGGCGGCAGCGCCTATGTCGAGCGGCTCACCCACGACCTCGCGCAGCGCGCGTGGGCGCACATCGAGGAGGTCGAGAAGGCCGGCGGCATGGCCAAGGCCATCGAGGCGGGCATCCCGAAGATGCGCATCGAGGAGGCGGCCGCACGCACGCAGGCGCGGATCGACTCCGGGCAGCAGCCGCTCATCGGGATCAACACCTATCCCGTGGACGAGGACGAGCCGATCGAGATCCTCAAGGTGGACAACGCCGCCGTCCGCCGGTCCCAGATCGAGAAGCTCGAGCGGCTGCGCGAGGAGCGGGACGAAGGGGAGACCGCCGCGGCCCTGGCCCGGCTCACCGAGGGGGCGAAGGCCGAGGGCGGCTCGATGGAGACCAACCTCCTCGCGCTCGCCATCGACGCGGCCCGGGCCAAGGCCACCGTCGGCGAGATCTCGTCCGCTCTCGAGGAGGTCTACGGCCGCTTCACCGCGCAGATCCGTACGATCTCCGGTGTGTACCGGGACGAGGCAGGCGCGGGCGGCGCCGTGGAGGAGGTCCAGGCCAAGGTCGCGGACTTCGAGCAGGCGGAGGGCCGCCGGCCGCGCATCCTCGTCGCGAAGATGGGCCAGGACGGGCACGACCGCGGGCAGAAGGTCATCTCCACCGCCTTCGCCGACCTCGGCTTCGACGTCGACGTGGGCCCGCTCTTCCAGACGCCCGCCGAGGTCGCCCGGCAGGCCGTCGAGGCCGATGTCCACGTCGTCGGGGTCTCCTCGCTCGCCGCGGGCCACCTCACCCTCGTGCCCGCGCTGCGTGAGGAGCTCGACGCGCTCGGTCGCCAGGACCTCATGATCGTCGTCGGCGGGGTCATCCCGACCCAGGACTTCGACGAGCTGCGGGCCGCCGGCGCCGACGACATCTACCCCCCGGGGACCGTCATCGCCCAGGCCGCGGGTCGCCTCGTCGACGCGCTGCGGGAGCGGGCCGCCGGCACCGATGGCTGAGTCGGTCACCGACCTCGCGGCGGGGGTGCGGGATCGTTCCCGGGCCCACATCGCCCGGGCGATCACCCTCGTCGAGTCCTCTCGCGCGGACCACCGCGAGCGGTCCAAGGCCCTGCTCGCCGAGCTCGCCCCCGACACCGGTCAGGGACTGCGGGTCGGCATCTCGGGGATCCCCGGCGCCGGCAAGTCGACCTTCATCGACGCGCTCGGGACCCGGCTCATCGAGCAGGGGCACCGGGTCGCGGTCGTCGCCGTCGACCCGAGCAGCTCCCGGACCGGGGGCTCGGTCCTCGGTGACCGGACGCGGATGGCCGCGCTCACCGCGAGCGACGACGCCTTCGTCCGGCCGTCGCCTTCGGGGTCGCACCTGGGGGGCGTGGCGCGCGCGACGCGGGAGTCGATGCTCGTGCTCGAGGCCGCGGGCTTCGACACCGTCATCGTCGAGACCGTCGGCGTCGGCCAGTCCGAGGTCGCGGTCGCCGAGATGGTCGACACCTTCCTCATGCTCGCGCTCGCCCGCGGTGGCGACCAGCTCCAGGGGATCAAGCGCGGCATCCTCGAGATCGCCGACGTCATCGCGGTCAACAAGGCCGATGGTGAGCATGCGGGGGACGCGCGGGTCGCGGCCAGAGAGCTCTCCGGTGCCATGCGACTCATGAACTCCGACCCCGAGGCTCGCCGCCCGCCGGTGCTCACGTGCAGCGCCCACACGGGCGACGGCCTCGACGAGGTGTGGCAGGCGGTCCTCGACCACCGCGCGCACCTCGAGGAGCAGGGCTCGCTGCAGGCTCGCCGCGCCGAGCAGCAGCGCGAGTGGATGTGGGCGATGGTCGACGCCGAGCTGCGCGACGCCGTCCGGCGCTCGCCCCGGGTGCGCGAGCTCCTCACGGAGATCACTCCCGGGGTGCGCTCCGGTGAGGTCAGCGCCGTCGACGGCGCCGACCGGATCATCGCGGCCTTCGCCGCCGACCTCGCCGCCGCGGACGCCGACTGACCCGCATTTTCCTAAGGAGATGCGGAGTTGGTGGCCGGGGCGCCGAGCTTCTTCGGGGCGATGCCGGAGCGCCGGGCCAGCCAGAGCAGGATCGCGGTCATGATCGCCGTCGCGAGGACGCTGATGCCCGCGGCGCCGAGGGTGCTCGTCGTCTGGTCGGTGACGTAGGCGTCCTCGAGCCCGCCGAAGAGCGTGAGCAGGATGATGAGGACGAGGTTGTTGACGACGTGGAGGACGATCGCCGCCTCGAGCCCGCCGGTGCGCCACGTGAGGTAGCAGCAGGCGACGGCCATCCCCCCGAGGTCGATGAGGATCCAAGGGTCGAGCGAGGTGTGGGCCAGGGCGAAGAGGGCCGCGGAGAGCACGGTCCCGACGACGAGCGCCACGACGGGGTTCTTGATCCACGCGCCGACGCCCTGCATGAGCCCGCCGCGGAAGGCGACCTCCTCACCGGCCGCCTGCAGCGGGGTGGTGAGCAGGGTGATGACGACGAGCCACGGCCAGTGCGGCGGGCGCTCGCCGGCTGACGTGCCGCCGTCCAGGGCCCACATGAGGAGGAGGTAGCCGCCCCAGACGAGGAGCGTCACGAGCGAGGCGAGGCCCAGCCACCGCCACCGGATGCGGCCCGTGACGGACCAGAGCTTGCCCATCGGTCGCCAGTGGCCGACCCGGGTCGCGAGGAGGGTCGCGGGGATGAGCGCGGCGAGCATGAGGTTGCCGATGAGCATCGGTGCCGGGGCGACGAGGTCGACCTCCTCGACATCCCCCGAGGTCTCGAGAAGGCTCGGGTCGAGGACGACCCACAGGACGCTGAGGACCATCGACAGGACGACGAAGGTCCCGATCCCCACGGCCAACCCGAGCAGCGGCCGCCACCACCGGTAGCCCTCCGTGCGCATCTGGTGGACATAGCTGCGCGGCTCGTCGTCGGGGAGCGGCGCGAAGCTGTCCCGGACCGAGGCCACCGGCGTGGGGCGGGGGGCGGCCACGCCGAGGCGTGCGGCCTGCCGGGCGCGCGCCGCGGAGACGAAGCCCGGCAGGACCGGGTGGAGGCCGGCATCCGTCGCGAGCGGGTGGTCCAGGAGGGTGACGAAGGGGGATCCCGCAGCCGTGACGACCGCCGGCGCCTCCCTGCGGTGGGCCTCGGCGACCCAGACGGTCCCGGCCGGCGCGAGGTAGTCGGCCCCCCTGCGGGCACCGCTCTCGGTGGTAGGCAGCTCGACGGGCCCGGTGCCGAGGGCCTGGGCTGTCCGGCTGCCGGGCACGGGGCGAAGGGAGGAGCTGGCCCCGTCGCCCGGGCCGAGGGGGCCGACGAGGGGGAGGCCGAGGTGCAGCGCCCACGAGATCGTCCGGTCGTGGATGTCCGGGGCGGCGTCGGCCGGGGGTGCGAGGAGCCAGATCCCGTCGAGATCGGCGGTCGGGGTGGCGCCGGGAGGCAGGTGACTGATCTCCACCTCGGCCAGCGCGTGGAGGGCGCGACGGGCGTGGACGATGCCGGCCCACTCCGGTGCACCGACGAGGGCGATGTGCAGGCCTGTCATGTCAGCGACCCTACGTGCGTCGGCTGGGCTCCCCGTCATGGGGGATTCCGGTCGGGCCGAGCACAAGAGGGACTCCTGGTGCATCTCGTGGCCGAATCAGCCACCGTTGGCATCAGGAGTCCCTCTTGTGCACGCGCCGCTCAGGTGACGGTGGTCTTGTCCTCCTCCGTCACCGGCAGCTCGCCCGTGATCTCGCCACGGTCGAGGGCATCCTGGCCGGCGTAGACGGCCTCCTCCGGGACACCGCGCACCTTGGTGACGAACTGGAGGTTCTCCTTGCGCAGGGCGACGATGAAGCTGATCCCGGCGAGGAACATCAGCGTGAACATCGGTAGCCCGACGACGGTGATCACTTGTTGGAGTGCGTTGAGCCCCTCGTCGCCGTCGGCGAGGACGATGAGCAGGGCCGCGAGCACTCCCTCGCTGACCCCCCAGAAGACGCGCTGCCGGGTCGGGCCGGCGTCGCCGTCGCCGGTGCAGAGCATGTCGACGACGAGCGAGGCGGAGTCGGAGCTCGTGGCGAAGAAGATCGCGACGATGAGCACGGCGAAGCCCTGCATGATCGTCGTCAGCGGGTAGTTCTCGAAGAAGGCGAACATCGACAGCGGGATCGACTCGGCGACGGCGGCCGAGATCGGGCCCTCCTCACCGTCCATGCCATCGATCCGCAGGGCCGACCAGCCGAAGGTGACGAACCAGACGATCGTGAAGATCGTCGGTGCGAAGAGGACGCCGAGGACGAACTCGCGCACCGTGCGGCCCTTGGAGATCCGGGCGAGGAAGATGCCCATGAAGGGGGCCCAGCTCACCGTCCAGGCCCAGTAGAAGACGGTCCAGCCGCCCTGCCAGCCCCAGCCGTCCTCCTTCGTGACCTCGGCCATGGCGTCGTTCCACAGCATGAGCTCGGGCAGCGCGGCGACGAAGTTGCCGGTCGTCTCGAAGACCTGCCGGAAGAGGAAGAGCGTCATCCCGCCGGCGAAGAAGACGAAGAGCATCATGGCGATGGCCATGCCGATGTTGATGTTCGACAGGAGCTTCACGCCCTTGTCGAGGCCGCGGACGATGGAGGTCGTGGCCACGGTCGTGAGCACGACGATGATGAGCACCTGCATCGTCGTGTCGTTCGCCCAGCCGAAGAGCTCGCTCAGGCCGGCGCCGATCTGCGAGGTGCCCAGGCCGATGGAGACCGCGACGCCGAA
>DXAR01000074.1 GCA_019116945.1 Candidatus Janibacter merdipullorum | reverse complement strand
CTCGAGGTGGGTGAGCACCTCGAGCTCGCGGGGTGTGAGGCTGCCGCGGGGATCGGGCCGGTCCTCGGTGGCATCCTGCAGCCCGTCGAGCAGGTCGAGGACCGGGCGGGCACCCAGCTCCTCCGCGACCGCGCGCGCCGTGGCCGCCGCCTCGCGGGCCTCGCCCGTCCGACCGACGAGGACGAGGGCCTCGGCGAGCCGGGCCGCCGAGCGTGCGTGCTCGGGACGGTTCGACAGCGAGGCGAAGGCCTCGGTGGCCTCTCGCCAGGCGTCGACCAGCGCGTCCGGCGTAGGGCGCTCGCCGGCGACCGCGGCGAGCCGGAGACGCTCTGCCTCGTGGCGTCGCAGCCAGGCCTCGCTCTCGAGGCCGATGACCTGGTCCTCGAGCGTGGTCATCTCGGCCAGGCGGTCCGTGTAGGCGTCGGACTGCTCGCGCAGGGCCGACACGTCGTGGCCGCGGGCGGCCAGGTCCGCGACCTGACCGGTGAAGAGTGCCGCGAGCCGGATGATCGCCTGGGCATGGGGAAACCAGAGCCGGTCGATGGTCCTGACCGCGCGCTGCAGGAGGTCGAGGAGGTCGGCCGGTCGGTCCAGCCGCCCGACGAGGTCGATGAGTCCTCCGAGCGTGCTGACGACGAGAAGGGCATCGACCTCCCACCACTGCTGGGTCTCGTCGAGCCGGCCCGGGTCCACGGGCACACCCTGGGCCACCTGCAGCTCGACGAGCGCACCTTCCATGAACCCCCGCGGCGGGTGCGGCAGGTCGGCGGGGGAGGTGAGCAGCCGACGGGCGTCGTCCCAGCGCCCGATCTCGTAGGCGGCCCGGCCGGCCTGCAGCCGGCACTCCATCCCGTAGGGACCCCACGGCCGCTGGCGCTCCTCCGCGATCTCGGCGCCCTGGACGTAGTACTCGTAGGCGCGCCTCGTGTTGCCCTCGTTGCGCTCGAGGGTGCCCAGCCGGAGCAGGGCGGGGAGCCGGAGCGACGCTGGGGCGGACGGGTCCTCGGCGGTCGCGAGCAGACCGGGGCGCGCCCGCTCCGGGTCGACCTGGGACAGGAGGCGGGCCTCGTGGAGGCGGGCCTCGGCGACGACTCCGGGCAGGCCCAGCTCCTCCGCGCGGGCGATGACCCTGTCGATGAGCCGGGCGCTCTCCTCCGAGCGTCCGAGCTGGACGAGCACGTCGAGGTGACGCATGAGGACGGCGAAGTCGCCCGGTTCCCGCCACTCCGGCAGCAGGTCGACGGCCTCCGTCGACATGCCGAGGGGGTCCCCGGGCAGGTCGAGGGTCGAGTACCACCCGGCCGCGCGGGCAAGCATGTCCGCCCGCAGCCTGGGATGCTCGCCCGTGGGCAGATCCGCGATGCCCTCCTCGAGGAGATCGAGGGAGCGGACCTGGTCACCGGCCGCCTTGGCGGCGATCGACGCGGCGAGGGCGATCTCCGCCCTTCGTCCCGGGCCGTCGACCCAGCCGAGCGCCGCCTCGTAGAGGCGAAGGGCGTCCCGTGCACCTCCGACGCGGAGCGCCTCGTCCCCGGCCTCGACCGCGGCCTCCGCGGCCGTCGCGGTGTCCCCGGTGGCCGCCGCGTGCCTGGCGAGGTCAGCGGCGGGCCCGCGGTCGGGGTGGTCCTGCAGCGCGGTGAGCCAGGCTCGGTGAAGGCGTCGGCGCTGGCCGGGGAGGAGCTCGCCCGCGACGGTCTCGCCGAGCAGGGGGTGACGGAAGCGGAAGGTCCCCTGGCCACCCACCTCGAGGATCTGGTGGTCGATCGCCTGCTGGAAGGCGTCGTCGAGGGCATCGGGGTCGAGCCCGGTGACGACACCGAGGAGGTCGGGGTCGACCGTGCTCCCCGCCAGCGAGGCGGCGCGGACGAGGAGACGTGCCGGGGCGTCGAGGCGGTCCAGCCGGAGGCGGAGGAGGCGGGTGAGGTCCTGCGGGGTCGCGGTGCTGTCCCCGGCCGCGACGATCTCCTCGGCGAAGAATGGGTTGCCCCCGGCCCGGTCGACGACCTCGCTGACGTGGCCGGTCGTCGTCGGCCCGTCCTCGAGGTCGCGCACGAGACGGTGCATCTCCTCCGAAGGGAGCGGAGACAGCTCGACGCGCGTCACCAGCGGCAGCCGGGTCCAGACGCTGAGCACCTCGTGCAGCGGGTGGCGACGGTGGAGGTCGTCGCTGCGGTAGGTGACGACGAGGGTGACGGGAGCGTTGAAGCCTCGGGTGAGGAGGACGGTCAGGAGGTCGCGTGAGCTGTGGTCGGACCAGTGCACGTCCTCGATGACGACGAGGAGCGGACGTTCCTCGGCGGCGGCCGTGAGGAGCGCGTGGACGCCTTCGGCGACCTGACCCGCGTCGGCCGGGGTGCTGCTGGGCGACGTGCTCGGGTGGAGGACGGCGAGGGTGGGGTGTCGGTCGAGGACGGCGTCGAAGGTCGTGCTGCTGCTCCGCGCGAGCTCACCGACGAGCTCGACGAAGGGGAGCCACGCGAGGGCGTCGCCCCCGGCGCCGACGCAGTGCCCGGCGAGGACGAGCCGTCCGGCCTCGCGGGCCTCGGCGGCCAGCTCGGCCACGAGGCGCGACTTGCCGATGCCCGCGTCGCCGCTCACGAGGGCGGCAGCGCCCGACGGAGCTGGAGCGGCTGCGCCACTGCTGCGGCGCAGCCGCTCCAGCTCCGAGGCACGCCCGATGAGCGGTCGCGTGCGAGGGGCAAGGGGCATGCCCCCGATCATGGCAGGGGGCGTCACCGGCGGGCCCTCACGCCTCTCGCGGGCCGTGCCGCCGGTGGCGGGACCGCGCACGGACCCACGACGGGAGGAGGTGGGTGCGGCGACGAGTCGTCAGGGCGTCGGTCCGGGTGAAGTGGCCGGTCTCGTATCGGTAGGCCACCTCGGCGGCGATGAAGTCGGGGTCGGAGTAGGTGTACATCGCGGGCTCCTCTGTGGTGGGTGTTCACCACACTTCGCGTCTGAGGTAGCCCTGCGGATCGGGAGGACGTCCTACCCGGTGCCTCAGATCCGCGACGGTGACATCAGAGGTCCATCGGGACGGGAAGCCGCTCGACCTCGACGTGCTGGTCATCGTCAACGGAGCCGTGGCGGTCCACGGTCACGTCGTGACGGACCAGGGCCTCACCGGTGACCGTCCACAGCTCGACCTGCCACGGTCCGTCTCCGGTGACCTTCGGTGACGTGATCCGGTCCGCGAAGGACTCCCGGATGGCCTCGATCGCGCGCACGGCTCTCTCCGGGGGGCGCGGGAAGAAGGGGATCTCGTCGACCGACTCCACACGCACGAAGCGAGCCCCCATGGATCTGGTGAGGTCGGCGTGCATCACCGCCAGGGTGCAGGCGGCCGAGGCGTCGTGGACGACCACCTCGTCGATGACGCTGCTCCAGCTCTCGGGGTGACCACTGAGGACGACGGCTTGGGGGTGGTTCGGACGAAGGGCGATGTACCACCGTTGGGGGTGGGCCCGACCACGCCAGAAGACGTCGAGCAGGCGCCAGCCGACCAAGGGGTGGTCGTCGATTTCCGTGATCGTCGTCGCGTCGTCCCTCACCATCTCGGCGATGACGGCGTCGTCGTCCTCGAGGACTGCTGCGAGTTGCTCTCTCATGATCCCCTCGAGCTCGTGGGTGGCCGGGCGTCGCGCCCAAGGGCCACGGTACGGAGGTGCCGCACCCGGGGCCATGGGGAGTGCTCCCCCTGTCTCAGGGCGCGGCTGCTCTCTACCGTGAGTCACGTCAGATGCAGGGCGCTCAGGGAGACTGGACATGGAACCGAGCCACGGGGCGGACGCCGACCGGTTGGAAGGGGTGGGTCGCGGGCTGCTCGCCCAGGCACAGGCCCTCTCCGATGTCCGGGCCGGAGGGACGTCATCCTTCGGGCTCCTGCAGGAGGGGTGGCAGGGGCCCGACCTCGAGCGCTTCCACGCGGAGTGGCAAGGTGCCTCGTACCACTTGGACGGTGCCGAGGGCAGGATCCGGGAGTTCAGCGAGGAGCTCTTGCGCCAGGCGGAGCAGCAGCGAGGTGCGAGCGCCGCCGGGTCAGGGCCGGGAGGGTCGTCCGGGGGCTCCGACGTCGCTCAACCCGACAACAACGACGAGAGGGACATCCGCTGGTGGTACCCCGCTCCCCTCGTGCACTGGATCCTCCGGCGTCGAGCGGACGGGACGTACGACAACAAGGATGACCCGGGCCCGGGGAACGTCGACCTCCCCCGCGGGGCTGACCGGGACGACCCGGTGATCCAGGAGATGCTCGAGACCGCGGAGGGCCGCGCCGCCCTTGACTGGATGGAGCGGAACGGCATCACGCTGGTGACGAACGACAAGATCGACGGTGGCTACTACTCGCCCTCGAGCAACACGATGTACATGCACACCGACTACTGGAATGCCTCCACCATCATCCACGAGGCCGAGCACGCCCAGCAGGACGCCGAGGACCGGTCACCCGATATCACCAACACCAGCCGGGAGGAGTACGTCGACGGCATGATCGGTATGGAGGCCGAGGCCCAGACGGCCGAGGCCCACTACTGGCGGGAAGTCGTCGAGAACGATCCGAGTCGCGCGGGCGACATGCCGCCGCGGTATGTCGAGTACTGGCGGATCTACAACGAGACGATCGACGCGGGCGGCACGCCGGAGGAGGCAGCGGCCAGGGGCCACGAGTACCACAAGGAGGAGGTCCGGGACCTCAAGCCCTCGACGTACGAGCCACACGAGGACAAGGACTACGAGGACTACTACGGGGAGTCCTGGGACAACGCCAACTGACCCACCACGCCGAGGTGAGGCTCACCTCCTCACCGAGGATGTGCCAGGGCGTGGCGGGCGCGGGATGCAGAACGCTGGTGGAGGGTCGGGCGGACCAGCCGGGCCAGCGCGCCACGCACCCGTCCGGTGCCACGGTGCTCATGCCCGGGTGCGCTGGTGACGTGGTCCCGCTCGAAGCGGTACGCGACATCGGCGGCGACGAAGAGGGGGTCGGCTGCGGGGTTCATCTCGGGCTCCTTCGTTTGGTGTGAGCCCCACGATTCGCTGCTGAGGTAGCCCCGCACATCGGGCAGGTGCCGTATCCGGTGTCTTGGATCTCCCCGCGGGTGCCTCAGCGGCTGCAGTGCCCCGTCACGGCCCGCTCCTGCCCCACCGGTTGGCGTCGTCCCACTGGTCGCCATAGAAGTCGGCGTACGTCGAGTCCTCGTAGCCGCTGGGGACGTAGTCCCCGTTGACGAAGAGCTCGCGGATGGCCTCACGACCGGCCGCCTTGGCCTCCTCCGGCGAGGCTCCGTCGTCGAGCTGGGCGTCGACGTACTCCTCCCGGCTCGAGTCGCGGATGTCGACGCGCTCGTCGTTGATGTCCTGCTGCGCGTGGACCGCCTCGTGGATGAGCGAGGTCGGGTCGGCATCGCTCGCGAGGCGGATCGTGTCGTTGGCCGTCTCGTAGTGCGAGGAGGCGCCCCGATCTCGACGGTGATGCCGTTGTGCGTCAGCCACTGCAGCCACGCGCGGCCCTCGGGGGTGAGCATGAGCTCGCGGACGACCTCGTCGTCGGGGTGCAGGCCCGGGGGCAGCTGGCCGGACCCCACCCAGCCGAGGTCGACGCCGATGTCGCCCCCGATCCGGTCGGACCCGTCCTCGTCATCACCGGCGAAGGGTGGGACCCCCGCCCGGCCCGGCCTCGGCGGTCGTAGTGCCTCCCGCCGAGGTGGCCCCTTGGTCGTCGCCCTGCGCGCGCAGCAGCCTGGCCGCGGCCTGCAGGTGGGCCGCTGCGGCGTCGAGCCGCTGACGGGCGGCCGCCCAGTCCCGCGCGAAGGGCTCGGCATCCGCGCCGTCCCAGGCCTGGAGGAGCACGGTCATCGACCCCGAGCCGGTCATCGCGACGTCGACCGTGCGGTC
>DXAR01000073.1 GCA_019116945.1 Candidatus Janibacter merdipullorum | reverse complement strand
GACGGCCCCCTCGACGTCACCGTCGGGGCGGACTCCTGGCAGGCGCAGGCGGGGGAGCGGCTGTGGATCCCGCAGGGCACCGTGCACCGCCTCGGTAACCCGGGGGACACCGCGGGGCGGGTCCTGGAGATCGCCTACGGCGACTTCGACGAGTGCGACATCGTGCGCCTCGAGGACGACTACGAGCGCTGAGCCAGCGGCCCCGTCCGCGGTGCCACGAGCTCCCACGGCACGGTGAGCTCGCCCACCCGCCAGCGATCCGGGCCCCCGATGACCGGCGACGTGCGGGCCACGTCCGCGAAGGCCGCCATCGCCTGCTGGCGGGCCCCGTACGGCGCGAAGGGGGCGCTCCGCCGCCAGGCGTCGTCGATCCGGGTGAGGAGGTCGTGCACCGGCTCGCCGGGGACGTTGCGGTGGATGAGGGCCTTGGGGAGGCGCTCGGCGACGACCGAGGGGAGGCGGTGGGGGCCGAGGTCGCGCAGGCGCCAGGACAGGGTGAGGGTGAGGGGTCCCGACCGGTCCAGCGTGATCCAGCTGCCGAGCCGACCGAGCTCGTCGCAGGTGCCCTCGACGAGGATCCCCAGCGGGTCGAGCCGGTCGACCATCGTGGCCCACGGCCCCTCGACCTCGGTCTCGTCGTACTGCCGCAGGACGTTGAAGGCGCGCAGCACCCGCACTCCCGCCCCCGCCGGCAGGGGCACCTCGAAGCCGCCGAGGGCGAAGTCCACGCCGGGGCGGGACCAGGCCTGGGCCGTGAGGACCCGCTCCGGGTCGATCTCCAGACCGACGAACCGTGCATCGGGCCGCACCGCCTGCACCCGGTCCGCCCACTCGACGGTCGTCACGCCGCTCGCCCCGTGGCCGAGGTCGACGAGGACGGGGGGCGCCCCCTTCGTCAGGCGGTGGCGCTGGGTCCCGAGGAGCCAGCGGTCGCACCGACGCAGGCGGTTGGGGTTCGTCGTCCCGCGCGTGATGGAGCCGACGGGGCGCTGGCTGGACACCCACGAAGCGTAGGCCGTGGACGGACGGAACTAGGGTGGGGTCGTGCGCACCCAGACGAACGGTCGAGAGGCGACCTCGTGACCGTCGAGCAGATCCGCCGTGTGGCGATGATCAGCGTGCACACCTCGCCGCTGGATCAGCCCGGTACCGGCGATGCCGGAGGGCTCAACGTCTACGTCGTCGAGGCCGCGCGCCAGCTCGCCTCCCGTGGCGTCGAGGTGGAGATCTTCACCCGACGCACCGCCGCCGACCTGCCCGACGTCGTCGACCTCGCACCCGGCGTGCTCGTCCGGCACGTCGACGCCGGTCCCTACGAGGGCCTCGTCAAGGAGGACCTGCCGGGGCAGCTCTGCGCCTTCGCCGCGGGCATGATGCGGGAGATCGCCCGGGTCCCTCCCGGGCACTACGACCTCGCGCACTCGCACTACTGGCTCTCCGGCCAGGTGGGGTGGCTCGTCGCCGAGCGCTGGCAGGTCCCCCTCGTCCACACGATGCACACGATGGCCCGGGTGAAGAACCGCCAGCTGGCCGAGGACGACGTCCCCGAGCCTCCCGGACGCGAGATCGGCGAGATGCAGGTCGTCGACATCGCCGACCGGCTCATCGCCAACACCGTGCAGGAGGCGGACGAGCTCGTCGAGTACTACGACGCGGACCCCGAGCAGGTCGTCGTCGTCCCGCCGGGCGTGGACCTCGAGGTCTTCGTCCCCGGCGACCGCACGACGGCCCGGTCGCGGGTCGGGCTCCCCGAGGACGCGGTCGTGCTCCTCTTCGTCGGCCGGATCCAACCGCTCAAGGGCCCCGACGTCCTCGTCCGCGCAGCGGCCGAGCTCCTGCGGGAGCACCCCGAGCTGCGGGAGCGGCTCGTCGTCGCGGTGCTCGGTGGTGCCTCCGGACGTGGTCTCGCGGCCCCCGACCGCCTCCGTGATGTGGGCGCCGAGCTCGGCATCGCCGACGTCCTCCACCTCGCGCCGCCGGTGACCCGGGCCGAGCTCGCCGACTGGTACCGCGCGGCCGACGTCGTCGCCGTGCCCTCGCACACCGAGTCCTTCGGTCTCGTGGCCGTGGAGGCCCAGGCCAGCGGCGCGCTCGTCGTCGCGGCCAACGTCGGCGGGCTGCGCACCGCCGTCGGGGACGGTGGGGTCCTCGTCGACGGCCACGACCCCACGGTGTGGGCGCGTGAGCTGGCGCGGGTCCTCGACGACCCCGACGAGGCGCGGCGGCTGCGCCAGCGGGCCCACGTGCGGGTCCAGGCCTTCGGGTGGTCGGCCACGGTCGACCGCCTCCTCGACGTCTACGCCGACGCCGTGGCCGAGAGAACCCAGGTACCCGCGGAGGTGGCTCGATGACCGACCAGCAGCAGGCTCTCGACGCGGTTCGGGCGACCCTCGCGGACGCCGAGATCGAGCAGGAGGCCGGAGCCCGCGACGGGGAGCTCGTCGTCACCCTCCCGGGGGAGAAGAAGCTCAAGACCGTCGCCTCCCTCGTCGTCGGGGAGCAGGCCCTCTCCGTCTCCGCCTTCGTCATCCGGAATGCCGACGAGAACCACGAGGAGTTCTACCGGTACCTCCTCCGGCGCAACCTGCGCATGCCTCTCCTCGCCTACTCCGTCGACGCCTCCGGCGACGTCTACGTGGGCGGGAGGATCCCCCTTCGTGCCGTGACGCCGGAGCTCGTCGACCAGGTGCTCGGCGTCGTGCTCGAGGCCGCGGACGCTCCCTTCAACGAGCTCCTCCTCATCGGCTTCCGCACCTCGATGCAGAAGGAGTGGGACTGGCGGGTCTCCCGCGGGGAGTCCCTGCGCAATCTCGAGGCCTTCCGCTCGGTGCTGGAGCGCTGAACCATCGCCCCCGGGGCGTCGATACGCTGACCCCATGTCGACTCTCATCCTGCTCCGTCACGGCCGTTCCGACTGGAACGAGAAGAACCTCTTCACCGGATGGGTCGACGTCGACCTCATCGACAAGGGCCGGCAGGAGGCCGTCCGCGGTGGGGAGCTCATGAAGCAGGCGGGGATCCTCCCCGACGTCGTGCACACCTCCGTCCTGCGACGGGCCATCACGACCGCCAACCTCGCCCTCGACACCGCGGACCGTCACTGGATCCCGGTCCGTCGGGACTGGCGCCTCAACGAGCGCCACTACGGGGCGCTTCAGGGCCTGGACAAGGCCGCGACGCGGGAGAAGTACGGCGAGGAGCAGTTCATGCTCTGGCGGCGGAGCTTCGACACCCCGCCCCCGGAGATCGACCTCGAGGACGAGTTCGCCCAGACCAATGACCCGCGCTACGCCGGGATCGAGGTGCCGCGCACCGAGTGCCTCAAGGACGTCATCGAGCGGCTCATGCCCTACTGGGAGGGGCCGATCCGGGAGGACCTCGCCGCCGGCCGGACGGTGCTCGTCACCGCCCACGGCAACTCGCTGCGGGCCCTCGTCAAGCACCTCGACGGGATCAGCGACGAGGACATCGCCGGCCTGAACATCCCGACGGGCATGCCCCTCGTCTACGACCTCGGTGCGGACTTCATGCCGACGCGGCCCGCCGAGTACCTCGACCCCGAGGCCGCCGCGGCCGAGGCAGCGGCGGTGGCCAGCCAGGGCAGGTGACCCCGGCGGGCGACGGGGGTCAGTCCCGCTCGGACTCCTCCGGCAGCTCGACTGCTCCGGCCTCGCCGGTCACGAGGAAGACGACGCGGCGCGCCACGGTGACCGCGTGGTCGCCGAAGCGCTCGTAGTAGCGGCTGAGCAGGGCGACGTCGACCGCGCTCGTCGTGCCGTGCGCCCACGCACCCTCGGCGAGGCGGGTGAACATGTCGCGGTGCAGCTCGTCGAGCTGGTCGTCGACCTGCTCGATGTCCTGGGCCTGCTCGAGATCCAGGCTGAGGATGATCGCGCCGACCCGCTGGACGATGTCCTCGCCGACCCGGCCCATCCGCTCGAAGACGTCCCGCAGCTCGTCGGGGACGGCCCGCTCGGGGTAGCGCATCCGCGCCACCTGGGCGACGTGCCGGGCGAGGTCACCCATGCGCTCGAGGTCACCGGACATGCGCATCGAGGCCACAACGGTGCGCAGGTCGCTCGCGACGGGGGCTTGCCGCGCGAGGAGGTCGATCGAGCGGGAGTCGAGGTCGTTGCGGCGGACGTCGATGGCCTTGTCGCCCTCGATGACCTGGTCGGCCAGCTGGACGTCGGCCTCGAGGAGTGCCGTCGTGGCCTGGCTGATGGCGGTGGAGACGAGCTCGGCCAGCGAGACCAGATCGGTGGCGACCTGCTCGAGCTCGTCGTGGAACAGCTGGCGCATGACGCTCCTTCGGGTGGGGGTGGGCCGGGTGCCTGCGCACAGTACATGGGGCCCGGATGAACGCCTCGCAGAGCGCAGGTGAACTCCGCGGCCACCCGTGCGGGCTGGCGCGGCCTGATGCCAGCATGCCGCAGCGGAGAAGTACGCTCGGTGACGTGGAGCCAACGACCGCGGCAATTCTGGGTGGCCTCGCCGGCTTGCTCATCGGATTCCTCGTCTGGGCCGCGATCACCATGAGTGACCGGGAGCGGGAGCCCGCCCCCGAGCCGGAGCCCGAGGTGCCCCGTGGCGTCGGTGACGTGCTCGCGGTGCTGCGCTCCTCGGGCGTCGTCCTCGACCTCGAGGGCCGCGTCATCACGACCTCACCGGCCGCCATCACCTACGGACTCGTCCGCAACCAGCGCCTCATGCACCCGGAGATCATCGAGATGGTCGAGCGGGTCGCCCGCGACGGCGTCATCCGGGAGGCGCAGCTGGAGCTGAGCCGGCAGGGGCTCAACGCGGTCGTCCACGTGTCCGCACGCGTCGCGCCCCTCGGCTCCCGCCACGTGCTGCTGCTCGTCGAGGACCAGACCCAGGGGCGTCGGGTCGAGGAGACCCGGCGGGACTTCGTCGCCAACGTCAGCCACGAGCTGAAGACACCCGTCGGCGGCATCTCCCTCCTCGCCGAGGCGGTCATGGATGCCAAGGACGACCCCGAGGCGGTCTTCCGCTTCGCCCGCCGCATGCAGAGCGAGTCCACGCGCCTCGCGAGCCTCATCAAGGAGATCGTCGAGCTCTCCCGGCTCCAGGGGACGCCGGTCCTCCAGGACCCCCATCTCGTCGACATCGAGGACGTCGTCCAGCTCGCCCTCGAGCACGTGCGGCTCGAGGCGGAGAACAAGGAGATCACCCTCACCGACAAGGTCGCCGACGAGCTCTACGTGCGCGGCGACGAGGACATGCTCATCACCGCCGTGCGCAACCTCGTGGGCAATGCGATCGCCTACTCCGACGGCGGGACCTCCGTGGGCGTGGGGGCGCGGCTCCACGGCGACACCGTCGAGATCGCCGTGACCGACCAGGGCTCGGGAGTTCCCGAGAGCGAGCAGTCCCGGATCTTCGAGCGCTTCTACCGGATGGACGCCGCGCGCTCCCGCGCGACCGGTGGGACCGGGCTGGGCCTCTCGATCGTCAAGCACATCTGTGCCAACCACGGAGGAGACGTGCAGGTCTGGAGCGACGGCGTGCACGGCTCCACCTTCACCATTCGCCTACCCGTCGCCGAGGAATCCCTCGATGACAAACTGGACCCATCCGCCAGCCCTAAGGAGACCCACTGATGACCCGCATCCTCGTGGTGGAGGACGAGGTGTCCTTCTCGGACCCGCTGTCGTACCTCCTGGAGAAGGAGGGATACGACGTCGAGGTCGCGGAGAACGGCCCCGACGCCATCACCGCCTTCGACGGGGAAGGGGCCGACCTGGTCCTCCTCGACCTCATGCTCCCCGGCCTGTCCGGCATCGACGTCTGTCGTGCCATCCGGCAGCGATCCAACGTCCCGGTCATCATGCTCACGGCCAAGGACGGCGAGATCGACAAGGTCGTCGGTCTGGAGATCGGTGCCGACGACTACGTCACCAAGCCCTACAGCTCCCGTGAGCTGCTGGCCCGGATCAAGGCGGTGCTCCGCCGCAACAGCGAGCCCGAGGAGCTGCTCCCGTCCACGGTCGAGGGCGGCCCCGTGCGGATGGACATCGACCGGCACGTCGTGGCCGTGGGGGGCACGCAGATCCAGCTCCCGCTCAAGGAGTTCGAGCTCCTCGAGATGCTGCTGCGCAATGTCGGCCGGGTCCTCACCCGCGTCCAGCTCATCGACCGCGTGTGGGGCAGCGACTACGTCGGCGACACCAAGACCCTCGACGTGCACATCAAGCGGCTGCGCGCCAAGGTCGAGCCGGACCCGGCCAAGCCGGTCCACATCGTCACGGTGCGTGGGCTCGGCTACAAGTTCGAGGCCTGAGCCCCGGCACAGCGAAGGGGGGAGGAACCGGCATCGCGGTTCCTCCCCCCTTCGCCGTGGGTCTACCCGGTCAGTGACCCTCGGACTCGCCCTCGGTCTCGCTCGGGGTCGGCGGGGGCGTGTAACCCTCCGGGGCGTACTCCTCGTAGTAACCGCGGGGGGCGACGACCGGCACGTCCACCGGGATGGTCGTGCCACCGGCGCTCACCTCGACGCTCGTCATGTCACCCGCGCCGTCCTTGATGCCCTCCAGGGTGAGGTCCTCGTCCTCGAGGGTGACGAGCGTGTGCGGCCCGATGGCCGTCGAGGCCTTGCTGCTGCCGGCGGTGATGGTGAAGGTGATCTCCTCGGCGGTGGTGTTCTCCACGGCCCCGGTGACGGTGGCGTCGCCACCCTCCTCACCGCCGACGAGGGCGATGTTGTCCACGTCCACACCATCGATGCCGGTGACGGCGACACCGTCCGCGATGGACTGGGTCTCGGCGGTCTGGAAGGGGGAGTTGACCGAGCAGCCGGCGGTGCCGGCAGCCAGGACGACGGCCACTGCGAGGGCCCGGCCACGGGTGCGGAGATTCTGCTTCACGCGGCACATCGTACCGGCCACGCTCCGCCGTGGAGGGTCGGCCCCCGGGGTGCGTCCCGACCCACGCCAGAAGGGCCGCGGGGCATTCTTGCGTCTGCCCTCTCCGGTGCGACCCACGACACGCCGTGATATTCTGGAGGTCGCGAAAGGGGAAATCTCCACATGGTTTTCAAGGTCGGCGAGACGGTCGTGTACCCCCACCACGGGGCTGCTCTGATCGAAGAGATCAAGTTCCGCAAGATCAAGGGTGAGGACAAGCAGTACCTCAAGCTCAAGGTGGCACAGGGAGACCTGACCATCGAGGTGCCTGCTGAGAACTGCGACCTCGTGGGTGTCCGCGATGTCGTGGGCAAGGAAGGACTGGACCGGGTCTTCGAGGTGCTGCGCACGCCGCACGCCGAGGAGCCGACGAACTGGTCCCGGCGGTACAAGGCCAACCTCGAGAAGTTGGCCTCCGGCGATGTCATCAAGGTGGCCGAGGTCGTGCGCGACCTCTGGCGACGCGAGCAGGACCGCGGGCTCTCCGCGGGCGAGAAGCGGATGCTGGCCAAGGCGCGCCAGATCCTCGTCTCCGAGCTCGCCCTCGCCGAGAAGACGGACGAGGACAAGGCCGAGGTCATCCTCGACGAGGTCCTCGCGTCCTGATGAACCCAGCAGGTGCCTGACGGCCTGACCGACGACGCCCACACCGCATCCGGTGTGGGCGTCGTCGTCGTCGCGGCGGGGTCGGGGACCCGGCTGGGAGCGGACCGGCCCAAGGCCTTCGTCGAGCTCGCCGGGGCGACCCTCCTCGAGCACGCCCTCCGTGGGGTGCTCGCCGCGGCGCCGCAGGAGGTCGTGCTCGTCGTCCCCGCGGACCTCGTCGAGGAGGCCCGCGGCATCGCCGCGACGCTCTCCGCGGGTCCGGCGACGAGCGTGGTCGTGCTGGCCGGCGGGGCCGAACGCACGGACTCGGTCGCTGCGGGCCTCGCGGCGCTGTCCCGGAGCATCGGCCTCGTCCTCGTCCACGACGCAGCCCGGTGCCTCACGCCGGTCGCCGTCTTCGACCGGGTCCTCGCGGCCCTCGCCATGGGTGCGAAGGGGGCGATCCCCGGGGTGCCCGTCGTCGACACGATCAAGGTCGTCGACGAGAGCGGCGTCATCACCCAGACCCCGCAGCGGTCCTCCCTTCGCGCGGTGCAGACCCCCCAGGGCTTCGACCGCGAGGTGCTCACCGCCGCCCACGCCCTCGGCTCGGCGGCGACGGACGACGCCGCGCTCGTCGAGGCGCTCGGCCACGCCGTCGTCGTCGTCGACGGGGACGAGCGCGCCCTGAAGGTCACGACCCCCGAGGACCTCAGGCGGGCGGAGCGCCTGCTCGCGAGCGACTGAGCTCGTCGCGGACCGCCAGTGCGGCGGCCCGACCGGCGCGGTTGCCGCCGATCGTGCTCGCCGAGGGTCCGTAGCCGACGAGCTGGACCCGTGGGTCGCGCGCCGTCGTGACCGAGGTCTGCACGTCCCTGCCACCGGGGCGAAGGGCGATCCCGCCCTCGGGGCTGCGGAGGCCGAGGGGGGCGAGGTGCCGGACCGCGGGGCGGAACCCGGTGGCCCAGAGGATGGCATCCGCCGGGACGAAGCTGCCATCGGACCAGCGTGCCCCGTCGACCTCGAGACGCTCGAACATCGGCCGGCGGCGGTCGTAGACACCGGTCCTCGCCGCCGCCATCTCCTGGGGCCGCAGCTGCAACCCGGTGACCGACACGACGCTCGCCGGGGGCCGTCCCTCGCGCACCCGTCGTTCGACCGCCTCGATCGCCTCCCGGCCGGAGAACTCCCCTGCGCTCCACACCGGGGGGCGCCGCGTCACCCACTGCACCTCGGCGATGGGTGCGATCTCCCCGATGAACTGCACGGCCGAGGCGCCACCCCCGACGACGATGACGCGCCGGCCGCGGAAGCGCTCGCGCCCCGGGTAGGCCACGGTGTGCCACTGCTCGCCGGCGAAGTCCCGCTGCCCCGGGTAGGTCGGGACGAAGGGGTGGGTCCACGTCCCCGTCGCGTTGACGAGGGTGCGGGTGCGCCAGCTGCGCCGCCCGCCGCGGACGACGAGGACGCCGTCCTCGTCGGTGACGCTCTCGACCCGGATCGGGCGCAGGACGGGCAGCTCGTGGGTCTCCTCGTACTCGTCGAACCACTGGGCGATGACCTCGTTGGCCGGGTCGCCGGAGCCGCCGGGTGCCGGGGCGTCCGGCAGGTCCGCGACACCGTGGACGTCGGCCATGGACAGGGAGTCCCAGCGATGCTGCCAGGCACCTCCGGCGCGCTCGTTGGCGTCGAGGACGACGTGCTCGATCCTGAGCCGCCGCAGGTGGAAGGAGGCGGACAGTCCGCCCTGACCCGCGCCGATGACGACGGACTCGTGGAGGTGCATGGCCGGTCCAACGTCCATCGGCGTCGGGCCCATCCCGTCGGCTGGGAGACTGGCGCCATGACTCTCCTGCCGCGGACCGGGATCGGTGTCGACGTCCATGCCTTCGCTGCCCCCGACGCGGGCCGGGAGCTGTGGGTCGGCGGGCTCCACTGGCACGGTGAAACCGGGCTCGAGGGCCACTCGGACGCGGACGTGGCCTGTCACGCGGCCTGCGACGCGCTCTTCTCCGCGGCCGGGATCGGTGACCTCGGGGCGCACTTCGGCACGGGGAGGCCCGAGCTCGCCGGTGCCTCCGGCGTGACCCTGCTGCGCGAGGCGGCCCGGCTCGTGCGTGCTGCGGGCTTCGAGATCGGCAATGTCGGTGTCCAGGTCATCGGCAACCGCCCCAAGATCGGGACCCGACGCGAGGAGGCGCAGCAGGTGATGTCTTCGGCGTGCGGCGCCCCGGTGAGCCTCAGCGGGACGACGACCGATGGTCTCGGTCTCACCGGCCGGGGCGAGGGGGCCGCCGCCATCGCGACGGCACTCGTGCTCCCTTCGCCCTAGGGGGCGGCGAGCCGAGCGGCGAAGGCGGACGCCACCGGGCGCCAGGCGGCATCGACGGTGGGCTGGGCCTCCTCGATCGCGGCCAGGACGGCCGGCAGGTCGAGGTCGGCGAGCTCGGGGGAGTCGACGTCCTGCTCGGCCCAGCGGGTGACGATCGCCCGGTCCGCCTCGGGGTGCCCCTGCACGCCCCACACCGTCGGTGCGAGCCGGGCGAGGAGGAGGTCACCGCGATCGTTGGCGGCGAGCGACGTTGCGCCGGAGGGCAGTCGGCTGACGATGTCGTCGTTCCACTGCACCACGGGCGAGTCGGCGGCCGGCGCGAGCACCTCGTCGTCGGCGAGCCCGGGCGCCGGGTCCACGGTGACTATCCCGACGGTGCGTCCGGCCGGGTTGCGGCCGACCTCACCGCCGAGCGCGACTGCGGCGAGCTGGTGGCCGAGGCAGATCCCGAGGGTGGGGACCGCGCCCTTCGCCGCGGTGACGAGGAGGTCCCGGACCGTCGGCAGCCAGGGCGCCACGGCATCATCGCGGCAGCCCATCTCGCCACCGAGGACGAGCAGCCCTCGGTGCCCCGAGAGGTCGTCCGGCAGCAGCTCGCCGAGGTCGGGCCGCCGGACGTCCAGCTCCACGCCCTCGGCCTCGAGCCACGTGCCCACCCGACCGGGAGGGCAGGTCTCCTGGTGCTGGACGACGAGGAGGGTCACGGGGCGGTGGCCCGGGGTCGGGGTGAGACGAGGCGCGCCAGCCGCTGCAGCTCGGAGACGTGACCGCACACCGCCTCGCGACCGGCGGGCGTGAGGGAGACCCGCGTCGTGCGTCGGCCGTCCGTCGCCTCCCGGAGGATGGCGACGTAGCCCTCGGCCTCGAGGCTGCGCAGGTGCTTGCTCAGGGCGGAGTCGGAGATGCCGACCTCGTCGCGGAGCGTGGCGAAGGGCAGGCCCGGGGTCGGCGCGAGGAGCGCGCAGATCTGCAGCCGGTGCGGCTCGTGCACCACCGGGTCGAAGATCGGGCGCGGCATGGCGCCAGAGTAGGCGACTTGCCTCCGAGGAAAGACGCGGACCCCGCGATCCGGGCGGCGGTAGGCCCAGCCCGGGGGAAGGGGGCTGTCCTCCCCTTCGTCCGTGGGCCACGATGGTGGCGGAGGGGGCGCGCCGCGCGCCCCGTGCATCGGAAGGAGTCGCGCCGTGTCGCAGACCGTCAAGGGAGTCATCGCCCGATCGAAGGGAGCCGACGTCGAGCTCGTCGACATCGTCGTCCCGGACCCCGGCCCGGGTGAGGCCGTCGTCACCGTGCAGTCCTGCGGGGTCTGCCACACCGACCTGAGCTACCGGGACGGCGGGATCAACGACGAGTACCCCTTCCTCCTCGGCCACGAGGCCGCGGGCACCGTCGAGGCCGTCGGCGAGGGCGTCACCGACGTCGCACCCGGGGACTTCGTCATCCTCAACTGGCGCGCCGTGTGCGGCCAGTGCCGCGCCTGCCTCAAGGGCAAGCCGTACTACTGCTTCGACACCCACAACGCGGAGCAGAGGATGACCCTCGCCGACACCGGCGAGGAGCTCAGCCCCGCCCTGGGTATCGGCGCCTTCGCCGAGAAGACCCTCGTCGCCGCCGGCCAGTGCACGAAGGTCGACCCCTCCGCCGATGCCGCTGCCGTCGGCCTCCTCGGGTGCGGCGTCATGGCCGGCTACGGAGCGGCCGTCAACACCGGCGAGATCACCCGCGGTGAGTCCATCGCCGTCATCGGCTGCGGCGGCGTCGGCGATGCCGCCATCGCCGGAGCCCACCTCGCCGGCGCGACGACGATCATCGCGGTCGACCGGGACCCCCGGAAGCTCGAGATCGCGAAGGGTTTCGGCGCCACGCACACCATCGACGCGAGCACCGAGGACACGGTGGAGCGCATCCGGGAGCTCACGGGCGGCTTCGGTGCCGACGTCGTCGTCGAGGCGGTCGGCCTGCCCGAGACCTACGAGCAGGCCTTCTACGCCCGCGACCTCGCCGGTCGGGTCGTCCTCGTCGGCGTCCCGACGCCGGACAAGGAGGTCACCCTGCCGATGATTGAGATGTTCGGTCGCGGGGGTGCCCTCAAGTCGAGCTGGTACGGCGACTGCCTGCCGAGCCGCGACTTCCCGATGCTCGTCGACCTCTACCAGCAGGGGCGCTTCGACCTCGACGCCTTCGTCACCGAGCGCATCGGTCTGGGCGACGTCGAGTCCGCCTTCACCAAGATGCACGCCGGTGACGTGCTCCGTTCGGTGGTGGTCCTGTGACCGCGCGGATCGACAAGGTCATCACCTCCGGGACCTTCGAGCTCGACGGCGGCTCGTGGGAGGTGGACAACAACGTGTGGATCATCGGGGACGACAGCGAGTGCATCGTCCTCGACGCCGGGCACGACGCGGCGCCGATCCTCGAGGCGATCGGTGACCGACGGCTCGTCGCGGTCGTGTGCACCCACGCGCACAACGACCACGTCAACGCCGCGGCCGAGGTCGCCGACGCGAAGCAGGCGCCGATCTGGGTACACCCGGAGGAGGCGCCCCTGTGGCAGATGACCTACCCGGACCGGGCCCCCGACGGGGCCCTCGCGCACGGGCAGGTCATCAGCGTCGCCGGCATCGAGCTCACCGTGCTCCACACGCCGGGGCACGCACCCGGCGCCTGCTGCCTGCACGCCCCCGAGCTGGGTGTCGTCTTCACCGGGGACACCCTCTTCAATGGCGGGCCGGGCGCGACCGGGCGCTCCTACTCGGACTACCCGACGATCGTCACCTCGATCATCGAGAAGCTCCTCGCACTCCCGCCGGAGACCGTCGTGCACACCGGGCACGGTGACGACACCTCCATCGGCGCCGAGGCGCCCCACCAGCAGGAGTGGCTCGACCAGGTCGGCTGACCCCGTCCCCCTTCGGTCAGCTCGTCGGATCGATGAGCACGGCCCGCACCTCGGCCGCGCCCTCGCGCAGGGGGCGCAGCCGGGCGTACTCGGGCGAGGCCCAGAAGTCCTGGACCGCCCGGGCGTCGGGGAACTCGACGAGGTGCCAGACCCCCTTCGTCCCCGTGCCCTCGATCGCGCTGCCGCGCGCGGCCCGGGCGAGGTAGCGGCCGCCGAAGCTCTCGATGAGCGGCGCCACCGCTCGCTTGTACTCCAGGTATCCGGGGTCGTCGGCATCGAGGACGTCTACCTCGAAGACCACGTGGACCGGTGTCGTCGTCATGCCGGGTCCTCCCTTCGTGTGGTGCGATGATGC
Organism: Candidatus Janibacter merdipullorum; assembly: GCA_019116945.1. Lineage (GTDB taxonomy): Bacteria > Actinomycetota > Actinomycetes > Actinomycetales > Dermatophilaceae > Janibacter > Janibacter merdipullorum. The sequence goes on along the minus strand of DXAR01000073.1, from coordinate 287 downwards.
TACCGGCGCCGGTTAGCCTTGACGGGTGACCTTGCAGCTCTTCGACACCGCCACGCGCGCCCAGCGCGACTTCGTCCCCGTGACCCCCGGTCAGGTGGGGATGTACATCTGTGGGCTCACCACCCAGGGTGCGCCGCACATCGGTCACCTGCGCTTCGCCGTGGCCTTCGACGTGCTGCGGCGGTGGCTCGAGCGCGGCCACGGTCTCGACGTCACCCTCGTGCGCAATGTCACCGACATCGACGACAAGATCCTGCGCAAGGCGGCGGAGACCGGTGAGGACTTGT
>DXAR01000072.1 GCA_019116945.1 Candidatus Janibacter merdipullorum | reverse complement strand
GTGGGCATACGGGAGGAACCGCTCGCAGAAGCGGTCGGCGCGCATCCGGGCCAGGTCGAGCACCATGATCCCGGCGTTGAAGCCGACGAAGTCGAAGGGGTGCCGCCGGGTCTCCCGTCGGATGAGCTCCGTACCCATCCCGGGCTCCAGGCCGGGGAGCGCGGCCGGGGTGAAGATGTTGGTGTACCCGCTCTGCATCGTGCTCGCCTCGGAGTCGCGCGCGGCCAGGGGGCTGCCCTGCAGGTCGGTCTCGTAGAGCTCGGCGATGTCGGCCACCGGCAGCGCATCGATGTCGTGGTAGACGACGCGCTCGACGTCGGCGAGCAGCTCGGGCAGCACCAAGCGGTCCATCGTCGAGATCGTGATGTGCGGGATCATCGCGTGGATGTCCCCGTAGCCCACGTCGTCGCACGGCCACCACGTGAACGAGACCGTGGGGAAGAGCGCGGCCGCCCGGTCGAAGTCCGCCTGCTCGTGCTCACGCACGAGGACGTTGAGGTGGATCGGGCGGCTCGCGTGCTCGACGAGGCCGTCGACGACGACGAGGAACTGGTCCTTGAGGTTGCCGTCGAGGGCGAGGACGATCTCCATCTCCTCACCGTCCGGACCCGGCTCGGTGCGCGGGCTGTCGACCTGCCCCGCACGGATGGTGGCGACGGCCTCGTCGATGTCCACGAGCGAAGGGAGGGTGACCTCCTCCTCGTGGCGTCGCCGGGCGGCGGCCACCCGGTCCGCGGTGACCTCCGACCAGAGCTGCCGGACCCGCCCTTCGTCCTCCCCGGAGAGGATCGCACTCATGACCGGCTCGAGGAGGTCGGCGATGCCGCGCCCCATCTCGAAGACCTCGTCGGCGGTCAGCGGGGCCAGCCCGGCGAAGCGGATGTCCGAGGGATTGCGCGGGGAGAAGTCGACTGTGCACCCCAGGGACCGCGCCGGGAGGTAGGCGTGCAGACGGCCGGTGACGACCGTGCCGTACGCGCTGGTGTAGTCCTCCACGCTGGCCAGCGCGGTCCGCAGGTTGTCGACGAGATCGGCGGCGCGCACATCCGGACGCTCGTTGCGGACCTGCCGCGCTCCCTTCGGTGCCGGGAGGTCGATCCACACCGTGGGCGCGTCCTCGGGGCGCTCCGGGGCGTCGTCGGGGCGGACGTAGCGCACGGTCGTCGTGAGGCACCCGGAGAAGAAGGCGGGGATGCCCAGACCCAGGAGCAGGTCCACCGTCGAGTGGTCCCGGCAGCCGATCGGCGCGTGGGCCCTGAGGTGCTCGATCATCTCGTCGGTGAGCAGAGCCCGCTTGTTGAGGTGGAAGGAGATGTAGAGCGGGCGCAGGTGGTCGGGGAAGGGGAAGTCGTGACGGACCCCGCCCAGCTTGTGGGCATACCAGCCGAAGGCGAGCAGCCACGTCCCCTCGGGCACCTGCGAGTAGGTCGACGCATCGCGGTCGACCTGGTGCAGGGAGACGGGCACGTCGGGGGAGCCGACCCGCAGGTCGGCCGGGACGCGGGCGGCCAGGTCCTGGGCGAAGCGGCCCAGGGGGGTGTCGTCGAAGCAGGCCCCGGTGTGGCGCACGAGATGGGACATCGAGGCGATGGTCTGGACATAGTCGCCGATATTGCTCGAGGTGTTGCGCGGGTCGGGCTGGTCGTAGCCGATGACCCCGATGTGGACCGTGCCCGGAACCGCTGGTGTCGGCGTGGCCGGGCCCATGGCGACTCGCGGGGCCCACCTGCGCATCCACGCGCGATCCAGCTCGAGCCGGGACGTCTCTGCCTCGGTGAGCTGGCCCGAGGCGAGGTCGGCGCGGGCCGCGTCGTCGAAGCGCTCGGCAAGCGCAGTGCACGTGTCACCGAGTCCGAGCCCCATCGCGCGACGGGTCAGGGTCAGCCAGGTGCTGGTGCTCAGGGGGCCGGGGTGGTCCAGCGCCCGCCGGACGGCCTGCTCGGCCAGGCGTTCGTCGTGCTGGCCCGCCAGCAGGACGTACTCGCTGGGGGCGTGCTCGAGCCAGATCTCGTCCGGCAGCGTCGAGAGGCGCTCCCAGGCGAAGGTGGGCAGGCCCATCCGGTGCGCCACGAGACCCGTCGCGAGGGCTCCGGCCTGACGGGTGGGCTCGTGGTCGAAGAGCCACTGGGAGATCTGGCGCACCTCGGTCACCTGCTCGGACCCCTGGGCCCGGCGGATCAGCCCTTCGACGGCCCCGGCGAGGCCCTGCCCGTCGGCGAGCGAGCGGACGAACAGCGACCGCGCGTGCTGCCACGCCATCTCCTGCTCGAGCTCAGTGCGGTCCTCTCCCTCGGGCGCTCGCCCCGGGGCGGGGCCGAGCTCGCTCGGGAGGCGGTACCCGAGGGCAGCGGCCCGCAGCCCCCGGTAGGCGTAGCCGAAAGCGGTGACGCGCTTCGTCGCCTCCCGACGTCGTGTCTGCTCCTCGCGCAGGGCCGTCTCCAGCTCGGCGACCCGCTCGCGTGCCGAGTCCCGCTTCTCCCGGGCGGACCGGAGGGCGTCCTTGGTCCGCTCGTGGCGCGCGCGGGTCTCCTGGAGGTCCGCCCGTGCCTTGGTGAGGTCGGCGCGCACGTCCTCGACCCCACTGATGCGGGCTGCGGTCCGCTTCGTCAGACGCCTTGCGGCGCGCGGAAGGGAGCGGGGGTCAGGACGCATGGCACTCCGATGTGTCGACACTGGTGTCGGCCCCACCCTATGGCGAAGGGAGGGGCCCGGTGCGGCTCCCGCCGCCCCTCACGCGTGGGCGTGCAGCGGCTGACCGGCGGCGAGCATCGCCGCCTCGCCGAAGGCCTCGCCCTGGCTCGGGTGTGCGTGCACGAGCGGGGCGATGTCCTCCGGGTGGGCCTCCCACCCGACGGCGATCTGGGCCTCGCTGATGAGCTCGCTCACGCCGAGCCCCACCATGTGCACCCCGAGGACGGGGCCATCCTTCTCGCGGACGAGGAGGACCGACCCGCTCGTGCCGCGGATGAGGCTGCGGCCGTTGCCGCCCAAGGGATAGGTGACGGTGACGACCTCCTTGCCGGCCCCCTTCGCCGCCTCGCTCGTCCACCCGACGGAGGCGACCTCGGGGTCGCAGTAGGTGACCTTGGGGATCGTCAGGTCCTCGACGGGGGCGGGGTCGAGGCCGGCGACGTCCTCGGCGACGAAGATGCCGTGGGCGAAGCCCCGGTGGGCCAGCTGCAGCCCGGGCACGAGGTCACCGACGGCGCGCACGCCCTCGACGGAGGTGCGCAGGCGCTCGTCGGTCGGGACGAAGCCGCGGTCGGTCGTGACGCCCACCGCCTCGAGCCCGATGCCCTCGCTGCGCGGACCGCGGCCCACGGCGACGAGGACGAGGTCGACCTCGAGCGGCTCGGCCCCCTCGAGGTGCACGACGGCGCGCTCGTCGTCGGCCTCGACGGAGGCGACGCGGGTCGAGGTGAGCGTCGTGATCCGGCGCTTCTTGAACTCCCGGGTCAGGTGCTTGGAGATCGACGGCTCCTCGGCGGCGACGATCCGGTCGAGTGCCTCGACGACCGTCACCTCGGCGCCGAAGCTGCGCAGCATCGACGCGAACTCCACCCCGATGACGCCGCCGCCGAGGACGGCCACGCG
>DXAR01000008.1 GCA_019116945.1 Candidatus Janibacter merdipullorum | reverse complement strand
GCAACGACGCGGGGTGGAGCAGTTCGGTAGCTCGCCGGGCTCATAACCCGGAGGTCGCAGGTTCAAATCCTGCCCCCGCTACCAATCCGCACGAGAGGCCCGGACCACATGGTCCGGGCCTCTCGCATGCGTGGACCGAGGTGCGCCGGGCCCGCGCGAGAAGATGTTGAACCGAGTGCCCTAGCTCTCGTTTTCACATCGACTCGGAGGCTCAGCGGCCGGCAGGACCGCCGAGTGTTCACCTTCGTCGGCCATCCTTCGTCCGTGACCTCCCCTTCCTCCCTGCTACCGCAGCTCCTCGGCGGTGACCGCGCACCGACCCCGCGCACCCTCGTCGACATCTTCACCGAGGTCGTGACCGAGCACCCCGACGCGCCGGCCGTGGACAGCGGTCGGGAGGTCCTCACCTATGCCGAGCTCGCCGAGGCGGCCACGGTGCTCGCCGAGCGTCTCGCCGAGACCGGGGTGGGCCCGGGGGACAAGGTCGGCGTGCGCATCCGATCCGGCTCGACGGACCTCTACGTCGCGATCATCGGGATCCTCGTCGCGGGGGCGGCCTACGTCCCCGTCGACGCGGACGACCCCGACGAGAGGGCCCGGGTGGTCTTCGAGGAATCCGGCGCCGTCGCCATCGTCGGCAACGACCTCGTCATCACGAGCACCGATGCAGGACAAGGGCGCCCGTCCGTCGAGCCGAGCTCCCCGGGGCTCGGCGACGACGCCTGGGTGATCTTCACCTCCGGCTCCACCGGCAAGCCGAAGGGGGTGGCCGTGACCCACCGCAATGCGGCCGCCTTCGTCGACGCCGAGTCCGCGATGTTCCTCGTCGACGACCCCATCGGCCCGGGCGACCGGGTCATGGCCGGCCTGTCCGTCGCCTTCGACGCCAGCTGCGAGGAGATGTGGCTGGCGTGGGCCTACGGCGCCTGCCTCGTCCCCGCCCCGCGGTCGCTCGTCCGCTCCGGCGTCGACGTCGGACCGTGGCTCGTCGCCAACGAGATCACCATCGTCTCGACCGTTCCGACCCTCGTCTCGCTGTGGCCGCCGAGCTCCCTCGACCGGGTCCGACTCCTCATCATGGGCGGGGAGGCCTGCCCCGCAGAGCTGGCCGCCCGCCTGCAGGCCGAGGGACGCGAGGTGTGGAACACCTATGGCCCGACCGAGGCGACCGTCGTCGCCTGCGGCGCACAGCTCGACGGCACCGACCCGGTCCGCATCGGCCTGCCCCTCGACGGGTGGGACCTGGCCGTCGTCGACGAGGAGGGCCACCCCGTCCCCGAGGGCGAGTCCGGCGAGCTCATCATCGGCGGGGTCGGCCTGGCCCGCTACCTCGACCCGGAGAAGGACGCCGAGAAGTACGCCCCCATGCCCACCCTCGGCTGGGATCGCGCCTACCGCTCCGGCGACGTCGTCCGCAACGACCCCGCGGGCCTCGTCTTCGCCGGTCGCGCCGACGACCAGATCAAGCTCGGCGGCCGGCGCATCGAGCTCGGCGAGATCGACGAGCAGCTGCTGCGCCTCCCCGGTGTCGTCTCCGCCGCGGCCGCCGTCCGCTCGACCCAGGCCGGCAATCGCCTCCTCGTCGGCTACCTCACCGTCGACGCGCAGTACGACGGGTCGCCGGCACGGGACCTGCTCCGCGCCCGCATGCCGGCGGCGCTCGTACCCCGCCTCGCCGTCGTGGACGAGCTGCCGACCCGCACCTCCGGCAAGGTGGACCGGGACGCCCTTCCCTGGCCGCTGCCGACCGCGACGAGCGCCGGCCCCTCCGACGAGCTCGGCGAGACGGCCCGCTGGATCGCCGAGATCTGGGCCGAGGTCATCGGCGCGGAGGTCTCCGGCCCCGGGGACGACTTCTTCGACTTCGGCGGCGGCTCGCTCACCGCGGCCCAGGTGGTCAGCCGGCTCCGGGAGAAGAACCCCGAGACCACCGTCGGGGACCTCTACGCCCATCCCACGGTCGGCGATCTCGCCGCCTGGCTGGACGAGGCATCGACCGCGTCGACCATGGTCCTGTCCGACCGCAAGGTGAAGCCCATCCGCACGAAGACGCAGGTCGCCCAGCTGCTCGCGCTCGGGCCGCTGCGCGCGCTCGCCGGACTGCGCTGGCTGGCCTGGCTCATGCTCGGCTCGACGATCGTCGCGGAGCTCGGTGACCTCCCGTGGCTGCCGACCTTCCCCGTCTGGTTGCTCGTGCTCACGACCGTGCTCTTCCTCTCGGCGCCCGGACGGATGGTGCTGGCCGCCCTCCTCGCCCGGCTCGTCCTCCGCGGCGTGACCCCGGGGTCGCACCCGCGCGGTGGCCGGGTCCACCTCCGCCTGTGGCTGGCCACCCGCATCCAGGACGAGCTCGCGGCGGCGGCCCTGTCCGGCGCGGTCTTCTTCCCTTGGTACGCAAGGCTGCTCGGAGCCACAATCGGCGAAGGGGTGGACCTCCACGCCCTTCCGCCGGTCACCGGGTGGCTCCGGGTCGGCAAGGGGGCGGCGATCGAGCCGGAGGTCGACCTGTCGGGCTACTGGATCGACGGCGACCGGGTGCACGTCGGCCCGATCGTCATCGGCGCGCGGGCGCGGGTCGGCGCCCGTAGCATGATCGCCCCGGGGTCGAAGGTCGGCAAGGAGGCCGAGATCGCCCCCGGCTCCGCCGTCCACGGCGAGGTGACACCGCGCGAGTTCTGGTCCGGGTCGCCGGCGGAGCGCCAGTCCCCGGCGCGCGGCCCGTGGTCCTCGGACCGCGCCCCCTCGCCGGCCGGGTGGCTGCTCGGCTACGGCGTCCTCGCCCTGCTCATCGCCTCCCTCCCCGGCATGGCGGTCCTCGCCGGGGGCGCCGTGCTCTGGCCGGCCCTCTCCGGGACCGGGGGAGCGGGCGAAGCAGTGGGCGCCGCCCTTCCCTGGCTGCCGCTGGCCGCCCTCGTCGGCTACCTCGTCCTCGCGCTCCTCGTCCTCGGGTTCACCCGGCTCATGAGCGTGGCGATCCGGCCGGGGCACTACCCGGTCCGCTCGGCCGCCGGCCTGTCGATCTGGGGCACGATCCGCCTCCTCGACGAAGCCCGCGAGTGGCTCTTCCCCCTCTACTCCAGCGCCTTCACCCCGGTCTGGCTCCGGCTCCTGGGCGCGCGCGTCGGGACCGGCGTCGAGGCCTCGACCGTGCTGCTCATCCCCAGCCTGGTGCGGGTCAACGACCACGCCTTCCTCGCCGACGACACCCTCATCGGCTCCTACGAGCTCGGCGGCGGGTGGATCCGGGTGGAGCGGGTCAAGGTCGGCAAGCGGGCCTTCGTCGGCAACTCGGGCATGCTCGCGCCCGGCCGCCGCGTCCCCAAGCAGTCGCTCGTCGCCGTGCTCTCCGCGGCGCCCCGACGGGGCACGGCACGGGCCGGCCAGTCGTGGCTCGGGTCGCCGCCGCGCAAGCTGCGGCGCACCGCCGAGGAGCAGGACTCCAGCCGCACCTACGACCCGCCGACCCGGCTCAAGGTGCTGCGCTCCCTCGTCGAGCTCGCCCGGGTCGTGCCGCTGTGGTGCACCGTCGCCCTCAACGTCCTCGTGGCCCTCACGCTCCTGCTCCTGCTCGACGTGTCCCTCTGGGCCGCAGTACTGCTCGTCGGGCCCGTGATGATCATCGGGAGCCTCCTCGCGGCCGGGGCCACCGTCGCGGCCAAGTGGCTGCTCGTCGGTCGCCACCGCGCGGGGGAGCACGAGCTGTGGACCTCCTTCGTCTGGCGCAACGAGCTCGCCGACACCTTCACGGAGATGCTCGCCGCCCCGTGGTTCGCCCGGATCACCGCCGGCACACCGGCGCTCAACGTCTGGCTGCGCCTCATGGGGAGCAAGGTCGGCGAAGGGGTCTGGTGCGACACCTACTGGCTGCCCGAGAGCGACCTCGTCGAGCTCGGCGACGGCGCGACGGTCAACCACGGCTGCGTCGTGCAGACCCACCTCTTCCACGACCGGGTGCTGAGCATGGACTCCGTCGTCCTCGGCGCGGGGGCGACGCTGGGCCCCAACAGCGTCATCCTTCCTTCGTCCAGCCTCGGCCGGAATGCGACGGTGGGGCCCGCCTCGCTCGTCATGCGCGGTGAGGGCGTACCGTCACGCACACGCTGGATCGGGAACCCGATCGGCCCCTGGGAGGAAGAGGACGAGTGAGGCAGAAGGGCACGGACGACTACGTCCCCGGGCACGGGGACGCGTCCTACGACGTGGAGCACTACGACCTGGACCTCGACTACCGGGTGGCCGGCAACCGGCTGGGTGGCGAGGCGACGCTGCGCTGCCGGGCCCTCGAGCCGGTGAGCCGCATCGAGCTGGACCTCCACGCGCTCAACGTCGGCAAGGTCCACGTCGACGGCGACCTCGCGAAGTACACGCACCGCTTCGACCGGCTCGCCGTGACCCTCGGGCGCACCGTGCCCGAGGGGCAGGACTTCGAGGTGCGGGTCACGTACTCGGGCACGCCGAAGCAGGTCCGCAAGCGGCACCTCGGCCAGGCCGGCTGGGAGGAGCTCGAGGACGGCGTCATCGTCGCGGCCCAGCCGCACGGCTCGCCGTCGTGGTTCCCCTGCAACGACCGGCCGGACAACAAGGCCACCTATGCCATCGACCTCACCGTGGCGAAGGGGTACCACGTCGCCGTCGCGGGTGAGCTGCTCCGACGCAAGGCATCCGGCAGCTCGGTGACGTGGCGCTACGAGCAGGACGCGCCGATGGCGACCTATCTCGCGACCGTGCAGATCGGGCACTACGTGGAGATCGAGCAGGACGGTGCGCCGGTGCCGGTCCGCGTCGTCGCGCCCGCGGAGCGCCCGCAGGCGGGCTTCGAGGCGGCCTTCGGCCGGCAGCCGGAGATGCTCTCCTTCTTCGCCGAGCTCTTCGGGGACTACCCCTTCAGCTCCTACACCGCCGTCATCACCGACGACGACCTCGAGATCCCGCTCGAGTCCCAGGGCCTGTCGACCTTCGGGCGCAACTTCATGCAGGACGAATGGGAGAGCATCCGGCTCGTTGCCCACGAGCTGAGCCACCAGTGGTGGGGCAACTCGGTCACGCTGACCCAGTGGCGGGACATCTGGCTGCACGAGGGCTTCGCCTGCTACGCGGAGTGGCTCTGGTCGGAGGAGGTCGGCCTCATGACCGCGGGGGAGCGGGCCGAGGTGCACCACGAGCGGGTGCGCACCGACGAGGGTGCCGAGCTGCTCCTCGGCGACCCGGGGCCGGAGCTGATGTTCGACGACCGCGTCTACAAGCGGGGTGCGCTGACGCTGCATGCCTTGCGGCGCAGGGTCGGCGACGACGCCTTCTTCGAGGTGCTGCGGACCTGGAGCGAGGCGCAGCAGCATCGCAATGTCACGACGGCGATGTTCGTCGAGCACGCCGAGGCGGTGACCGGCGAGGACCTCGGTGACCTCTTCCAGCGGTGGCTCTACGAGGTCGAGCTGCCTCCGCTGCCCGCCTGAACGACCGCGACGCCTGCCCGCAGCCCCTCGGGGGCCGGGATGTCGAGGACCGGCCAGTCCGCGGCCCGGATCTCGCTCATCGGGGTGCGCAGGCCCGTGCCGAGGGCCTTGAGGATCGCCTCCTTGCGGCACCACATGGCGGCGCGCTCCTGCGGGGTGTCGGCCCTCTCGGTGGGGTGCAGCACGAGGGCCGGGTCCCAGAGCCCGTCGACCGCGGGCACCGACTCGACGTCGACGCCGACCGGCTGACGCGCGACTGCCGTCACGACGTGGTCGCCGCAGCGGGAGAGGCTCACGTGGGGTGACCGGCCGTCGGGCAGGCGCACCCACGGCCGGCCGTGCGTCCCGGACCCGCAGGCGGGGCAGTGGCGGCCGACGATCGCGTCGGGGGAGCCGAGGTGCGCACGCAGGGCGTCGTCGGCGGTGACACCCCGGTGCCACCGGACATCCGGTCGGTCCACGGGGGGAGTCTACGAGCGCGGGGACGGCGGCACCGTGCGTTCACCCGGGCGGGCCATGCTCACCCGCGTGACGAATGCGCGGGTAGCCGAGGTCTTCCGGGTCTTCCTCGTCCTCGGGCTGACGAGCTTCGGCGGGCCGGTCGCCCACCTCGCCTACTTCCGGGAGGCCTTCGTCGTGCGCCGGCAGTGGCTCACCGAGGCGGCCTACGCCGACCTCGTCGCGCTCTGCCAGTTCCTCCCCGGCCCCGCCTCGAGCCAGGTGGGCATGGCCATCGGCCTGCGCCGTGCCGGCTACCTCGGGATGGCCGCGGCCTGGGTGGCCTTCACCCTCCCTTCGGCCCTGCTCATGCTCGGCTTCGCCCTCGGGGTGGACGCACTCGGCGGCGAAGGGGGCTGGCTCCTCGGCCTCAAGGCGGCTGCTGTGGCGGTCGTCGCGCACGCCGTCATCGGCATGGCCAGGAGCCTGGCGAAGGGGTGGACCCGCGCCGGGATCGCCGTGGCCGCTTGCCTCCTCGCCCTGCTCGTCCCCACCGCGTGGGGACAGGTGGCCGTCATCGGGCTCGGCGGGCTCGCCGGCGTGCTCTGGGTGACGGCGCCGGCGACCTGCGGGGACGACACCGGCTCGGTCCCCGTCGGCCGGCGGACCGCAGTGGGGGCCTTCGCCGCCTTCGTCGGTCTCCTCGTCGCCCTGCCCGTCCTCGCCGCCCTCGTCGACGACCCCACGCTCGCTGTCGTCGACTCCTTCTACCGGGCCGGCTCGCTCGTCTTCGGGGGAGGGCACGTCGTCCTGCCGCTGCTCGAGGCGGAGACCGTGGGGGCCGGACTCGACGACGGCACCTTCCTCGCCGGGTACGGCGCGGCGCAGGCGGTGCCTGGCCCGCTCTTCACCTTCGCCGCCTACCTCGGTGCGGTCGTGCCCCCCGGCGGTCCGCTCGGTGCCCTCGTCGCGGTCCTGGCGATCTTCGCCCCCTCGGCGCTCCTCGTCGTCGCCGCCCTGCCCTTCTGGGAGCGCCTGCGCGGCGCCCCGCGCGCCCGGGCCTTCCTCGCAGGCACCGGCGCGGCCGTCGTCGGCATCCTCGCCGCGGCCCTCTACGACCCCGTCATCGCGCAGGGGATCACCGGGGTCGGGACGCTCGTCATCGCCGTCCTCGCCCTCGGCGTGCTCCTCACGGGCCGGGTGCCGGCGTGGGGCGTGGTCCTCGCCGCGGCCGCCTGCGGGCTCGCGCTGTGACCCCCTTCGCCCGGATTGGGAGGGCACGCCGCTCCTCAGGCACAATGGAGGGCGTGAGCGCTAACTCTGGCAAGCACCGTGTCGTCATCATCGGCTCCGGCTTCGGCGGGCTCTTCGCCGCCAAGGCCCTGAGCGGCGAGGACGTCGAGGTCACCCTCGTCTCGCGCACCGGCCACCACCTCTTCCAGCCGCTGCTGTACCAGGTCGCGACCGGCATCCTCTCCGAGGGCGACATCGCCCCCGCCACCCGCGACATCCTCGGCAAGGACAAGAACGTCCGGGTCATCCTCGGCGACGTCCACGACATCGACCTCGAGGCGCGCACCGTGACCTCCCGCTCGCTGAGCCAGGAGACGATCACCCCCTACGACAGCCTCATCATCGGCGCCGGGGCCGGGCAGTCCTACTTTGGCAACGACCACTTCGCCCGCTACGCGCCGGGCATGAAGGACATCGACAACGCGCTCGAGCTGCGCGGCCGCATCTTCGGCGCCTTCGAGCTCGCCGAGATCACCCCGGACCCCGAGGAGCGCGAGCGGCTGCTGACCTTCGTCGTCGTCGGCGCCGGTCCCACCGGTGTCGAGATGGCTGGCCAGATCGCCGAGCTCTCCCGGCGGACGCTCGCCGAGGAGTTCCGCGACATCAACCCCGGCGATGCCCGGGTCGTGCTCCTCGACGGTGCCCCCAAGGTTTTGCCGAGCTTCGGTGACCGGCTCAGCGGCAAGTCCCGCAAGAGCCTCGAGAAGCGCGGTGTCGAGGTCCAGCTCGGGGCCATGGTCACCGACGTCGACGCCGCGGGGATCGAGGTCAAGGACGAGGACGGCACCCTCCGGCGCATCGAGGCCATGACCAAGGTGTGGGCCGCCGGTGTCGCCGGGTCCCCCCTCGGCAAGCTCGTCGCCGACCAGGCCGGCGCCGAGATCGACCGCGCCGGCCGGGTCCACGTCGAGGAGGACCTCACGCTCAAGGGCCACCCCGAGGTCTTCCTCATCGGCGACATGATCAACCTCAAGGGCTACCCGGGCGTCGCCCAGCTCGCCATCCAGGGCGGCCGCTACGCGGCCAAGGAGATCCTCGGGCGCCTCGCGGGCGCCGAGCCGCAGGCCCCCTTCGTCTACAAGGACAAGGGCTCCATGGCGACGATCTCGAAGTACTCCGCCGTCGCGAGCATCGGCAAGCTGAACTTCACCGGCTTCCTCGCGTGGCTCGCCTGGCTGGCCGTGCACCTCATGGCCATGGTCGGCTTCAAGAACCGCGTCTCGACGCTCCTCAACTGGATCATCACCTTCGTCGGCGACAACCGCAACGAGCGGGCGACGACGATGCAGCAGGTCTTCGCGCGCAATGCGATGGACGACCTCGGGCCGGACGCCTACCCCGAGCTCCCGCGACGCGGCCACGAGGAGCAGCGCGACGCGTCGTAGGGTCGGGGTATGCCGCTGGACTTCACCCTCGAGGACCACACCCTGCCCAACGGGCTGCGCGTCATCGTGCAACCCGACGCCACGACGCCCACCGTCACGCTCAACCTGTGGGTGGGGGTCGGCTCGCGCCACGAGGAGGCAGGGCGGACCGGCTTCGCCCACCTCTTCGAGCACCTGATGTTCCAGGGGAGCGAGAACGTCGCCAACGGTGAGCACTTCCAGGCCCTCATGGGTGTCGGCGGGAGGCTCAACGCGACGACGTGGTTCGACCGGACGACGTACTTCGAGACGATCCCCTCGGGCGCGCTCGAGCTGGCGCTGTGGCTCGAGGCCGACCGGCACGCGCGGCTCCTCCCCGCCGTGACCCAGGCGAACCTCGACAACCAGCGCGACGTCGTCAAGGAGGAGAAGCGGCAGCGCTACGACAACCAGCCCTACGGCCAGGCGCTGACCCGGATCTACGCGACCGTCTTCCCTTCGGGCCACCCGTACCACCACCCGACGATCGGCTCGATGGAGGACCTCGACGCCGCGTCCGTGCAGGACGTCCACGACTTCTTCCGGCGGCACTATGCCCCGGACAACACCGTGCTGACGATCGTCGGTGACGTCACGGCCGAGCGGGCCGTCGAGCTCGTCGAGCGCTACTTCGGCGACATCGAGCACCGCGCCGAGCCGCGGCGGGCCCCGGTGACGGCGCTGCCGCCGCTCGCCGAACCGGCCCGCGAGGAGGTCGTCGACGAGGTGCCCAACGACCGCATCCACCTGGGCTTCCGCCTCCCTGCCGAAGGGGGTGACACCCGCGACGACTTCCTCGCGGCCTCGATGGCCCTCGACTGCCTCGGCGGGCTGAGCTTCTCGCCGCTGGAGCAGCGCCTCGTGCGGGAGGAGCAGCGGGCCAACGCCATTGACGTCGGGGCGATGGGCTTCGTCGACGGAGTCTCCCTGGGGCTCGTCATCGTCGACGTCGCCGAGGGCGTCGACACCGACGAGCTGGAGGCCGAGGTCTGCGCCGAGCTGACCGCCTTCGCCGATGCCGGGCCGACACCGGTCCAGATGGAGGCGGTGTGCGCCCAGGCCGAGCGGGCCTGGCTGTCCGCGCTCGCCGCCAAGGACGAGCGCGCCGACATCATCAGCCACTACACCTCCCTCCACGACGACCCGCACTACGTCAACACCTTCCTCGACCGGCTCGCGGCGATCACGCCGGAGGCGGTGCGGGCTGCCGCCGACCGGTGGCTGCGCCCGCACAGCCGGGCCGCCGTCGTCTACCGCGCTGCCGCGCAGCAGGAGGAGGTCGCATGAGCGCCCCGATCGCCCGTCCCGAGGTCGCCGCTCCGCGGGAGTGGACCTTCCCCCAGCCGCGGGAGCTGACCCTGCCCAACGGCATCACCGCGCTCGTCCACGACGTGCCCGGGCAGTACGTCGTCTCGGTGCGACTCACCGTGCCGGCGGCGCTGCGCTTCGAGCCGCCGGCCGTCGAGGGCGTCGCCTGGGTCATGGCGCGGCTGCTCGACGAGGGCACCCGGACGCACTCCCAGCGCGAGCTCTCCGAGCTGCTCGAGCGACGTGGGATCGCCCTCGGCGCGGGGATGAGCGAGGCCCAGCTGGGGGTCGACGTCGACGTGCCGCAGCGCTTCCTCGGCGAGGCGCTCGAACTGCTCACCGAGTGCATCTCCGAGCCCGTCTTCGACGAGGGGGAGGTCGCCCGGATCGTGCGCACCCGCCTCGCGGAGATCGAGCAGGAGCGGGCCTCGGCCGGCCGCCGTGCCTACAAGGAGTGGGCGGCGACCTACTACGACTCGTCGATCCGGGCGGCACGCGCCGGGGGCGGCACGGCCGAGTCGGTCGCGGCCATCACCCGCGCTGATGTCGTGGACTTCCACGCCGAGCACGTCCACCCCGACGGGGCGACGGTCGTCGTGGCCGGTGACCTCACCGGTGTCGACGTCGGGGGGCTGCTCGGCAGCACGCTCGGCGGTTGGACGACGTCGGGCCGTACCCGGCCGGTGGAGCCCGAGCCCGCCCCGCGTGCGGCCGACGCCGCGCGGGTCGTGCTCGTGGACCGCCCGGGGTCGGTGCAGTCCGAGATCCTCATCGGCGGACCCGGGCCGGACCGTCGCGAGGGATGGGCGCCCTTCCCCGTGCTGGCGTACGTCCTCGGCGGGGCACCCAATGCGCGTATCGACGAGGTGCTGCGCGAGGAGAAGGGGTACACCTACGGCATCCGCTCCGGGTTCCGCCCGCGCCAGGTCGGGTCGGCCTTCACGGTCGCCGGGTCGGTCCGCGCGGACTCGACGGTCGACTCCTTGCGCCTGCTCGCGGAGATCCTCGAGGGCGCCGGCGAGGGGTTCACCGAGGAGGAGACCCGGGCGGGTGTGGACTTCATGTCGCTCACCGCGCCGGGACGGTACGACACCGCCGATGCCATCGCCGACGAGACCGCCGGGCTGGTGGGGGACTCGCTGCCGCTGACCTTCACGAGCGACACCATCGCGGCGATGCGCGAGCTCACCGCCGCCGACCTGGACCGCGCCTGGCGCGAGGGCGTCGTCCGGGAGTGGACGATCGTCGTCGTCGGTGACGCCTCGCTGTACCGGGAGGGTGTCGAGGAGCTCGGCCTCGGCCCGGTGACCGTCGTCCCGAACTGAGAGCCGGGCACAAGAGGGACTTCTCGTGCAATCGGTGGCTGATTCAGCCACGAAATGCACGAGGAGTCCCTCTTGTGCACAGGTGATGGTCAGCCGGTCCACCCGATCCACAGTTGGCGGCCCCCCTCTGTGCCCCGGGCCCGGCTGACACTCCACTGGGTGCATGATCTACACCCACACCCAGTTGAGAGCCGAGCACTCGCGCCGCGAGATCGAGCATGCCGTGACGTCAGGGCAGCTGACGAGAGCCGGTCGCTACTTCGTCCTCCCCGGCACCGATGACGCCGTGGTCGCCGCCTTCGGCAAGGGAGCCCGGCCTACGTGCCTCACCGCCGCGCGGCACCATGGTCTCTGGACACCTCCCGGAGCAGGGCGTCACGTGTATGCCCGACGGGGAAGGCCCGTGCCTGGAGCGTGGGTCACCCACGGCTTCCATCGCACCTGGCCGGAGCCAGATCCGGTGGCCTCGCCACAGCTGCTGCTCGAGCACGCCTGTCGGTGCCTCGAGCCGCTGCACGTCGGGATCCTGGCGGAGTCGGCCCTGCACCAGGGGGTCCTCCACGAGGCCGATGTGGCGGCGATCTGCCGCACGGCGCCGAGGCAGGTGCAGCGAGTCCTCGGCCACGCCACCTCGCTGTCGGAGTCGGGCACGGAGTCCAAGGTCCGGTTGCACCTCGAGCTGCGCCGGGTCCCGGTGCGGGCACAGGTGGTCATCGATGGGGTGGGGCGCGTCGACCTCCTCGTGGGGGAGCGGTGGATCATCGAGTGCGACAGCAAGGCCCACCACACCGACAAGGCCGCCTACGCCAAGGACCGCGGGCGTGACATCCGATCCGCTGAGCGCGGATACGTCACGAGTCGCCTGACCTACGACATGTGCTTCGGGGAGTGGGAGGACACGGTGACGCGATTGGACACGGTGGTCGCCTCGGGACAGCACCTCATCCCACCCGAGGAGTGGATCCGAGCTCGGCGGATCCGGCGGCGCTGAGCACAAGAGGGACTCCTGATGCATTCCGTGGCTGAATCAGCCACGGAATGCACCAGGAGTCCCTCTTGTGTACGCCCTCTCAGGCGTCGGGGGCCAGCCGCTCGAGCACCTCGTCGTGCAGCAGGCCGTTGCTGGCCACCGCATTGCCACCCCACGGGCCGCGGCGCCCGTCGAGCGAGGTGAAGCGGCCGCCGGCCTCCTCGACGATCGCGACGAGGGCGGCCATGTCGTAGAGCTCGAGCTCGGGCTCGGCGGCGAGATCGACCGCGCCCTCGGCGACGAGCATGTAGGACCAGAAGTCCCCGTAGGCCCGCGTCCGCCACAGGTCCGAGGTGAGGTTGAGGAAGGCCCGCCCGCGGCCGGCCTCCCGCCACCCCTCGAGTGAGCTGTAGGAGAGCGAGGCGTCGGCGAGCCGCGAGACCCCGGACACCGAGACCTGACGGGCCTGGGCCAGCGACCGGCCGGTCCAGGCGCCGGCGCCCTTGGCGGCCCACCACCGGCGGCCGAGTGCGGGCGCGGCGACGAGCCCCATGACGCAGTCCTCGCCGTCGACGAGGCCGATGAGGGTGGCCCACACCGGCACCCCGCGGACGTAGTTCTTCGTCCCGTCGATGGGGTCGATGATCCAGCGCCGCTGGCTGTCCCCGCTGGCGCCGTACTCCTCACCGACGACCGCGTCCCGCCCGCGCGAGCGGCCGAGCTGGGCCCGGATGGCCTCCTCGCAGGCGCGGTCGGCGTCGCTCACCGGGGTGAGGTCGGGCTTGGACTCGACGACGAGGTCCTCCGCGAGGAAGCGGGACATCGTGATCTGCTCGACCTGGTCCGCGAGGACGTGGGCCAGTCGCAGGTCGTCGGCGTAAGCGGAGGTTTCGGGCATTCCGT
This sequence comes from Candidatus Janibacter merdipullorum, assembly GCA_019116945.1. Classification (GTDB taxonomy): domain Bacteria; phylum Actinomycetota; class Actinomycetes; order Actinomycetales; family Dermatophilaceae; genus Janibacter; species Janibacter merdipullorum. The sequence goes on along the minus strand of DXAR01000008.1, from coordinate 10,337 downwards.
CAACGTACCCGAGGGGAGTGAAGGGCGCCGGAAGGCCGGTGCCGGGTCGCTCGCGGCCGGCGGGGCGTGCTCGGGTCAGTGGCCGTCCTCGCCGGTGCGGGCCCGCAGGAGGCGGCGAAGGGAGTCCAGCCGCTGTTCGCCGCCGGCGCCGGCGTGCCCGTCGGCCACCCAGGCGTCGAGGGCGCAGTCAGGTTCGTCGTGGGTGCAGCCGCGGGGGCAGCCCTCGGCGGCCCCCGCGGCGAGCTCGGGGAAGTGGCCGATGATCGTGTCCGCCTCCACGTGAGCCAGACCGAAGGACCGGATGCCGGGCGTGTCGATGATCCACGCCTCGGCGCCGTCGGTCGGCAGGCGCAGCCCGAGGGCGCTCGTCGACGTGTGCCGGCCGCGTCCGGTGACGTCGTTGACGTGGCCGGTGGCGCGCCGGGCGTCCGGCACGAGCGCGTTGACGAGCGTCGACTTGCCGACGCCGGAGTGCCCGACGAGGACCGAGACCCGCCCGGCCAGCCGTGAGCGCAGCTCGGCCAGCGGCTCGTCGCCCGCGAGCACCGACGTCACGACATGGGGCACGTCGAGCGGCGCGTACTGACCGAGGAAGTCCTCCGCCGGGGCGAGATCGGACTTCGTCAGGACGAGAAGGGGGTCCATCCCCGCGTCGTAGGCCGCGACGAGACAGCGGTCGATGAGCCGCGGGCGGGGCTCGGGGTCGGCGAGGGCGGCGACGACGACGAGCTGGTCGGCGTTGGCGACGATGACCCGCTCGACGGGGTCGGTGTCGTCAGCGGTCCGCCGGAGCACCGTGGCGCGCTCCTCGATGCGCACGATCCGGGCGAGGGTGTCCGTCCGCCCGGAGGTGTCGCCGACCATCCCGACCTGGTCGCCGACGACGACGGGGGTGCGGCCGAGCTCGCGGGCCCGCATGGCGATGACGACGCGCTCCGGGTGCCCGTCCCCGGCGGGGACGAGGACCGTCCAGCGACCCCGGTCGACGGCGGTGACGCGCCCGATGACCGCGTCCTCGTGCTTGGGGCGTTCCTTCGTCCGTGGCCGCGAGCCGCGCCGGTTGGGGCGCACCCGGACGTCCGACTCGTCCCAGCTCCGCGCGGACCGACCCATCAGCCGGCCGCGGTCCCGAGCATGGTCTCCCAGAGCCCGACGAAGCCCGGCAGCGTCTTGGCGACGGTGCCGGGGTCCTCGACGACGGTGCCGGGCGCGGCGAGCGAGAGGACCGCGGCGGCCATGACCATCCGGTGGTCGGCGTAGGTGTGGAAGGTCGCCGGGCGCAGGGGTCCCGGGTCGATCCGCAGCCCGTCCTCGCGCTCGGTGACCGTCGCCCCGAAGGCGCCGATTTCGGTGGCGAGCGCGGCGATCCGGTCTGTCTCGTGCCCGCGGATGTGGCCGACCCCGCGGATGATCGACGGGCCCTCGGCGCACGCGGTGAGCGCGGCGACGACGGGGGTGAGCTCGGCCGCCTCGTGGAGGTCGATGTCGATGCCGCTCAGGCCGTCCCCGCTGACGGTGAGGGCGTGGCCGTCGAGGGTGACGTCGGCGCCCATCTGGTCGAGGACGTCGCGGATGCGGTCGCCCGCCTGGGTCGTGTGCTGGGGCCAGCTGGGGACGCGCACCGTCCCGCGGGTCACGGCGGCGGCGGCGAGGAAGGGGGCGGCGTTGGAGAGGTCCGGCTCGACGGTGACGTCGAGCGGGAGCAGCTCGCCGGGCTCGACCCGCCACGTGTTGGCCTCGGAGTCGTCCACCTCGGCGCCGGCGTCACGGAGGGCCTCGACGGTCATCTCGATGTGCGGCACGGAGGGGACCGGCTTGCCCTCGTGGATGACGGTGAGTCCCTCGTCGAAGCGCGGCGCCGCGAGCAGCAGCGCGGAGATGAACTGCGAGGACGCGGAGGCATCGAGCCGCACCGTGCCCCCACGCACGGAGCCGGTCCCTCGCACGACGAAGGGGAGGGTGCCCCTCCCTTCGTCGTCGACGGTCACCCCGAGGTCCCGGAGGGCATCGATGATCGTGGCCATGGGGCGGACCCGCGCGTGCTCGTCGCCGTCGAAGGCGACCGGACCGTCGCACAGGGCGGCCACGGGCGGGAGGAAGCGCATGACGGTCCCGGCGAGGCCGCAGTCGATGCTCCCGCTGCCGCGGAGGGTGGCGGGTGAGATGATCCAGTCGGGGTCGGCCAGGGCGTGGAGCGAGGTGGCGTCGTCGACGCTGGCACCGAGGCCGCGGAGGGCCTGGGCCATGAGCTCGGTGTCCCGCGAGCGAAGGGGGCGGCGCAGCCGCGAGGTCTCGCTCGCCAGGGCGGCGAGGACGAGGTACCGGTTGGTGAGGGACTTGCTCCCCGGCAACGTCACGGTCGCATCGAGCGGACCGGACGCTGCCGGGGGATGCCAATCGGGGGTCATGCGGGTCAGTTCACCGCGCTCTTCGCCTGGAGGGCGGCGAGCTTGGCCTCGCGGCGAGCGGCCTTGCGCGCGTGGGCCGCCGAGCGGCTGACGGAGTCGCTGGCGAGCTTGGCGCGGTAGGTGACGCCCGGCTTCCCCTCGGTGTCGACGGCGGCGAGGATCAGGCCGCCGAGGAGGGAGAGGTTCTTGAAGAAGTGGACCTGCTGGGCCTGCTTGGCCTCCGGGTCGGTCTCGTTCCAGAACTGGTGCGTCGCGGTCGTCGGGACGAGCGAGGCGGCCAGCAGGGTCGAGGCGAGGCGCGGGAACTTGCCGGTCGCGAGCAGTGCACCACCACCGACCATCGCGGCACCGTTGACGCGCACGAGGAGCTCGGTGTCCTCGGGCAGGCCGAGCGGGGCCGCGATCTTCTTGGCGACGGGCTCGGCGGCGGGCGCGTGGCCGGCGGCATAGCGAAGGGCGTTGACCCCGCCGAGGACGAAGATGCTGGCGAGCATCGGGCGGGCAATGCGACGAACGATCATGGGTCGTGGCTCCTTGTCGTCGTGGTCGGTCCCCGGGCGGCTCCCGTGACCGGTGGTGCTGGCGTCCACCGTAGTCCGGATCCGGATGGGCATACGCTTCGAGGGGTGTGCGGACGATACGCGGCCACGGCCAACCCGGATGACCTCATCGAGGAGTTCGAGATCGATGCGGACCGGACGGGTGACCCGACGCGCTCCCTCCTCAAGTCCCCGCAGGACCCGCCGGCGGGCACCCCGGACCACAACATGGCCCCGACGAAGCAGGCGCCGGTCATCCTCACCCGCGCGCCGAAGGGGGAGCCGGGGGACCCCCTTCGCCAGCTGCGGCTTCTCTCGTGGGGCCTCGTGCCCTCCTGGGCCAAGGACACGAAGGTCGGCCTGCGGATGACCAATGCGCGTGCGGAGACCCTGCTCGACAAGCCCTCCTTCGCCAAGGCGGCGTCCGCACGGCGCTGCCTCGTGCCGGCCGCGGGCTGGTACGAGTGGCAGGTCTCGCCGGTGGCGACGGACGCGAAGGGCAAGCCGCGCAAGCAGCCCTTCTTCATCCACCGTGGTGACGGGGACCTGCTGGCCTTCGCCGGGCTGTACGAGTTCTGGCGGGACCGGGCGCTGCCGGATGACGACCCGGGGGCGTGGCTGGTGAGCTTCACGATCGTCACGACTGCTGCGGAGCCGGGGCTGGACCGGATCCACGACCGTCAGCCCCTCGTGCTCGAGCGCGGCGACCACGCCCGCTGGCTCGACCCGGACCTCACCCATGTGGACGGGATCGCCGACCTGCTGGGCTTCGAGCAGCCGGGTCGCTTTGCGGCGCACCCGATCTCAACCGCGGTCAATGCCACCCGCAACAACGGCCCGGAGCTCCTCACGCCCCTGCCGGCGGAGGAGCTCGTCGGGGTCGTCGACCCGGAGACGGGGGAGGTGATCGGTCATGGCTGAGGTGCGCGAGGTCCCGACCGCCCAGGGACCCGCCCGTGTCCACGTCCACGCGGCGCCGGAGCCCGCCGGCTCGCTGCTGCTCACCCACGGAGCCGGCGGTGGGGTCGCCGCTGTCGACCTCGCGGCCATCGCGAAGACCGTGCCCGGGCACGGCTGGAGCGTCGCGCTCGTCGAGATGCCGTGGCGGGTCGCGGGCAAGAAGGTCGCGCCGATGCCGCCGAAGCTCGACGCCGCGTGGCGGGAGATCGTGGTGGGGCTGGGCGGGCCGGTCGCCGGGCCGCTGCTCTTCGGGGGCCGCAGCGCCGGTGCCCGGGTGGCCTGCCGGCTGGCCGGTGAGCTGGGGGCGGCGGGCGTGCTCGCGCTGAGCTTCCCCCTGGTGCCGCCCGGCAAGGGCCCCGAGAAGTCGCGCATCGGCGAGCTCCTCACCCCGGGCGAGCACGGCCTGCCGGTGCACGTCGTCCAGGGGGTCAAGGACCCCTTCGGTCGGCCTGATGACATCCGCGCGGCGCTCGCGGGGGCGGCCGTCACGGTCGACGAGGCTCCCGGGACGCACTCCTTCACCGGCGGCGGGGCCGTCGCCGAGTCGGTCGTGCGTTGGCTCGGCTCCGCATTCCCCTAGGGCAAGGCGCAGTCAGGGGGTGCGGCCGAGGGCGAGGAGGATCGCGAGGACCTCGTCGGGGTCGTTGAGCCGGTCGCCGTAGAGGTCGCGCACCTGGTTCATCCGGTAGCGCACGGTCTGCGGGTGGACGTGCAGGGCGTCGGCGACGAGCTCGCGGCGCCCCTGGAGGAGCAGCCAGGCCCGGAGGGTCTCGGCGAGGCGGTCCGCGGCCCCCTCCGCCACCTCGTCGAAGGGGGCGAGCGCCGCCCTTCGCAGGTCGGCCAGGGCCGTCGGGTCGGCCCGGAGGACGAGCTCGGGGAGGACCTCGTCGGTGTCGAGGGGTTCCTCGCCGGCGAGGGGGAGGGCTCGGACGGCCCGGGCGTAGGACTCGGCGACGTGCAGCCAGGGCCGCGCCGGGCCGATGACAGCCGGCCGGCCGGCGAGGACCTCGCGCAGGTGCGCCCGCGCGCGACCGCCGGCGTCGGGGACGAGGGCCACTGCCTGGTCGTGCTCGCCGGGGAGGTCCTCGACGAGGGTGAGGGTGCGGGGGTCGAGGACGGAGGCGGTGGTCTCGAGGCGGTCGGCCGGCACGAGGACCGCGGTGAGCGTCCTCGGCGGGTTCCACGCGGCGGCCGTTGCGGCAGAGTCGAGCTCGCTCTCGGTGCCACTGGCGAGGAGGCTGCGGGTCAGCCGGTCGAGGTGGACGACGCGGGCCCGCTCGGCGCTGGAGGTCTCGCGGTTGTGCCCGGCGACGGAGGCTGCGGAGAGCTCGTCGATGTAGCTGAAGACGAGCTCGGCGAAGCGCCCCAGGGTCGCCGCGTCGACCCCCGCGGCGATGGCCTCGACGGAGAGCTCGCGCCACGCGGCCCCGGCGCCGACGCGGTAGGCGGCGAGCAGGGCCTCGACGGGGCGGCCGTTGCGCGCCTCGGCCTGACCGAGGTCCCGGGCCGCCGTCACGCCGACCCCGACGGGGGCGCCCTGCGGCGCGGACCGCGAGGCGAGGGAGATGAAGGACTCGAGCGAGACCTGCACCGCCTTCTCGATGATCCGCCCCATCCGGCCCTGGAAGGGCACGTCGTAGGCCGGGACCTCGCGCATGATCTCGGCGACGACGAGGCGGGCCACCCGCGGCAGGTGGGAGCGAAGGGCGTCGACCGTCGCCTCGTCGAGGGCGAGCGCCTCCGCCCGCTCGGCGGTACGCCCTTCGCGCCCCTCCCGTGCCCGTGTCGCGGCCATGGCTCCTCCTCGTGCGGTCGGGCGGCCCGCATTTCCTGAAGGAGATGCGGAGGGTTTGTCCTCGGTGAACAAATATCTGGACTCAAGCCTACCCGCGCGGGACAGCAACTGGCGCCAGTTGAGGCGGGAGGATGGAGCCATGAGCCCGACACTGACCCGAGCCCGAGAGACCGCGACGCGCGTCGCCCGCGGTCTGGCCACGCCGGTCATCCCCGAGGACTACCTCGACCTCTTCGCCCCCCTTCGCTCCGGGGCCGACCTGCGCGGCCGCATCGTCGCGATCACTCCCGAGACTGCGGACGCGGCGACGATCACGATCCGCCCGGGCCGCGACTGGGAGGGCCACGCGCCGGGGCAGTACATCCGCGTCGGCGTCGACGTCGACGGGGTGCGCCACTGGCGGGCCTACTCGTTGACCTCGGACACGAGCAACCGGGACGGCCTCATCTCCATCACGGTCAAGGCGATGCCCGACGGCCTCGTCTCGCGGCACCTCGTCCACCGCACCCGCCCGGGCACGATCGTCCAGCTCGACCAGGCGACGGGCGACTTCATGCTGCCGCAGTCCGTGCCGGCCAAGGTCCTCTTCCTCACCGGCGGCTCCGGCATCACCCCGGTCATGGGGATGCTGCGCAACCACGACTTCGACGGGCTGGACGTCGTCCACGCGCACTCCGCGCCGACGGCCGAGGACGTGATCTTCGCCCGCGAGCTGGCCGACCCGGCGCCGGGTGTGCGGGTCATGGTCCGCCACACCGACGAGGAGGGCATGTTCACGCCCGACCTCCTCGACGACCTCGTGCCGGACTGGCGCGACCGCGAGACGTGGATCTGCGGGCCGACGCCGATGCTCGATGCCTTCGAGGAGCACTACGCGGAGGCCGGCCACACGGACCTGCTGCACGTGGAGCGCTTCCGCCCCACGGTCCTCGAGGTCGGTGAAGGGGGGACCGCCTCCCTTCGCGTGGGCGGCGAGACCACCGACGTCGAGACCGACGGCGGCACGACGATCCTCGACGCCGCCGAGGACGCCGGCGTGCTCATGCCGAGCGGCTGCCGGATGGGCATCTGCTTCGGCTGCGTCCTCCCCATGACCGACGGCGCCGTGCGCGACCTGCGTACCGGTGACCTCACGACGACCACTCCCGACGACCCGCCGGTCAAGGTGCAGACCTGCATCTCGGCGGTCGCCGGCACCTGCACCATCGAGACCCAGGAGAAGTGACCATGACGGCAACTCTCGAGCGCCCCCGCACCACCGACGCCCGCATCACCGGCGGCTCGTCCGAGGTGGTCCACACCACCGTCACGATGGACCCGAGCCCCATCGCCCACCTCACTCCCGAGCAGATCGAGGAGCTCGGCCGCGAGCTCGACGAGATCCGCGCCTCGGTCATGGATTCGTTGGGGGAGAAGGACGCCCAGTACATCCGGCGGATGATCGCCGCGCAGCGCTACCTCGAGATCGGGGGGCGTGCGGTGCTCCTCTTCTCCGGCAACCCCCTCGCCTGGGTCGCCGGCACGGCCGCGCTCAGCGCGTCGAAGATCCTCGACAACATGGAGGTCGGGCACAACATCATCCACGGCCAGTGGGACTGGATGCGTGACCCGAAGATCCACTCCTCGACGTGGGAGTGGGACAACGTCACCCCGGCGGACCACTGGAAGAACAGCCACAACAAGGTGCACCACACGTACACCAACGTCGTCGGCCACGACAACGACCTCGGCTACGGCATCATGCGCGTCGACGACGCCCAGAAGTGGTACCCGGGCTACCTCGTCCAGCCGGTGACGCAGTTCATCAACGCCACCTTCTTCGAGTACGGCATCGCCGCCTACGACCTCGAGCTCGGCAAGAACTGGCCGACCCGCCACGACAACCCCGAGTGGATGGTCGAGGCGAAGAAGGTCGTCAACAAGATCAAGCGCCAGGCAGCGAAGGACTACCTGCTCTTCCCGCTCCTGTCCGGGCCCAACGCCCTGTCCACCCTCGGCGCCAACGTCGTCGCGAACCTCGTGCGCAACTACTGGACGCACTCGGTCATCATGTGCGGCCACTTCCCGGCCGGGGTGAAGACCTTCACGAAGAACTCGATCGACGGCGAGACGCGCGGCGAGTGGTACCTGCGTCAGATGCTCGGCTCGGCCAACATCAGCGGCTCGACGGCGATGCACATCGCGACCGGCCACCTCAGCTACCAGATCGAGCACCACCTCTTCCCGGACATGCCGAGCCGCCGGTACCCGGAGATCGCCCCGCGGATCGAGGCGCTCTTCGCCAAGTACGGCCTCGACTACGTCACCGGCCCGCTGCCCAAGCAGGTCGCCTCCGCGTGGAGCGAGATCATCCGCCTCTCCCTGCCCAACGACACCTCGCTGCGGCAGACGATCGGGATCCTCCGGACGAAGGGGATGAAGGGCCTCAAGGCCCGCGCCCGCGCCACCCGCCACATCTACGCGCGCTGACCCCTTCGCCTCCCCGAGGCGACCGTGCACAAGAGGGCGTCCTGGTGCAAGAAGTGGCAGATATCGCCACCGATTGCACCAGGACGCCCCTTTGTGCACGGGGGGAGCGGTCAGCCCGCGTAACCCCGAGGGTTGGCCGACTGCCAGCGCCAGGTGTCGGCGCACATCTCCTCGATGGTGCGCGTCGCGCGCCAGCCGAGCTCGGCCTCCGCGCGGGAGGCGTCCGCCCAGAAGGCGGCGAGGTCACCACTGCGCCGGGGGGCGACCTCGTAGGGCACCGGTCGGCCGCTCGCGGCCTCGAAGGCCGCGATCATCTCGAGCACCGAGGTGCCCTGCCCGCCACCGAGGTTCCACGCCCGCACGGTGACCTCCGGGTGCCCGCCCAGGTGCTCGAGCGCGGCGACGTGCCCCGCGGCGAGGTCCTCGACGTGGATGTAGTCGCGCTGCGGAGTGCCGTCGGGTGTCGGGTAGTCGTCGCCGAAGACGGCGAGCCGCTCCCTTCGCCCCACCGCGACCTGAGCGATGAAGGGCATGAGGTTGTTGGGGATGCCCTGCGGGTCCTCGCCGATCGTCCCGGAGGGGTGCGCGCCGACGGGGTTGAAGTAGCGCAGCAGCGCCACCTGCAGCTCGCCGGTCGCGGCCACGTCGCCGAGGATCTGCTCCTGCATGACCTTGGACCGGCCGTAGGGGCTGCTCGCGGACAGGTGCTCCCAGGTCTCGACGTAGGGGACCGGCGCGTGCTCGCCGTAGACCGTCGCGGAGGAGGAGAAGACGATCGGGCGCACCCCGTGGCGCCGCATCGCCGCGACGAGCGACAGGGTCGTGCCGAGGTTGTTGTCGTAGTACTCGAGCGGGATCTCGCTCGACTCGCCGACGGCCTTGAGCCCGGCGAAGTGGATCACCGCGTCGAAGCGCCCGTCGGCGAAGAGCGCGGAGGTCTTGTCGGCATCGCGGAGGTCGAAGGCGTGCGTCTCGATGCGGGACCCGGTGAGCTCCTCGAGGCGGGCGAAGACCCGCGGGCTGGAGTTGACGTGGCTGTCGACGACGACCGGCTCGTGCCCGGCCGCGACGAGCTGGACGACGGTGTGGGAGCCGATGTACCCGGCTCCGCCGGTGACGAGGACGCGCATGGAGCGAGACTAGTCGGCCGCCATGAGCGGCAGATGAGGGCCGGCTGTGGTCACCCTTCGGAGACGCGCCGCACCTGGGTGACCTCGGACCACGACCCGTCGTCGCAGATCGTCGTGATGCGCTGCATGATCGTCGTCCGCAGCGTCGGGGGCGCCGACTCGCCGGCGCAGGACCGCTGCACGAGCGCCTTGAGCACCTGGTCGAGGTCGTGCTCGGTGAGGCACGGTCCGCAGGTGGTGAGGTGCTCGGCGATATCGCGCGCCTCCTCGGCGGTCATCTCCCCGTCGAGGTACTCGGTCATCCGGTAGAGCGCCTGCGAGCAGTCGATGTGCTCACCCATCACGACTCTCCCTTCGCGGCGGCGACGCCACGGTCGGCCGCGTAGTCGGTGAGCTTGTCGCGGAGCTGGCGGCGGCCGCGGTGCAGGCGCGACATCACGGTGCCGATGGGGGTGCCCATGATCTCGGCGATCTCCTTGTAGGCGAAGCCCTCGACGTCGGCGAGGTAGACCGCCATCCGGAAGTCGTCCGGCAGCTCCTGCAGTGCACGCTTGACCTCGGTGTCGGGCATGCGGTCGAGCGCCTCGACCTCGGCGGAGCGCAGGCCCCGAGAGGTGTGCTGCTCGGCCTTGTGCAGCTGGTAGTCCTCGACCTCGGGGGAGTCGGACTGCTTCGGCTCGCGCTGCTTCTTGCGGTAGGTGTTGATGTAGGTGTTGGTGAGGATGCGGTACATCCACGCCTTGAGGTTGGTCCCCGGCCGGTACTGGTGGAAGGCGGCGAAAGCCTTGGCGTAGGTCTCCTGGACGAGGTCCTCGGCGTCCGTCGGGTTGCGCGTCGTGCGCAGGGCGGCGGAGTACAGCTGGTCGAGGAGCGGCATGGCCTCGCGCTCGAAGCGCGCGCGCCGCTGCTCGGTGGTCTCGGCGGCGACGTCGACGGCGGCATCGGCGTCGGCCTGGGCCGCCAGCTCGTCAGTCGTGGGCTCGGTCATCGCGCTCCACCCTAGCGGGGCGGCGGTGCGCTCTCCGGCGTGCAGTAC
>DXAR01000071.1 GCA_019116945.1 Candidatus Janibacter merdipullorum | reverse complement strand
CCTCGTCGTCGTCCCCGACCTCGATCTCTCGCCCCGCACGCTGGGGACCGACGGCAGCGTGCCCCGAGCCGTGCCCAACGACCTGCTCGTCGCCCTCGGCTCCCTCGTCCTGCCGGGCTGGATCGTGCAGAAGGTCCTCCTCCTCGGCGCCTTCGTCGTCGGCGGCGCCGGCGCCGGGAGGTTGGCCGGCAGCGGGGTCGGCGCAGCCGCTGCGGCGACGTGGTGGTCCTGGAACCCCTGGGTCGGTGAGCGCCTCGGCATCGGCCACTGGGGGTACCTCCTCGGCTTCGCCCTCCTGCCGTGGGTGCTGCTCGCCGCGGCCCGGGTGCGCTCCACCGGGTCCGGTGTCCCCGCGCTCGTCGTCACCCTGACGGCCGCAGCGCTCGGCGGGTCGACGCCCGGGGTGCTCGCCACCCTCCTCGCGCTGCTCGTCGTCCTCACCCCCGGAGGGCAGGAGCGACCACGGCTCCGGCACGTGGGCGCGGTCCTCGGCGCCGTGCTCCTCGCCAACGCCGCCTGGTGGTGGCCCTTCCTCGTCGCCGCCTCCCGGGAGGCCGACCCCGGCGGGGTCGGCGCCTTCTCGGCGGCGGGGGACACCCCCTTCGGTCCCGTGGGCTCGCTCCTCCTCGGTGGCGGTCTGTGGAACGACCGGACGTGGTTCGTGGAGCGGACGACGTGGCCGGTGGCCCTCGCCGCCCTCCTCGCGGTCATCCTCGTCCTCGGCCTCGCCCTGCGCCGCCGCGCGTGGTGGCACGACCCCGTCTCCCGGGGAGCGACGGTCGCCGGTGTCGTCGGTCTCGTCGTCGCGGGTCTCGGTGCCGTCCCCGGGGGGCATGCGCTCCTCGAGTGGCTCATCACCTCCGTGCCGGGCGCCGGCCTCCTGCGGGACGGCCAGAAGTTCGTCGCCCTCTGGGTGCTCCTGCTCGCTGTCGCCCTCGCGCGTGTCGTCGACGGGCTGCGCGCCGACCGGGTGCCGGCCGTCGTCCTCGCCGTCGCCGTGGTCTGGCCCGTCGCGACCCTCCCCACCCTCGCCTGGGGTCATGCCGGAGCCTGGGGGAGCGTGGCCTGGCCCGACGAGGTCGAGGTGGTCCGGACGCGCCTGGCTGCCTCCGGCGGCCCCGTCGCGGTCTTCCCGTGGTCGACCTACCGGCAGTACGCGTGGAACGAGGACCGGGTGCTCCTCGACCCGTGGAACCGGCTCCTGCCCCAGGCTGTCGTCTCCGACGACCGCCTGCCGCTGCGGGACCAGGGGGTCGTGGCGGGGGAGGACCCCGTCGCCGGTGAGGTCACCGACGCCCTCGAGTCGGGCGCGGACGTGGAGTCGGTGCTGCGGCGTCACGGGGTGCGTTGGGTGATCGTCCAGACCGACCAACCAGCCCCCGAGGGATCGGTGCCCGAGATCGCCGACGACCCGGACCTCGTCCTCGGGGACCTCGAGGTCCACGACCTGGACCCCTCGGCCAGCCAGCCCCCACCGACCACGGACCCCTGGCGGGCCCTCGGTCTGGGCGGCACCGGCGCCGCCGTGCTCCTGGCCGTCGGACTGCTGTGGCGCGACCGGTCGCGTGAGACATGACGCACACGGGCGTGTGACTCGCGCGCATGTGACCCGTGGGTATAGCATCACGGGAAAGACATCCGCTCCTGGAGGACTTCTGTGAACACCGGTACCAAGAAGGTTGCCTACAACGTGGGCGGCACCGTGCTCGGCGCGCTGCTCGCCGCCCTGTCCATCTTCGGCATCGTCCAGTACCAGAACGGCCAGGACATGCCCCAGGAGAACCAGCAGGTCATCAACTACAACAGCTGACCTCGTACCGACCGAAGGGGGCCGTCCGCGCGATGCGGACGGCCCCCTTCGGCGTGCGGGCGAGCCCCGCTCAGGAGGCGGCGGCCTCGTAGGTCTCGTCGACGACGTGCAGCTCGGCGGGGCGGCTGGCGATGAGGGCGTCGAGGTCGATGACGTCGTCGCGGTAGCGGTCGCCCTGACCGACGACCGAGGCGATGACCGACTCCAGCCGGCGACCGGCGCGGCCCCAGTCGAAGGAGCTGGCGTAGAGCCGCGCGGTGCGCCCGAGGTCGCGACGCAGGGCCGGGTCGTCGATGAGCCGGATCACGTGGTCCTCGAACTCGCCGACCGAGTCGGCGAGGAGGCCGGTGCGGCCGTGGACGATCGACTCGCTCGGGCCGCCGGCGAAGCCGTAGGCGACGGCGGGGGTGCCGTGGAGGCCCGCCTCGACGATGGTCAGGCCCCACCCCTCCTTGTGCGAGGGCATGACGACGACCCAGGCCCGGGCGAGGAGCTCGTGCTTGACCGACTCCTCGACGAAACCGTGGAGGTGCACCCGGTCCGCGACCCCGCGGGCGCGGGCGTGCTTGGCGATCTCGTCCTCCCAGTAGCCACCACCGACGACGTGGAGCTCGAGGTCGGGGTGGCTCAGGGCGCGGGAGGCGAGGATGTCGACGGCCTGCTCGACGTGCTTGTGCGGCACGAGACGCCCGAGGAAGAGCATCGTCGGCGCCTCCGTGCGCTCCAGGGCGGCGTAGCGGTCGAGCTCCTTCGGGCGGTCATTGCCCGAGTAGACGAGGTCGACGCGGCCGGGGTCGACGCCGAGCTCGTCGAGCTCACCGCGGGTGGACTTGGAGACGGTGACGTAGCGGGTGTCCCGGTAGACGCGGGGGGCGAGCGTCGCCTCGAGGAACCACCCGAGGCGGGCGATGCGCGGACCGAAGACGGCGGCCCACTGGTCGCGGTGGACGTGATGGACGATGTTGATGACGGGCACCTTGGCCACGAGCGGCGACCAGAAGGGGACGCCGTTCTGCACGTCGAGGATGACGTCGTAGTCCCGACCGTGCCGGAGGACGTGCCACAGCCCGTGGAGGTAGACGCTGAACTTCGAGCCGCGCCGGACGACGTCGACGTCGCCGTGCTTCGTCCGCGGGCTGGCGCCGGGGAAGGAAGCGGTGAAGATCGTCACCTCGTGGCCCTGCTGGGTCAGCACCTCGGAGGTCCGCTCGGTGAAGGTCTCGGCACCGCCGGCCTCGGGGTTCTCCCGATCGCGCCAGGACAGGTACAGCACCCGAAGGGGGGTCGTCGTGCTGGTCCTGCTCGTCGTCATCGTCGCTCCTTGCCGGTGCCGCGGAGGTCAGGGCACCGACGGCTAGGGTAGCGCCGTGAGTTACCAGACGGTAGGAGGACGGCCCGATTCCGGGTGTGAGGTGTGCGGCGGTGTCGTGCGCGGCGAGGCCCTGCGCGGGGGCTGCGTCGTCGAGCGCTGCGAGCGCTGCGGTCACCTGCTCCGGGACCTCGGCCGCTGCCCCGCGGACCACCGCGACCTCGCCTACGGCGGCGAGCCGACCCTCGACCGGATCCGCCTCGACCTCACCTACCGCGAGCTCGTGCGCGACGGGGTGCCGGACCGGGTCTTCGAGATCGGCTACGGCGCCGGGTCCATGCTCCGACGCTTCCACGACGCCGGCGCCGGCGTGGCGGGGGTGGACCCCGACCAGCTCCTCCTCGATGTCGACCCGGTCGTGCGCGCGGAGGGGGACCTGCGCGTCGGCGGGATCGAGGACGCCGACGGGCTGCCGGGGGAGCAGGGGCTCGTCTACGGCATCCACGTCCTCGAGCACGTCGCGGACCCGCACCGTGCCCTGACCTCCGCCCACGACCTCCTGCGACCTGGGGGACGGGCGAGCTTCCTCACGCCGGCCGGCGACAGCACCGGGGTGGACCGCTACGGCGCCTCCTGGTGGATGCTCGAGGACCCGACCCACGTGCGCTTCTTCACCGCGGACTCCCTGGCCCGGGCTGCCGAGCGGGCCGGCTTCGTCGACATCGAGGTGCGTCGTCTCCTCCTCGACTCGCTGAGCGTCGACGCGGCGAGCGTGGCCCGTGCCCTCCGGCCCCGACCACGGCCCGGTGGGGTGCTCGGGTCGAGGCCCGTCCTCGCGGGGGCGGTCGCGAGCATCCCCCTCGTCCTCGGCCAGCGGATCGTGCAGCCACGGTCCCGCCCGACGCTCCAGCTCGTCGCGCGTCGACGATGATGGGTGGGTGCCGATGACCACCCGACCACGGCGCCGCGGGCTCCGCCGCTCGCGGCAGCTCTTCGCCGCCTTCCTCGTGGAGCAGACCCACCCGCACCGCTTCTACTCGGAGCTGGCCGCGGACTCCCTCGACCTCCTGCGCGAGCACACCGGGCTGAGCGGGCGCACCGTCCTCGACGTCGGTGCCGGCCCGAGCGAGTTCGCCCGCGCCTTCCGCGAGGCCGGCGCCCGGTACGTCCCCGTCGATCACGACGCCACCGTGCCGTCGGTGCGCGACGGCGGCGTCGTCGGCGACGCCCTGCGCCTCCCCTTCGCCGACGGTTCCGTCGACATCGTCTTCTCGAGCAACATGTGGGAGCACGTCCCCGAGCCCGAGGCCGTCGCCGACGAGCTGCTGCGGGTCACCCGCCCCGGTGGTCTCCTCTTTCTCTCCTACACCAACTGGCTCTCGCCCTGGGGCGGCCACGAGACCTCGCCCTGGCACTGGCTGGGTGGGGAGCGGGCCATCCGCCGCTACGAGCGCCGGCACGGCCACCCACCGAAGAACCGCGTGGGCGAGACCCTCCACCGGGTGAGCGTGCGCCAGGGACTGCGGTGGGCGAGGGCGGCGGACGCCGATGTCGTCGCTGCCCGTCCCCGGTACCTCCCCGACGCCTGCGCCGCGATCCTCCGGGCGCCGGGGCTGCGCGAGGTCGTCACGTGGAACCTCCTCCTCATCCTCCGGCGCCGCTGATGGTCGAGGTCGTCCGGGACCGACTCCAGCGGTGCACGGCCGTGCTGCTCGTGGCCGTGCTGCCGTGGCTGATCGCGCCCGGGCACCTCCAGCCGGACACGAAGACCGACCTCGTCCTCTCCCCGGGGCGCTACCTCCAGCGGGCGCTGTGGGCGTGGAACGACCACACGGGCATCGGCGAGCTGCAGAACCAGGCCTATGGCTACCTCTGGCCGATGGGGGCGGTCTTCCTCGCGGGTGATGCCGCGGGCCTGCCGGGCTGGGCCGTCCAACGGGTCTGGTGGATGCTCCTCCTCGTCGTCGCCTTCGTCGGTGCCGAGCGGCTGGCCCGCCGTGTCGCCGGCCTGCCCACCGTCCCCGCGCTGCTCGCGGGGGCCGTCTTCGCCCTCTCGCCGCGCGTCCTCACGGTCCTCGCGGAGATCTCCGTCGAGGTGTGGCCCTATGCGGTCGCGCCGTGGCTCGTCCTCGCGGCCCACCGCATGACCGGCCCCGGGGCGAAGGGGGCGGACCGTCGCCGTGGCGCCGTGGTCACCGGCCTGCTCGCCGCGTGCCTCGGCGGGGTCAACGCGACGGTGTCCCTCGTCGCCCTCGTCCCGGCCGCGGCCTGGATCGTGCTCGCCCCGCGGGGCGGTCGGTTCCGTGCCCTGTCGTGGTGGGGCGTCGGAGCGCTTCTCGGCTCGGTGTGGTGGCTCGGGCCGCTCGTCGTCCTCGGCCGCTACTCCTACCCCTTCCTCGACCACATCGAGGTCGCCTCGACGACGACGGCGGTCGCGTCGGTGGCGAATGTCCTGCGGGGGACCGAGCACTGGATCGCCTTCATCCTCACGGGCGGGGACCACCCGACCTGGCAGAGCGGCTGGGTCCTCGCCCAGTCGGTCCCCGCGATCATCGCCACCACCCTCCTCGCCGGTCTCGGCCTGGCCGGGATCCTCCGGCGACGCGCAGCCGCCCAGCGGACCGACGAGGAGGCCGACCGGGTGGGGGAGCCCGGGACGGATGGCACCCACCTCACGCGATGGGCCCTCGTCCTCGTGCTCGTCGGCACCGTCGCCATGGTCGCCGGTCGTGCCGGCTCCGGGTCCGGACCCCTGGCCGGTGTGGTGCAGGACCTGCTCGACGGCCCGCTGGCGCCCCTGCGCAATGTGCACAAGGCCGACCTCCTCGTGCGCCTGCCGGTCGCTCTCGGGGTCGGCCTCCTCGCCCACTGGGCGACGCGAATCGAGCGCGGCGCCGGTCCGGTCGTCCGCCAGGTCGTCGTCATCGCGAGCGTCCTCGCCCTCGTCGGCACGCTCTCGCCGATGTGGCAGGGTCGGGTCGGTGACGCTTGGGCCCCGGAAGCCGTCCCCGCGGACTGGACCGAGGCGGCGGAGCAGGTCGACCGGGCCGCCGCCGAGGACGGCGGGACGACCCTCGTCCTGCCGGGCGCGCGGCAGGCCGACTTCACGTGGGGGCGGGTCACGGACGAGCCGCTCCGCGCCCTGGCCGCATCCCCCGTGCTCACCCGGGCCGCGGCCCCGCTCGGGCACCCCGGTGCCACCCGGCTCCTCGACCACGTCGACGAGCTCGTGGCGACGGGGCGCCAGCAGCCACACCTCGCCGCCGGGCTGAGCCGGATGGGCATCTCGCGCGTCGTCGTCCGGGGCGGTCTCAGCCCGGACCTCGGTGCCGTCGACTCCCGTCGTGCCTCGGCCACGGTGGCTGCCTCCCCGGGGTTCGAGGAGATCTGGTCCCAGGGGGAGGGGCAGGAGGAGATCAGCCTGTGGCGGGTGGAGGGTGCTGCCGCTCCCGCTGCGGCCGTCCCCGAGGACGCGATGGTCGCCACGGACGGCGCCCCGGAGGGCTGGTTCGCCCTCACCGCCGCCGGACTGCTCCAGCCCGGTGCCGGCATGCGGCTCACCGGCGAGCGGCAGGAGGCCGATGTCACGACGGACACCCTCCGGTGGCAGGCCCTGAACTCCGGCCGTCCGCCGACGAGGGGCAGCAGCCCCACGCTGCCCGCGTCGGACCCGCGACCGGGCACGATGGGGACCCGGGCGCTGGCCCCCGCAGGCACGCGCGAGGTCGTCGGGGAGACGACCCGGTTCTACCGGGGCCTCACCGGACTGGCGACGAGCTCGAGCGCGGCGGACCCCTTCGCTCCCTTCTGGCGCGGTGCCGGGCAGGGAGAGCCGGCCCTCGTCGACGGTGACTCCGAGACGGCCTGGGTGAGCGGGGACGGTGAGGCGCGCCAGCAGGTCACCCTGACCCTGCCGAAGGGGGCGCAGCCCGACGCCGTCCTCGTCCACGAGGCCTGGGGCGGCGACCTGGGGGAGATCACGTCGGTCTCGGTCGGCGACCGCGAGGGCAGCAAGCCGCAGGGGTCGTGGACGTGGCGGGTCCCGCTCGACGGCACGGAGCGCCGGTCGCTGACGATCGACCTCACGACGCGGGGAAGCGCGGGCGACGCGCCCCCGGTCGGCGTCCGGGAGGTCGAGCTCGAGGGTGGGCCCCAGCTCGGCACGGGGCTGGAGATCACCGCGGGCGAGGGGCCGGTCCTGCTGACCCGGGACCCCCGAGCCGCGGCCGAGGTCGCCGCGGGCGAGGACCCGGCGAACCTCGTGCGCCGTGTCGGGGACCTGCCCGAGAGCCGGGTGCAGGCGGCGGTCCGGGTCCGTCCCGGGGACGCCGGCCAGGACCTCCTCGCTGCGCCGTGGAGCCTGCAGGGCAGCACCCCACCGGATGATGCCGCGGGCTCGGCCGACCTCACCGACTGGCCGGTCGCCGCCATCGACGGCGACCCCGCGACCCGGTGGACACCGGCGACCGGGGCGGCCGAGCCCACCCTCTCCCTCGACCTGGGGAGGACGCAGCGGGTCGAGACGATCCGGCTCTCCCGGTCGGCGGGCTCGGTCACCGTCGAGACCGACTCCGACCGCTATGTCCTCCCGGCCGGCACGGAGCTGACCATCCCGCCCCAACGCACCCGCAGCCTCGACCTGACCTTCACCCGGCCCCCGGGGCGAGCCGCATGGTCGGCGCCCGAGGTGAGCCTGCCCGGCGTCGACGGACAAGGCGACGAGGTGGACCTCGACTGCACGGGAGCCGGGTCGGTCGGCCGGAGCAGCGGCAGCATCGGGCTGGCGCTCACCGCGGAGCGCTCCCGGCTCCTCGCCGGCGAGACGCTGCCGGCGACGGCCTGCGGCGACCTGCCCGCCGGGGACGGTGACATCACCGCCGCCGCCGTCCCGGGCCTCGTCCCGGAGCGCGTGGCCCTCGTCCCCACGGACTGGACCGCCCCCGAGGTCGGGTCCCCGCGCTCGGTCTCGAGCACCCGCGAGCACGCCGGGTCGTGGCGCATCGACGTCGGCGCGGGAGGGGACTCGGTGCTCGCCCTGACGCAGGGCGCCAACGAGGGCTGGCGGGCCGTCGACGAGGACGGCGACGAGCTGGCGCCCGTGACGGTCGACGGTTGGCGGCAGGGATTCGACCTGCCCGAGGGCGACGCCGAGACCGTCCGCGTGGAGTTCACCCCCAACGACGACCACCGGACGGCCCTCGGCCTGGGCGCCGCCGCGGTGGCCCTGCTCCTCCTCTGGCTCCTCCTGGAGCTCGTGCTGCATCGCCGCGCGGGGGCGGTGGAGGACGAGGCCGAGGCCGTGGTAGTGGAGCCGGCCCCCGTGCCACGTGGCGGGCGAGCCCCCTTCGTCATGGGGGTCCTGCTCGCGGCTGTCGTCGGCATCGTCGTCGCCGGCCCCCTCGGGCTGCTCCTGGGCGCCGTCGGCGCGCTCGTCCCCGTGCGACTGCGGGCCCCGGCCGTGGTCGTCGTCCTCGCCGGGGCGGGCGTCGCCCTGTCGGTGCTCGGGGTCGCCGAGCGTCAGTCGGCGGGGGCCTGGGTCTCCCAGGGGCTGGGAGCGCTCACCCTCGGGGTGCTGGCTGCGGCTCTGGTGCGTGCGGGCGTCGGTGTGCCAGAGCGAGCACCGGACGCTCCACCAGGGTCCACGACAGGTGCGCCAGACCCACGCTCGTCACCGTGACGAGGAGGAGGGTCAGGCCGAAGGGCGCCGCGAAGAGCCCGAGGTCGAGCACCGCGAAGGCCACCTGGAGCACGAGGACGTGCCAGAGGAAGACGGCGTAGGAGATGTCACCGAGCCAGCGGAGGAGGCCGGCGGCCGGTGAGTCGGTGAGGGCCTCGGTCAGCCCGCGGCTCGTGCCGGCGAGGAGCAGGCAGACGGCCACGAGTCCGTAGAGGACCTCTGCGGCGAGCGCCTGATCGGCCGTCGGCAGCTCGAGGCCGCGCGGCCCCGCGATCGACGTCGAGGCCAGGAGCCACAGGACGCCGGCGAGGGCGAGGAGGGTGCCGGGGCTCGTCCTGAGGACCTCGAGAAGGGGTCCTTCGGACACCGCGACGCCGGCGCGCTCGGCCTCGACGACGACAGCGACCGCGGCACCCAGCGCGAACCACGCCGCGTGACCGGGCGCGGAGGTGGCGACCATGCCCGCCCACCAGCCACCGGGCAGCAGCGCGGCACCGGCCTGCACGGCGAGCCCGACGACACCGATGCAGAGCAGGATGACGAGGAGGTGCCGCGCCGAGGCCCGGGGAGTGGCTCGCTTCGCCAGGGGAGCGAGGGCCGCGGCGACGAGCGGGAGGAGGAGGTAGAAGGTGACCTCGGTCGTCAGGCTCCACGACTGGGTGAAGGACTGGAAGGTCTCACCCGTCCAGCCCTGGCCGATGACGAGGTGGACGAGGACCGTCGGGATGTCGAGGGCGTCCGCGGCGGCCCCACCGAGGACGGCCGCGGCGACGACGACGCCGAGGAGGGCGAGGAGGTAAGCGGGCATGATCCGCGCCGCCCGGCGCAGGAGGTAGGTGCGCGCGGACCACGGCACCGGGTCCCCGAGGGCCCGTCGGACGAAGGGGGTGGAGAGGAGGAAGGCGGAGAGGGCGAAGAAGACGGCGACGCCGAGCTCGCCTCGGGCGGCCAGCCCGCCGATGACCCCCTCGGCGCTCGCGCCGGTCCAGAAGGCCACGTGGGAGAGCAACACGAGCCACGCCGCGACGGCCCTGAGGAGATCGAGGCCGAGGAGGCGTGACCGGGGTCGCACGTCCGTGCTGATGTCGTCACCTACCATTCGGTAATCACAGACGATTGTGCTCCATGAGAGGGAGATCCATGACCTTGCGTCCCGTCCTGCGTGCGCGCGCACCCCTGCGGGTGAGCTTCGCCGGCGGTGGAACGGATGTCGCTCCCTTCCCCGAGCGTGAGGGTGGGGCGGTCCTCAGCGCCACGATCGGCAGCTATGCCTA
Source organism: Candidatus Janibacter merdipullorum (assembly GCA_019116945.1). GTDB lineage: Bacteria > Actinomycetota > Actinomycetes > Actinomycetales > Dermatophilaceae > Janibacter > Janibacter merdipullorum. The sequence goes on along the minus strand of DXAR01000071.1, from coordinate 1,970 downwards.
CGCCACCCTGAGGCCGCGCCTCGACGGGCACATCACCGTCGAGTCCCACGACTACGGCACGTCGATCGGCTATGACATCGGGGCACCCCTCGTCCTCGACGGCGAGCTCGACCTGCCCAAGGCGGCCATCGCCCGGATCATGCAGCTCGAGGGTGCCCTCCCCTCGGACGGCTTCGACCTCTTCCTCCACACGAACGCCCCGCCGGGCTCGGGGCTCGGGAGCTCCAGCGCGGTCATGGTCGCGGTCATCGACCTCGTCGCCCGGCACTGCGGCCTCGACCTCGGACCGCACGCCATCGCCGAGATCGCCTACCGGCTCGAGCGTGAGGACCTCGGGATCCCCGGCGGCTACCAGGACCAGTACGCGGCGGCCTTCGGCGGCTTCAACTTCATGGAGTTCCGTCAGGACGGCGAGGTCGTCGTCAACCCGCTGCGGGTGCGGCCGGACACCGTCCACGAGCTCGAGCACAACATGCTCCTCGCCTACACCGGTCGGACCCGCGTCAGCGACCACATCATCGAGGACCAGGTCTCCCGGTACGAGACGGGCAACGAGGACGCCGTCGCCGGCCTGCGGGCCCAGCGGGACCTCGCCGACGCGATGCGCGTGGCCCTCCTCCGCGGGCAGGTCGACGAGATCGGCTCCCTCCTCGGCGAGGCGTGGCGGGAGAAGCAGCGAATGTCCTCGAGGATCACGACACCGCTCATCTCCGAGGCGGTCGACCTCGCCCTGCGCTCGGGCGCGCTGGGGGGCAAGGTCACCGGTGCCGGCGGCGGTGGGCACATGATCTTCATCTGCGAGTTCGAGCGTCGCCACGTCGTCGCGGACGCTCTCCTCGACCTCGGGCTCACCGTCTCAGAGTTCACCTTCACCAAGCACGGCGTGACGACCTGGAAGGGCCAGCAATGACGACGACCGAGGCGGATCTCGCCCTCGTGACCCAGCAGCTCGACGCGGGCATCGCCGCGTGGGTGCGGCTCGCGCAGCAGGTGGGTGAGCCGCGGCTGCGCTCGTCCGTGGACGCGGCGGGACGGGTGGTCCTCGAGGCGCTGCGCGCCGGCGGGACGCTGCTCGTCGCCGGCAACGGCGGATCCGCCGCCATCGCCAGCCACGTCGCCGCGGAGTTCCTCGGCAAGTGCGTGCAGGACCGGCACCCCCTTCCTGCCATCAGCCTCGCCGAGTCGCACTCGTCGCTCACGGCGATCGGCAACGACTACGGCTTCGACCAGGTCTTCCTCCGTGGGGTCCAGGCCTTCGGCCGCCCCGGTGACGTCCTCCTCGCGATGTCGACCTCCGGCACGAGCCCCAACATCGTCGCGGCTCTGGGGGAGGCCCGTCGCCGCGGCGTGACCACCATCCTCATGACGGGCGCGAAGGGGGCCGGTCAGGGGGATCTCGCCGACCACCTCCTCGTCGTCCCCTCGGAGGAGACCCCCCGCATCCAGGAGGTCCACATGCTCTGGGCCCACGCGTGGTGCGAGGCCGTGGACCACGCGGTGCAGGAGCCGAGCTGACCCCGCGCCCCTGGTGGTTCGGGCCGGAGGCGCTCGAGCCGGGTACGGCGGACGCCCCCTTCGACCTCGTCCTCCTCGACCGCGACGGGACGCTCAACGAGCGCGTCGTCGACGGCTACGTCACCCGGCCGGAGGACCTCGTCCTCCTCCCCGGTGCGGCCGAGGCCGTGGCCGCGCTGACCCGTGCCGGCTGCCGGACCGTCCTCGTGACCAACCAGCGGGGGATCGCCCGGGGGCTCATGGTGCGCGCCGACCTCGAGGTCGTGCACGCGCGTCTGGTCGACGAGCTCACCGCGGCCGGTGCCCACCTCGACGCGATCGCGGTCTGCCCGCACGACGAGGGGGAGTGCTCGTGCCGCAAGCCGCGCGACGGGCTCTTTCGGGAGGCCCTGTCCCGTGCGCCGTGGGCTCGCGTCGACCGCTGCCTCCTCGTCGGCGACATGCCCTCGGACATC
>DXAR01000001.1 GCA_019116945.1 Candidatus Janibacter merdipullorum | reverse complement strand
TCGTCGTGCGGTCCGCGGCCAGGTCGAAGAGGCCGTGGGCGAGACGCGCGGGCAGGAGCCGCAGGACGCGCCAGGCGAGGAGGAAGGCGAGGACGGTCGCCCGCTCGCGCAGCCGGGTCATGCGGTGGGGGTCCTCGCTCCAGCCGCGGCGCGCACCTGCTGACGGACGACGAGGATCCGCTGGATGACGGTGACGATGCTCGCCAGGGCGAGGAGCGCGAGGACGATCTTGAGCGCGACCTCGGGCAGGCCCATCCCGACGAACCCGGTCGTCACGAGGGCCGCGACGAGGCGGTCGGCGCGCTCGGCGATGCCGACGTCGGCCCGCATGCCGAGTCCCTCCGCGCGGGCGCGGGCATAGGAGACGAGGCTGCCGAGCACGAGGCAGGCCAGGGCCAGCCAGGCCATGACCCGGTCGTCACCGCCCTGGAAGTACCAGATGGCGAGGCCGGCGAAGATCGCGGCGTCGCCCATCCGGTCGAGGGTCGAGTCGAGGAAGGCGCCCCAGCTGCTCGAGCGGTCGAGCATCCGCGCCATGACCCCGTCGATCGTGTCGGAGAAGACGAAGGCGGTGATGACGAGGACGCCGATGAGCAGCTCGCCCATCGGGAAAAAGACGAGCGCCCCGAGGCAGACCCCGAGGGTGCCGATGATCGTCACGACGTCCGGGCTGACGCCCAGGCGGAGCAACAGCTTCGCCACCGGGGTCAGGATCCGGGTGACGGCCGCGCGCGCGTATCGGTTGAGCATCTCGCGCACCAGCGTAACTGCGCTGAGGACCACTCCCCGCCACCATCACGGGTGACGGACACCGCAATCCGGCGGGTCACTCCCCCGGCCAGGCCTCCGCCAGTGCCGAGCGGGCGTCCTCGAGGAGGATCGGCAGGGCCTTGGTCTGGGCGATGATCGGCAGGAAGTTCATGTCCCCGCCCCACCGCGGGATGACGTGCTGGTGCAGGTGCGCCGCGACTCCTGCTCCCGCGACGGCACCCTGGTTCATCCCGAGGTTGAAGCCGTGCGGGCCGGAGGTCGCCTGGAGGGTGCGGATGGCCGCCTTGGTCAGGGCGGTGAACTCCGCCGTCTCCTCGTCGGTGAGGTCGATGTAGAGGGAGACGTGCCGGTAGGGGCAGACGAGGACGTGTCCGGCGTTGTAGGGGAAGAGGTTCATGACGACGAAGCAGGTCTCGCCCCGGTGGACGACGAGGCCCTCCGCGTCCTCCTTGTCGGGGGCGACGCAGAAGGGGCAGCCCTCCCCCGGCTCCTCGCTCGGTCGCTCGCCCGTCACGTAGGCCATGCGGTGCGGCGTCCAGAGGCGATCGAAGCCGTCCGGGACGCCGACGAAGGAGCGCTCGTCCTCCAGCGGTGGGTCCTGGGACTCGGTCATGCACCCGATCCTGTCACGGCGCCGACATCACCTGGTCCTTGGCCTCGACGGCCGCGAGGACCCGCTCGATCGCGGTCTCGATCGGCAGTCCGTTCTCCTGCGACCCGTCGCGGTAGCGGAAGGAGACCGCGTTGTTGCTGCGGTCCTCCTCGCCGGCGATGAGGGTGAAGGGCACCTTGGACTTGCTCGCATTGCGAATCTTCTTGGGGAAGCGGTCATCGCTGTCGTCGAGCTCGACGCGGATCCCCTTCGCCCGCATCTGCTGCAGCACGTCCCAGAGGTAGTCGTTGTACTCCTCGGCGACGGGTACTCCGAGCACCTGCACCGGGCTCAGCCACACCGGGAAGGCACCGGCGTAGTGCTCGACGAGCACGCCGATGAAGCGCTCGATCGAGCCGAACTTCGCCGAGTGGATCATCACCGGCTGCTGCCGGGAGCCGTCCGCGGCCTGGTACTCGAGGTTGAAGCGGTCCTCGGACGGCTGGTTGAAGTCGTACTGGATCGTGCTCATCTGCCACGTGCGTCCGATGGCATCGCGGGCCTGGACGGAGACCTTGGGGCCGTAGTAGGCGGCACCACCCGGGTCGGGGACGAGCTCGAGCCCGGTCTCGCCGCAGACCTCCGCGAGCACGGAGGTCGCCTCGGCCCAGTCCTCGTCCGACCCGATGAACTTCGTGCTCTTGTCCCCTTCGTCGTCACGGGTGGACAGCTCGAGGTAGAAGTCGTCGAGGCCAAAGTCCCGCAGCAGCCCGAGGACGAAGCCGAGGAGGTGGCGGATCTCGTCGGGGGCCTGCTCCTTGGTGACGTAGGAGTGGCTGTCGTCCTGGGCGAAGCCGCGCACCCGGGTCAGGCCGTGGATGACGCCCGACTTCTCGTGGCGGTAGACGCTGCCGAACTCGAAGAGACGCAGCGGCAGCTCGCGGTAGGAGCGCTGCTTGCTGCGGTAGATGAGGTTGTGCATCGGGCAGTTCATCGCCTTGAGGCGGTAGTCCATGCCGTCGACGTCCAGGGGCGGGAACATGCCGTCGCCGTAGTAGGGCAGGTGCCCGGAGGTGTGGAAGAGCCCCTCCTTGGCGATGTGCGGGGTGCCGACGTACTCGAAGCCCTCCTCGATGTGCCGGCGCCGGACGTAGTCCTCCATCTCCCGCTTGATGACCCCACCCTTCGGGTGGAAGACGGGCAGACCGGATCCGATCTCGTCGGGGAAGGAGTAGAGGTCGAGGTCGCGCCCGAGCTTGCGGTGGTCGCGCTTCTCCGCCTCGGCGAGCCGGTCGAGATAGGCCTTGAGCTCGGCCTTGCTCGGCCACGCCGTGCCGTAGATGCGCTGCAGCTGGGGGTTCTTCTCACTGCCGCGCCAGTAGGCGGCGGCTGAACGCATGATCTTGTAGGCATTGCCGATGACCTTGGTGCTCGGCACGTGCGGACCACGGCACAGGTCGCCCCAGGCGACCGACCCGTCCCGGCGGACGTTGTCGTAGATCGTCAGCTGGGCGCCGCCGACCTCGACGCTCGCCCCTTCCGCGGCATCTTCGGAGGCGCCGCCCTTGAGCCCGATGAGCTCGCACTTGTACGGCTCGTCGGACAGCTCCTCGAGCGCGGCCTCGTCGCTGATCTCGCGACGCACGAAGGTCTGGCCCTCGTTGATGATCCGCTGCATCGCCTTGTCGAGCGCCTTGAGGTCCTCCGGCGTGAAGGGCT
>DXAR01000070.1 GCA_019116945.1 Candidatus Janibacter merdipullorum | reverse complement strand
CACCCAGGCGCCCCCGAGCTCGGCCCCCCCGCACCTCCCCGCGGACGAGGCCCCGACGACCGTGCAGCGGGCCGAGCCGCCGCGCCAGGCCGCCCCCGTGCAGGCCGTCCAGGAGCGACCGTGGCTCGAGGTGGCAGGTGAGCGCTACCCGCTCATCGCGGCGATGACCGTCCTCGGCCGCGACGAGAGCGCCGACGTCGTCCTCGACGACCCGGGCATCTCCCGACGGCACTGCGAGGTGCGCGTCACCCACGACGGGCCCCACCTCGTCACCCATCTGCGGGACCTCGGCTCCACCAACGGGACCTTCGTCAACGGCGAGCCCACCGATGCCGTCCGACTCGCCGAGGGTGACCGGATCACCGTCGGGCGCACCCACGCCACCTTCCACGCCGGCCGCTGAGCGTCCGCGCACCCGATCCGACAGGAGCACCGAGTTGAGTGAGCTGACAGTCACCGTGCTGCGCCTCGGCCTGCTCGTCCTCCTCTGGGTCTTCGTCCTCTTCGTCGCGAGGGTGCTGCGCTCCGACCTCTACGGCACCCGGGTCGTCAACCGCCGGCCCACACCGCCGAAGAAGGAGCGTCGCGCCCTTCGCCGGTCCCGGGAGTCCGAGCCCTCCCCGGCACCCGCCGCGACCACCCCCAGACCCACCCGCAACCCGCGCACCCCCACGCACCTCGTGCTCACCACCGGACCGCTCACGGGCACCTCCCTGCCCCTGCGCGAGTCCGGGGTGCTCATCGGGCGCAACCCCGAGTGCGCGCTCGTCCTCGACGACGAGTTCGCCTCCGGCCGCCACGCGCGGATCATCCGCGGTCAGGACGGGTGGTACGTCGAGGACCTCGGCTCGACGAACGGCACCTTCCTCGGCCAGTACCGGGTCGGCGACCCCGTCCCGGTGGAGACCGGCACCTCGATCCGCATCGGCCGCACCGTCATCGAGCTGAGGAACTGACGTGGCGCTGACCTTCCACTACGCCGCGCGCTCCGACGTCGGGCTCGTCCGCAAGGACAACCAGGACTCCGGGTACGCCGGCCCCCACCTGCTCGTCGTCGCCGACGGCATGGGCGGTCACGCCGGCGGGGACATCGCCTCGGCCACCGTCATCACCGAGCTCGTCGAGATCGACCACGACTCCCTCACCGCCGCGGAGGCCTCCGCGCAGCTCAACCGCGCCATCACCTCGGCCAACGAGGAGATCGCCCGGACCTACGCCGACAACTCCGAGCTCCAGGGCATGGGGACGACGGTCACGGCGATCATGCGGGCACGCAACAAGCTCATCCTCGCCCACATCGGGGACTCTCGCGCCTACCTCCTCCGCGAGGACCGCCTCTCCCAGATCACGAAGGACCACTCCTTCGTCCAGACCCTCATCGACGATGGACGGATCACCGAGGAGGAGGCGAGCACCCACCCGCAGCGTTCGGTGGTCACCCGCGTGCTCACCGGTGCCGACGGCGACGAGCCGGACCTCGGCGCCCGCGAGGCCCGCCGCGGTGACCGCTACCTGCTGTGCTCCGACGGGCTCTCCGGCTTCGTCGCGCTCGACACGATCGAGGAGATCCTCGCCGGCGGCACCGCACCCGGTCGGGCCGCGGACGACCTCGTCTCCCTCGCCCTTCGTGCCGGCGCCCCGGACAACGTCACCGTCGTCGTCGCCGACGTCGTCGATGCCGGCACCTCGCCCTCCACCCAACCCCAGGTCGTCGGCTCCGCCGCCCTGCGTCGACCCCGCAAGCGCGCGGACGACTCGCCGGCCGCCAAGGCCGCGGCGCTCACCCGCAAGGACGACGACGAAGGGGTGGAGCTGGCCGAGGAGGACGGCACCGGAAGGGGCGGTCGCTGGCTGCGTCGCATCGGCGCCCTCGTCGTCGCCCTGCTCCTCGTCGGCGCCGTCGTCTATGCCGGCTATGCCTGGACGCAGCAGCAGTACTACGTCGGCGTCGAGGGCGGCAAGGTCACGGTCTACCGCGGCGTCGCCCAGGACCTGGGCCCCATCCCGCTGAGTACCGCCGTCGACGAGACCGACATCCGGGTCACCGAGCTGCCCTCCTTCTACCGGGACGAGGTCGAGGAGACGATCTCCGTCAGCTCGCGCGAGGAGGCCGACCAGCGCGTCGACAGCCTGCGCGTCGCCGCCAAGAAGTGCGGCCAGCTGCGCTCGTCCGGGGAGCCCTGCGGCCGATGAGGCGGGCGATCACCACCATCACCCCGGCCCGCGGCCGGAACATCGAGCTGCTGCTCATCGCCGTGGCCATCGGCGTCGTCATCCTCGCCTACGTCAACGTCACCGTCGCCGAGGACGGCGAGATCCCCCCGGACCTCCTGGGGCACACCGGCCTCCTCGCCGCCATCGCCCTCGTCGTCCACCTCGTGCTGCGCTGGCGGGCGAGCTTCGCCGACCCGATCATCCTGCCCATCGCGACCCTCCTCAACGGCCTGGGGGTGGTGATGATCCACCGCCTCGACCTCGCGGCCGGCCGGGACTTCACCTCGGGCCTCGCCCTGCGCCAGCTCATCTGGACCGGGCTCGGTGTCGCCATCGCCGTCGCGGTGCTCATCGCCCTCCGCGACCACCGGGTCCTCCGCCGCTACACCTACACCGCCGGCGCCCTGGCCCTCGTCTTCATCGCCCTCCCCCTCACGCCGCTCGGCCACTCCGTCTTCGGTGCCCGCATCTGGATCAAGGTCGGCGCCTTCACCTTCCAGCCCGCCGAGGTCGCGAAGATCCTCCTGGCGATCTTCTTCGCCGGCTACCTCGTCCAGACCCGCGACATGCTCGCCCTCGCCGGCAAGAAGGTCCTCGGGATCACCTTCCCCCGGCCCCGCGACCTCGGCCCGCTCGTCATCGCCTGGCTCGCCGCGGCGCTCGTCCTCGTCCTCGAGAACGACTTCGGCACGACCCTGCTCATCTTCGGGCTCTTCGTCGCCATGCTCTACGTCGCCACCGAGCGGGTGTCGTGGATCGTCCTCGGCCTCAGCCTGGCCGCCGCTGGCGCGCTCATCGTCTACCAGTTCGCCTCGCACGTGCAGACCCGCGTCCTGTGCTGGACCGACACCTTCTCCGACGAGGGCATGGAACAGTGCGGCCAGCTGACGACGGGGATCATGGGCATGGCGGCCGGGGGCATCTCCGGCACCGGTCTCGGCCGGGGCCGCCCGTGGCTGACGCCGCTGCCCGAGTCGGACTTCATCTTCACCAGCCTCGGTGAGGAGCTCGGCCTCATCGGCGTCTTCGCGATCATCATGCTCTACGCCCTCCTCGTCGAGCGCGGGCTCCGGTCGGCCATCGGGCTGCGCGACGGCTTCGGCAAGCTCCTCGCGACGGGCCTGACCTTCGTCCTGGCCATCCAGGTCTTCGTCGTCATCGGCGGCGTCACCCGGGTCATCCCGCTCACCGGTCTCACCCTCCCCTTCGTCGCCTACGGCGGATCCTCGCTCCTGACGAACTGGACGCTCGTGGCCCTCCTCCTGCGGATCAGCGACCACGCCCGGCGGCCGGAGCCGGAGTTCGACCCCGCCTCGATGGACGCCCCCACCCAGGTGGTGAAGACGCGATGAACCAGCCCATCCGTCGCCTCTCGATGCTCGTCGCGGTGCTCTTCGTCCTTCTCCTCGGGGCGAGCACGTGGATCCAGGTCCTCGGTGCCGAGGACATCAACGCCCGCGAGGGCAACCGGCGCACCCAGCTGGAGAACTACGCGCGCGAGCGTGGACAGATCCTCCTCGGCGGGCAGCCCATCGCGACGTCGACACCGACCGGCACCGACCTCGCCTGGCAGCGGGAGTACACCGAGCCGCAGCTCTACAGCCACATCACCGGCTACAACTCCTTCACCTACGGCGCCGGGGGCGGGATCGAGGGCGCCTCCGACGGGCTGCTCTCCGGTCGCGACGACACCCTCTTCTACGACCGGTTGACGGGGACGATCGCCGGGCGCGAGCCGAAGGGGGCCAGCCTCGAGCTGACCATCGACCCGAAGGTGCAGAAGGCCGCGGAGGAGGCCCTCGGCGACCAGCGCGGCTCGGTCGTCGCCATCGACCCCCGCAGCGGCGCGATCCGCGCGATGGTCTCGCACCCGACCTACGACCCGTCACCGCTCGTGAGCCACGACCCCAACACCGAGAAGCAGGCCTGGGAGTCGCTGAACTCCGACCCCTCACGGCCCCTCGTCAACCGCGCCATCAGCGGCAACCTCTACCCGCCGGGCTCGGTCTTCAAGATCGTCACGGCCGCCGCCGCCATCGAGGAGGGCGACTTCACCGGGGACTCCTCCCTCCCCGGGCCGGCGGTCCTCGACCTGCCCCAGACGACCGCCGGGCTGCCCAACTCCAACGGCCAGTCCTGCGGTCCGGGGGACCGGGTCACCCTCGACGTGGCCATGCAGAACTCCTGCAACACCGCCTTCGGTTGGCTGGGCATGGAGCTCGGCGGCGGCACGATCCGCGACCAGGCGAGCAAGTTCGGCTTCGGCGAGGACCTCCGCATCCCGATGAAGGTCACCCCGTCCACGATCCCCAAGGACCTCAACCCGCCGCAGGAGGCACAGGTCGGCGTCGGACAGTACGACGTGCGCGTCACTCCCCTCCAGGTGGCCATGGTCAGCGCGGCCGTGGCCAACGACGGTGTCGTGATGAAGCCGCACCTCATCCAGTCGGTCCTGGGCTCCGACCTCTCGACGATCGAGAAGACGAAGCCGGAGGAGCTCTCCCGGGCGATGGAGGAGGAGACCTCCGACGAGCTCACCGACATGATGGAGCTCGTCGTCACCGACGGGACGGGCCAGCAGGGTGCGGTCGAGGGCACGAGCGTCGCCGCCAAGACCGGCACCGCGGAGCACGCCGAGGGGGCTGCGCCCCATGCCTGGTACACGGGCTTCGCCCCGACCGACAACCCGAAGATCGCCGTCGCGGTCGTCGTCGAGGACGGCGGACGGGACGGTAGCGAGGCCTACGGAGGGTCCGTCGCCGGACCGATCAGCTCGGCCGTGATGAAGGCGGCCCTCCAGTGACTCCCCCGACGACCACCCCATCCATCGACACGCCCAGGGAGACAGCATGAGCACGCCGGCACCGCGTCTGCTCGGCGGACGCTACGAGGTGGGAGAGCTCATCGGCCGCGGCGGCATGGCCGAGGTCCACCTCGGGCACGACGCCCGCCTCGGGCGCCCCGTCGCCATCAAGATCCTGCGCACCGACCACGCCCGGGACTCCGCCTTCCTCACCCGCTTCCGCCGCGAGGCGCAGTCCGTCGCCGGCCTGAACCACCGCTCGATCGTCGCCGTGTACGACTCCGGCGAGGAGCGCGTCGAGGAGGCCGGGGGCGCCTCCCTCGACATCCCCTACATCGTCATGGAGTACGTCGACGGCCGGACGCTGCGCGAGGTGCTCAACGACTCGCCCGACGGAACTCTCGACCCCGTGGAGGCCGCCTACATCGTCCAGCGGGTGCTCGAGGCCCTCGACTACAGCCACGACATGGGCATCGTCCACCGCGACATCAAGCCCGGCAACGTCATGGTCACCGACGACGGCGACGTCAAGGTCATGGACTTCGGCATCGCCCGCGCCATCGCCGACACCCAGGCGACGATGACCCAGACCCAGGCCGTCATCGGCACGGCCCAGTACATCTCCCCCGAGCAGGCGCGCGGCGAGACGGTCGACAAGCGCAGCGACGTCTACTCCACCGGCTGCCTCCTCTTCGAGCTCCTCACCGCCCGGACCCCGTACACCGGTGAGCCGATCTCCTTGACCTACCAGCACGTCAACGCCGACATCCCCCTGCCGTCGTCGGTCAACCCGGACGTGCCGGCGGAGCTCGACGCCATCGTCGTCCACTCCCTGACGAAGGACCGGGACGAGCGCTACCCCGACGCCAAGGCGATGGCCGAGGACCTCGAGGCCTACGGGGCCGGCATGCCCATCAGCCCCGTGGCCACCTCCCGCCTCGAGAGCGCGACGACGACGATGCCCGTGGCCGCCCCGCGCGCCGAGGCCGCCCCCACCCCGCGGACCGACCCGGACACCGCCTCGATGCCCGCCACACCGCCACGTCGTCGCGGCTCCAGGCTCGGCTGGGTCATCGCGGCACTTCTCCTCATCCCCCTGCTCCTCCTCGGGTGGTTCGCGTGGAGCTCGACGCAGGGCGATGACGTCGCGGAGGTCACCGTGCCCGGGGTCGTCGGCAGCACGGAGGCCGAGGCCACGAGCGAGCTGGAGGATCTCGGGCTGACCGTGGAGAGCGAGGTCACCCCCAGCCAGCAGCCCAGGGGCGAGGTCATCGCGCAGGACCCCGAGGAAGGGGCCACCGCTGCCGAGGGGGACGAGGTCACGCTCACCGTCTCCGGCGGACCCGACGACGTGAGCGTGCCCAGCCTCGAGGGGATGGGCCGTCAGGCCGCGACGAAGGCCCTCGAGGACGCCGGTCTCGAGGTCGGCGAGGTCACCGAGGAGAACGATCCCGCCCAGACCCGCAACCGCGTCGTCTCCGCGAGCCCGGCCTCGGGTGAGACCGTGAAGCAGGGCTCCAGCGTCGACCTCGTCGTCGCCTCGGGCGATGTCGAGCTGCCGGACTTCACCGGCCAGAAGGTCTCCCAGGTGCGGCAGGAGGTCTTCGCCCTCAACCTCGAGGTCGTCGAGGAGGAGCGCGAGTCCTCGGAGGAGCCCGGGACCATCCTCGAGCAGACCCCGGGAGCCGGCACGGTCCGTCAGGGCCGCACGGTCACCTTCGTCGTCGCGGAGAAGGAGGCCACGACGGTGACGACGACCCGCTCGCCGACCGAGACGACGAGCGAGACGACCGACGAACCGACGGAGACGACGGACGAGCCTAGCGAGACGACGGACGAGCCGGAGCCGACCTCCACGAGCACGACGAGCTCGCTCGAGCCCTCCTCGCCGGAGCCGACCGGGACGCGCTCGCCGCGCAGCACCCGGCAGTCGCCCTCGAGTCCCTAACGCCTCGGCGTCAGTCCCGCCCGCGCAGGTCGTCGAAGAAGACGTCGATGCGCTGGAAGCCCTTGAGCCGCTGCGCCTCGGCGTGGCGCGCATAGGCCCGTTCGTCGGCCGCCGTGAGCACCACCTGGTCGGTGAAGGGGGTGAGCAGGGCCCGCGGCCAGAGCCGCTCCTTGAGCACGACGTTGACCTCGACGCTGAGCATGACGATGACCGCCATCGTGTAGAGGAAGATCAGCAGACCGAGGACGAGGGCGAAGACCGAGTTGAGGTTGCTCGCGCGGTCCACGACGGCACTGACGTAGGCCGCGCCGACCTGCTGCATCCCCTGCCAGGCGAGTCCGGCGATGACCGCCCCCGGGAGCACGTCCCGGAGGCCGAGCGCGCGGGTCGTCACGATGCGCAGGACGACCGCGATGACATAGACGTTGAGCAGGATCGACACGACGGTGAGGGCCCAACCGGCCGCGCTGTCCGCGATGAGCCGGCTGAGGTAGGTCGTCACCCCCGTCGTGATGACGATCGTCAGCCCCGCGACGACGAGGAGGAGGAGACCCCGGCCGCGACTCGCGATGGGGTTGGGCCGGCTGTTGCGGGGCACCATCCACGCGGTGTTGTTGGCGTACTGCAGGGCCTGCCCCACCCCGAGGCCGCCGTAGAGGGCGGAGAGACCACCGGCGACGAGGCCGATCGGCCCGCCTCCGAGGGTGCCCGTGGTCCGCAGCTCGTCCCCGACGATGGGGAACTCGGAGATCGCCGAGTCGAGGATCTTGTCCTGCCACACGGGCTGGTCCTGGAGGACGAAGCCGACGACGGTCGAGAGGAGGAGCAGGGAGGGGAAGAGGGAGAGGAAGCCGTAGTACGTGAGCAGGGCGCAGAGGTAGCCACCGAAGTCGTCGAAGAACTTGTAGACGACGGCGATGGGGAAGCCTAGGACCGAGTGCCGCCGTTGGACGCGATCGACCGGCCCGATCGTCGGCTCACCCACGGACCACTCCCTCGTCAGCCGGCGGCGACGGCGCGGGCGACGCCCTCGACGTCGCCCACGAGCGGGGACAGACCGGCGCTGCGCCCGACCGCGGCGTCGTCGCCGGTGACGGCGAGCCAGTTGGCGAGGATGCGGTGCCCGTACTCGGTGAGGACGGACTCGGGGTGGAACTGGACACCGTGGAGCGGCAGGTCGCGGTGGCGGGCGGCCATGATGACGCCGGACTCGGTGTGACCGGTGGGCACGAGGGTCTCGGGCACGGTCGCCGGGTCGATGGTGAGCGAGTGGTAGCGCGTGGCGGTGAAGGGGGACGGGAGCCCTGCGAGGACGCCGTCCTCGTCGTGGAGCACCCGGCTCGTCTTGCCGTGGAGGAGCTCGGGTGCCCGGCCGACGGTGGCGCCGAGCACGACCCCGAGCGCCTGGTGACCGAGGCAGACGCCGAGCATCGGCTGCGCCCGCTCCGCACAGGCCTCGATCATCGCCATCGACACCCCTGCTCCCTCGGGCGTCCCGGGCCCCGGGGAGACGAGGACGCCGTCGAAGTCGGCGCCGTCCGCGGGGGTGACGGCGTCGTTGCGCACGACGGTCGTCTCGGCGCCGAGCTGCTGGAGGTAGCCGACGATGGTGAAGACGAAGCTGTCGTAGTTGTCGACGACGAGGATCTGGCTCACCCGGCCAGTATGGACCTCAGCGCCCGTCATCGACGGCCCGGGCGTGCTCGAGGCGCGTCCGTCCGGCGAAGGCCGGCAGCTGCGTCTCCTCGTCCTCGGTCACCTCGTAGCCGAGGCCGACGGCGTCGACGTACTGCCGGTAGATGTCGACGGCCGGGTCCTCGTCGAGCGCCTCCTGCAGCTCGTCAGGGTCGCCGACGGCGGTGATGGTGAAGGGCGGCGAGTAGACCCGCCCCTGGAGGATGAGGGTGTTGCCGACGCAGCGCACCGCGCTCGTGGAGATGACCCGCTGGTCCATGATCTGCATGGCCTCCGCACCGCCGCGCCACAACGCGTTGACGACGCCCTGGACGTCCTGCTGGTGGACGACGACGTCGTTGACGCCGAAGCCCTCCGGGATCTCGTCGCTGCTGAGGTGGGCGTCGTCGAGGGAGACGGTGACCGAGGGCCCCTTGACCGGCGTCAGCCCGGCGGCGGCGGCGTTGGCCCGGGAGCGACGGTCGAGGTCCCGCAGCCGCCGGCTCCCGGGGGCCGCCTCGCGGGTGAGGCGGTCCACGTCGCCGCGCAGCGACTCGACCTCCTGCCCCGCACGCTCGTTCTCGAGCGTCCGCTCCCGGATGACATCGGGCATGTCGACGGCCTCGCTGCGCAGGTCGGTCCCGCGGGCCGTCGTGCTCGACGTCGCGAAGAGGAGCCCCGCCCCGAGCGCGATGACGGGGACGAGGGCGGACCAGCCGGTCGGGCGATGGGTCAACCACGCCCGCACCCGGGTGAGCCGGGGGTGCGGGTCGACGTCCTCCGACGTCTCCGCCGCCGAAGGGTCGGACGGCTCTTCGGTGGCCACGCGGGGCACCCCCTTCGCTCGGTCGAACCTGCTCCGGCCTCTACGCTAGGCCACGACACCGATCATCCCTGAGGAGCACCCCGTGGCGAAGTCCGCCGACGACACACCCTCTGACGAGGCCGGCCCCCGCAAGGCGGGTACCCGCAAGCTGGCCAAGTCCGGCGACCCGAGCAAGCGCGCCCGGGCGGACGAGGCCTTTGCCGAGGCCGAGCGCAGGGAGAGGCACAAGGCCCGGGCGCAGAAGGTGGGCAACCCGCCGTGGTTCGTCCCCGTGATGCTCGGCCTCATGCTCATCGGCCTCGTGTGGGTCGTGACCTTCTACATCACCAAGCAGCAGTACCCGGTCGAGAGCTGGGGGATGTGGAACCTCGGGGCGGGCTTCGCCTTCATCCTCGTCGGCTTCGCCATGACGACCCGCTGGAAGTAGCCGGGACCACCGGGACGACGACAGGGCCGCAGCTCCTCGGGGGCTGCGGCCCTGTCGTGTGTCTCGCGTGCACAACCCTGTGGACAACCCGACTTATCCACAGGGTTGTACACACTTGGGGACAAATCACACCGGTGTAACTCGCGCCCTGGGGACGATCAACCGACCGGGACGACGATCCCGGCGGGGGACATCGCGTACTTCGCGACGAAGAGTCCCAGGACGAGCACGAGGACGCCGACGATGGCCCCCCAGGCGATCGCCGGGTTGCGCTGCGTGCGGGCGAGCGCCATGGCGGCCGCGACGAGACCACCGGCGACGAGCCCGCCAAGGTGGGCCTCCCAGGCGACATTGGGGACGACGAAGCCGATGACCGCGTTGATGCCGATCGTCGCGATCATCCCCGAGCTGTCGCGGCCGAGGTGGCGATTGAGGACGATGACGGCAGCGAAGAGCCCGAAGACGGCGCCGGAGGCACCGACGACGGGGACGAAGGAGTCCACCGGCTGGAAGAGGAGCCAGGTCACCGTCCCGGCGAGAGCCGTGACGACGTAGATCGCGAGGTAGCGCGC
Organism: Candidatus Janibacter merdipullorum; assembly: GCA_019116945.1. Lineage (GTDB taxonomy): Bacteria > Actinomycetota > Actinomycetes > Actinomycetales > Dermatophilaceae > Janibacter > Janibacter merdipullorum. The sequence goes on along the minus strand of DXAR01000070.1, from coordinate 20,247 downwards.
CCAGCCGAGCATCCGCTCGAGGTAGCCGCCGACGATCCACAGCGCCAGCATGTTGAAGATGATGTGCATCGGCTGGTGGGGGCTGTGCGCGAAGGCCGAGGTGAGGAGCCGCCAGGGCTCGATCGTCCCCAGAGCCGGCGCGAAGGCCACCTCCTGGAAGACCCGCGGCGAGACGAGCTCGCCGATCCACACGAGGACGCAGAGCGCGATGATCCCCATCGTCAGGTGGGGCTTGTCGGAACCGGCGCGGCCACCGAGCACGGTGACCGGGCGGGGTCCTGACCTGGCCTGCTCCCGGATGCAGTCGACGCACTGGACGCCGACCGCGGCGCTGCGCTGGCACTCGGGACAGGCGGGTCGGCGGCACCGTTGGCAGCGAATGTAGGAGACGCGGTCGGGGTGGCGGGGGCAGACCGGAACGTCGGAGCCACCGGCCCCGTCGTGGGCACCGGTGGCTCCTCCCCAGCCGGGGGGCGGCTGGGTCATGTGCGTCAGTCCTTGATGATCTCGACGGAGTCGATGGTCACCGGCTCGCTCGGCTTGTCCATCGCACCCGTGGGGACCGCGGCGATCGTGTCGACGACCTCACGGCTCGGACCGTCGGCGACCTCGCCGAAGATCGTGTGCTTGCCGTTGAGCCACGGAGTCGCCCCGACAGTGACGAAGAACTGCGAGCCGTTGGTCCCCTGGCCCATCTGCTTGCCGGCGTTGGCCATGGCGAGGAGGTAGGGCTTGGAGAAGGTGAGGTCCGGGTGGATCTCGTCGTCGAAGGTGTAGCCGGGGCCGCCGACACCCTCACCGAGCGGGCACCCGCCCTGGATCATGAACCCGGAGATGACCCGGTGGAAGCCGAGGCCGTCGTAGAAGGGGGTGGGGTTGGAGCGACCGGCGTCGTCGGTGTACTCCTTCTCACCGGTCGCGAGACCGACGAAGTTGTCCACCGTCGTGGGGGCCTGGTTGGGGAACAGCTCGATGGAGATGTCGCCGTGGGACGTGTGCAGGATGGCCTTCATGGGTACTCATCGTAATCTGCAGGTCCGACAGGCGGACGCAGCGGCCCCTCCGGCGGGCTCTCAGTTTCCCTGAGAACCGATCCGGTGCAGGATGGGGGTGTAGTCCATCGCGCAGGAGGAATGGTGTTCCAGAAGAGCAACAAGGTCGAGGACGGGCGCGTTCGCGCCCACGAGACCGCCGAGACCGCCGCGGTCAAGGTCCACGAGATCATCGACAAGGTCGCTGAGCAGACCGAGAACGGCGGCGAGAAGGCTCACGAGCTCAAGGCCACCGCTGCCGACCGGGCCGCGAGCACCCGGGAGAACGCCGCCGCCCGCGCGGCCGACCTCCGCGAGCAGGCCGAGGGGGCCAAGAAGGACGCGGCCAAGGACGCCAAGAAGCGCGCGAAATCGGTGAAGAAGGACACGAAGTCGGCCAAGAAGCAGGCCAAGAAGTCGACGAAGAAGGCCGGCAAGGACGCCGCCGAGGTGCGCGAGCAGCTCGTCGGCACGGCCACGACCCTCGCGGCTGCTGGCGCCGCTGCCGGCCGCAAGGCGGCCGACGAGGCCGCGATCCGTGGCCCCGAGGTTGTCGCCGCGCTGCGCGACCAGGGCGACACCCAGGCCGCCCTCGCCGCCGCGAAGGGTGAGAAGCCCAAGAAGAAGCGTCGTGGGCTCAAGCTCCTCGTCCTGGCCCTCGTCGCCGGCGGCATCGCCGCGGTCGTCGCCAAGCAGAAGCAGGGCCCGAAGAAGGACCCGTGGGCCGTCCCCACCGGTGACCCCTACAAGGCCCCGACCACCGGTCGTGACTCCTCCGTCGGCACCGCCACCGGCGCCGCTGCCGGGGGCCTCGCCGCCACCGGCGTCGCCCCGGCTGCGGAGACCGCGGAGGACGCCCCGGCGAGCGACCCGCTGGCCGCGCCGAGCGCCATCGACGAGGACCCGCTGGCCACCCCGCCAACCCCGATCGAGGACACCCCGGACGCGCGTGAGCAGGGCGAGGCCGTCGAGGGCACCGACGCGTGGAGTTCCGCCCGTGACTGGGCGGACAACTCCTCCGTCCCGTCGACGACGGACAGCTCCGAGGGCGCCGACCTCCACACCGAGCACCTCGGTGACGACAAGGCCTGACCTCGGCTGAGCCTGCGAAGGGGGCGTCGGACCGCTGCTGCGGACCGGCGCCCCCCTTCGTCGTGTGCTTGGGTCGTGCGCTCACGCTCAGGCGAGGAAGTCCCCCACCAGCCGGGTGAAGCCGTCAGTGTGCTCGATCTGGACCCAGTGGCCGCACTGGCCGAAGACGTGGAGCTGCGACTGGTCGATGAGCTCGTGCAGTCGCATGGAGGTGCTCAGCGGGATGACCTCGTCGTCCCGACCGTGGATGACGAGGGTCGGCTGGGTGATCCCGCGGATGTCCTGGTCGGGGACCGTCATGGCCTCGACCGAGCGCTGCCGGGGCGCCGGGAACATCGAGGAGTAGGCCTCGTGCACCCCGGGGCGGGTGGCGGCCTCGAGCCGGAGCTTCGCCAGGTCCTCGGTGAGCCGGGACTTGTCGTGGGCGAAGACGTCCATGAGGTCGACCATGTACTCCAGCGACGGCTCGAAGCCCCACACCTTGTCGAGCCCCTCGGTGATCTCGAAGGGCACCCCGACGCTGCCCATGAGCACGAGCTTGCTCACCCGGTCGGGGTGGTGGGTCGTGAGGTTGAGCGCGAGCGCGCCGCCGAAGCTGTTGCCGACGACGGCGACCCGGTCCAGGCCGAGGGCATCGAGGAAGCCGACGAGGTGCTCGGTCCACGTCGCCATGTCGTAGGTGACGCCTTCGGGACGCTCCGTGTAGCCGAAGCCGAGCACATCGGGCGCGATGACGCGGAAGTCCTCGCCGAGCACGGGGAGGACCGTCCGCCAGTTGGCCCACGCGCTGACCCCGGGACCGGACCCGTGGATGAGGAGGACGGGATCGCCCGTCCCGACGTCGTGGTAGTTCGTGGCGATGCCGCCCACGTCGATCGTCGCGGCGATCTCGGGGTTGTGCGTTTCGACTGTGGTCATGGTGGCAACCTAGGCCGCCTGCCCCATGACGGCGATCCGCTGGGCGAAGGGGGGATCCACCCAGCGCAGGACGCCCGCCGGCGCGTGCGGAGGGCCACGTACGGAGGGGCCATGACGAAGGCCCGCACCGTGGGGTGCGGGCCGTCGTGCTCGGTGGAGGCGATCGGACTCGAACCGACAACCCTCTGCTTGCAAAGCAGATGCGCTACCAATTGCGCCACGCCCCCGAGGGCTGGGTGGATCAGGAGGGACGGTCGGTGGCGGCGGCCCAGGCGTTGGTGGTCCCGCTCGTGCGTCCCATGCGGCTCGTGGCCGCGTGGAGGTCCTTCTCGGACCGCTGCTGCTCGACCTTGCGTCTGGCGTACGCCGCGCCGGCTGCCGCCGCGACGATCACGAGGACCTTCTTCACGGGATCTCCTCACCGTCTGTGGTGGGCCTACCTGGACTTGAACCAGGGACCTCTTCCTTATCAGGGAAGCGCTCTAACCGAGCTGAGCTATAGGCCCGTGCGCACCGTGGTGCGACGCCCGAGATTACCCCACACCATCCGCCGGAACCAAAACGGCGGGGAGGGGGCGGATCAGTCGTCCGTCAGCGTCATGTGCACGCCGCCGACGAGGCTGGCGACGATGTTGTAGAGGAAGGCACCGAGGGTCGCGATCGCCGTGAGGAGGAAGACGTCGACGACCGCCACGACGATGGACAGGGCCATGACCCGACCGAAGCCGAGGAAGTCCATGACGTCGAAGTCCTGGCCGGAGCCGTCACCGATGATCTGCCCGGCGAGGTCGTTGACGGAGTCGAAGACCCCCATCGCGGAGAACAGCGCCCACATGACGCCCGTCATGACGACGAGCGCGATGCCGAGGGCCACGGACACGAGGAAGCCGACCTTCATCACCGAGAAGGGGTCCACGCGCGAGACCATGAGCTTGACCCGGCGCCCCCCACGCGGCGCGGGCCTCGGGGCGGTCTGCCCACCCTGCGGCCGCCGCGTCGCGGTTGCCGAGCCGGACGACGAACGCATCGTCGTCGTGTCTGACGAGCTCACTCCTGGTCACCTCCGGGGGTGTCCCCCTGCTGGGCGTCGTCCGCCGAGCCGGTCTCGACGGGTGCGTCAGGGTCCGACGCTACATCGTCATCCTCCAGCTCCGCGTCGTCGCCACGGTCGACATTGCGGGCAACTGCGACGATCGCATCTCCCTTGCGCGGAGACGCGAAGCTCACGCCCTGCGTGTTGCGGCTCGTGCGGTTCACCTCGGTCACCGCGGAGCGGACGATGTTGCCCTTCTCCATGACGACCATGACCTCGTCGCCCTCCTCGACGACGAGCGCGCCGACGAGCTGGCCACCCTTCGTGGAGTTGGCCGCGAGGACGCCGATGCCGCCGCGGTTCTTCGCCGACCACTGCGAGGCGGCGGTCCGCTTGGCGACGCCCTTCTCGAAGACGACGAAGACGTCCGGGTCGGTCCCGTCCGGGATGACGTTGAGCGCGAGGAGCGAGTCCTCCTCCCGGAACTTCATGCCCGTGACCCCGCTCGTGGACCGGCCCATCGGCCGGAGCTGCTCGTCCGTGGCGTGGAAGCGCACCGACATCGCATTGCGGGAGACGAGGAGGAGGTCGTCCTCGGCCGCGACGAGACCCGCTCCGATGAGCTCGTCGTCCTCGCGGAGCTTGATGGCGATGAGACCGCCGCTGCGCGGCGAGTCGTACTCGCTGAGCCGGGTCTTCTTCACGAGCCCGCGCTTCGTCGCCAGGACGAGGTAGGGGGCCACATCGTAATCCCGGATCGCGTACACCGCCGCGATCTGCTCGTCCGGCTGGAAGGCGAGGAGGTTGGCCACGTGCTGGCCCTTGCCGTCGCGCGCCGCCTCGGGGAGCTCGTAGGCCTTGACGCGGTACACGCGGCCGAGGTTGGTGAAGAAGAGGAGCCAGTGGTGGGACGTGGTCGTGAAGAAGTTGCGCACGACGTCCTCACCGCGGAGGGAGGCGCCGCGCACCCCCTTCCCGCCCCGCTTCTGGGCCCGGTACTCGTCCACCCGGGTCCGCTTGGCGTAGCCGCCCCGGGTGATCGTCACGACGACGTCCTCCTCGGGGATGAGGTCCTCCATCGCGACGTCCCCGTCGTAGGGCAGGATCCGGCTGCGCCGGTCGTCGCCGTAGCGCTCGACGATCTCGGCCAGCTCATCCTTGACGATCTGCCGCTGCCGCTCGGGCTTGGCGAGGATGTCCTTGTAGTCGATGATCCGGGCTTCGATCTCGTCGTGCTCGTCGATGATCTTCTGCCGCTCCAGCGCGGCCAGGCGGCGCAGCTGGAGGTTGAGGATCGCCATCGCCTGGACCTCGTCGATCTCGAGCAGCTCGATGAGTCCCTCCCGGGCCTCCTCGACCGTGGGCGAGCGACGGATGAGCGCGATGACCTCGTCGAGCATGTCGAGGGCCTTGAGGTATCCACGGAGGATGTGGATGGCGGCCTCGTCCTTGCGCAGCCGGTACTCGGTGCGCCGCACGATGACGTCGATCTGGTGCTCGACCCAGTGCCGGATGAAGGCCGAGATCGGGAGCGTGCGCGGCACCCCGTCGACGAGCGCGAGCATGTTCGCGCCGAAGGTCGTCTGCAGCTGGGTGTGCTTGTAGAGGTTGTTGAGGACGACCTTGGCGACCGCATCCCGCTTGAGGACGATGACGAGGCGCTGTCCCGTGCGCCCGGAGGTCTCGTCGCGGATGTCGGCGATGCCGGAGAGACGGCCCTCCTTCGTCATCTCGGCGATCTTCTGCGCCAGCGTGTCCGGGTTGACCTGGTAGGGCAGCTCGGTGACGACGAGGCAGGTGCGTCCCTGGATCTCCTCGACCTCGACGACGGCGCGCATGATGATCGAGCCGCGGCCGGTGCGGTAGGCCTCCTCGATGCCCCGGGTGCCCATGATGAGGGCGCCGGTGGGGAAGTCCGGCCCCTTGATGCGGGCCATGACGGCCTCGAGGGCCTCCTCCCGGGTGCTCTCCGGGTGGTCGAGCATCCACTGCGCCGCCTCGGCGACCTCCCGCAGGTTGTGCGGCGGGATCTGGGTCGCCATCCCGACGGCGATGCCGGCGGAGCCGTTGGCGAGGAGGTTGGGGAAGCGCGCCGGCAGGACGTCCGGCTGGAGGGTCTTGCCGTCGTAGTTCGGGACGAAGTCGACCGTCTCCTGGTCGATGTCCCGCACGAGCTCCAGGGACAGCGGCGCCATCTTGCACTCGGTGTACCGGGGGGCGGCCGCGCCGTCGTTGCCCGCGGAGCCGAAGTTGCCCTGGCCGTCGATGAGCGGGTAGCGCAGCGACCACGGCTGGACGAGGCGGACCATCGCGTCGTAGATCGCGATGTCACCGTGCGGGTGGTACTGGCCCATGACGTCGCCGACGACGCGCGAGCACTTGTTGTAGCCGCGGTCGGGCCGGTAGCCGCCGTCGTACATGGCGTAGACGATGCGCCGGTGGACCGGCTTGAGGCCGTCGCGCACGTCGGGCAGGGCGCGGGAGACGATGACGCTCATCGCGTACTCGATGTAGCTGCGCTGCATCTCCGCGTTGAGGTCGATCGGCTCCGTGCGGTCGTGCTCAGGAGTGGTGGGGGTGTCGGTCATGGGGTGAGGTCACCTCGGGGTCGTGCCGAAGGGGGGCGAAGGCTGGGTGGCGGGCGCGATCAGATGTCGAGGAAGCGCACGTCGCGGGCGTTCTTCTGGATGAACCCGCGCCGGGACTCGACGTCCTCGCCCATGAGGACGGCGAAGATCTCGTCGGCCGCGGCCGCGTCGTCGAGGGTCACCTGGAGGAGGACGCGGGACTCCGGGTTCATCGTCGTCTCCCAGAGCTCCTGGTAGTTCATCTCACCGAGGCCCTTGTAGCGCTGGACGGCGTTCTCCTTGGGGAGGCGCCACCCCTTCGCCTGGCCCTCGGCGATCATGGCGTCGCGCTCACGGTCGGTGAAGGCGAAGCTGTGGTCGTGGTTGGACCACTTGAGCCGGTAGAGCGGCGGCTGGGCGAGGTAGACGTACCCGGCCTCGATGAGCGGCTTCATGAAGCGGAAGAGGAGGGTGAGCAGCAGCGTGCGGATGTGCATGCCGTCGACATCGGCATCGGCCATGAGCACGATCTTGTGGTAGCGCGCCTTCTCGATGTCGAAGTCCTCGCCGATGCCCGTGCCGAAGGCCGAGATGAGCGCCTGGACCTCCTGGTTGGCGAGGATCTTGTCGATCCGGGCCTTCTCGACGTTGAGGATCTTGCCGCGGATGGGCAGGATCGCTTGGTTCTCGGGGTTGCGGCCGGCCTTGGCCGAGCCACCGGCCGAGTCACCCTCGACGATGAAGACCTCGGAGATCGTCGGGTCCTTCGTCTGGCAGTCGGAGAGCTTGCCCGGCAGGCCTCCGGACTCGAGGAGGCCCTTGCGGCGGGTCGCCTCGCGGGCCTTGCGGGCGGCCATCCGCGCCATCGCGGCCTGGATCGCCTTGCGGACGATGTCCTTGCCCTCGTTGGGGTGGGTCTCCAGCCAGTGCCCGAACTCGTCGGTCATCGCCCGCTGGACGAAGCCCTTGACCTCGGAGTTGCCGAGCTTGGTCTTCGTCTGGCCCTCGAACTGGGGCTCGCCGAGCTTGACCGAGATCACCGCCGTGAGGCCCTCCCGGATGTCGTCACCGGTGAGGTTGTCGTCCTTGTCCTTGAGGAGGCCCTGCTTGCGGGCGAAGTCGTTGACGAGCTTGGTCAGCGCCGACCGGAAGCCCTCCTCGTGGGTGCCGCCCTCGTGGGTGTTGATCGCATTGGCGTAGGTGTGGACCGACTCGCTGTAGGCGCTCGTCCACTGCATCGCGATCTCGAGGGAGAGCTCGCGCTCGGTGTCCTCGTTCTCCATCGCGATGACCTCGGCCGTGATCGGCTCCGCCTTCTTCGAGCCGACGAGGTGCTCGACGTAGTCGACGAGGCCGTTGTCGTAGCGGTAGGAGACCGTCCGCGCCTTCTTGGGCGCCGCGGACTCCTCCTCCGAGTCGACGACCTCGGTGATGTCGGCGTCGACCTGGTCGAGGTCTTCCTCCTGCTCGGCCTCGGTGGGCTCGTGCACCCGCTCGTCGACGAGGTTGATCGTCAGGCCCTTGTTGAGGAAGGCGTACTGCTGGAAGCGCGCCCGGATCGTCTCCCAGTCGTAGTCGACGGTCTCGAAGATCTCGTCGTTGGCCCAGTAGGTGATCGTCGTCCCGGTGGCCTCGGTCTCCTCCTCCTGGCGAAGGGGGCCCGTCGGCACCCCGTGCTCGAAGGACATCCGGTGGGCGTGCCCCTTCTGCCGGACGCACACGTCCATCCGGGCGGAGAGGGCGTTGACGACCGAGGAGCCGACACCGTGGAGACCACCGGACACCTTGTAGCCGCCGCCGCCGAACTTGCCACCGGCATGCAGCTGGGTGAGCACGAGCTCCACGGCCGAGACACCCTCGGCCTCGTGGATGTCGGTGGGGATGCCGCGACCGTTGTCCTTGACCCGGACCGCGCCGTCCTCCATGAGCGTGACGTCGATGGTGTCGGCATGGCCGGCCATCGCCTCGTCCACGGAGTTGTCGACGATCTCCCAGACGAGGTGGTGCAGGCCGCGCTCGCCGGTGGAGCCGATGTACATGCCCGGACGCTTGCGGACCGCCTCGAGCCCCTCGAGCACCGTGATGGCGCTCGCGTCGTACTCGGGAGCACTCGCGCCCCCGTCGACGGGGGTCTTCGGCTGGGTCTCGGACGGCGACTGCTCGTCTGCCACGGTGCTCCTCGGGTGCGGTGCATGGGTCGCCGCGGGCTGGCCCCGGATCAGGGGACGGCGCCGCGGCCTCAACCCCCCGATCCTACCTCTCCACGGCCACGAGCGACGCATCTGCAGCGCCCGTGGCGGCGGTTCTCGCCGCAGGTCCCGGCCGTCGACGACTCCCCGTACGCGTCCCGGCCCCTCAGGCGCTCTGAGAGGCGCTCCTGTCGCTTGCTCCTGGCCGGTCAGTCGGGTGGTCGCCCCCTGCGGGTCGCCGACCGCCGCCCGGGCCCGCTCCATACACTGGGTCCATGACCCTCACGCGCCGCACCCGCACCTTCGCCGCCCTCGCCGCCGCCTCCGCACTCGCCCTCTCCGCCTGCGGCGGGGACGACGACTCCTCCGGTGACGACTCCTCGACGAGCGCGAGCTCGTCGGAGTCCTCCGCCACCGACGAGGAGAGTGACGACGGCGAGACCGAGACCGAGGAGACCGAGTCCGAGGACACGGAGACGGAGGAGTCCGAGACCGAGTCCGAGACGGAGGAGTCCGAGGAGGGCGACGACGCCGCCTCCGGCGATGCCGTCACCGCGAGCAAGTCCCAGCTGACCTTCGAGCTGCCCGACGGGTGGGAGACCGTCGACCCCAACGAGCTGCTCAAGGACACGGGCAATGCGCCCCAGTCGCTCAAGGACCAGGCCGAGGCCAGTGGCCAGAGCCTCGACCAGCTGCTCAAGAACCTCGCCTCGACGGTCGACGTCATGGCGATGGGCGAGACCAAGAGCGGCTTCACCGAGAACATCAACGTCATCCCCCAGCCCCAGACGATGACCGAGTCGACGCTCAAGACCTCCTACGAGCAGCAGGGCGGCAAGGTCACCGGCAGCGAGGAGATCGAGACCTCCGTCGGGAGCGCCCCCGCCGTGACCTACACGATGAGCGGCGGGAGCGGCCTGAGCGTCCGGGGCGCGGCAGTCGCCATCCCCACCGACGAGGGGTCGGCGATCATCACCGTCTCGACCCTCGACGACAAGGCCACCGAGGAGATCCTCGACACCATCACCGAGAGCGTCAAGAAGGCCTGACGCGGCTCCCGCTGCACGAGCCGGTCGGCAGGTCCTCAGCGTGGTCCTCGAGGACTCCGGCCAGCTCGTCGGCGATCGCCGTGCCCTGCTCGTGGGTCCCGGTCCGCACCTGCAGGGTGGCGGCGGTCTCCCCCTTCGCGCCCGTGGCCCCGGGGAGCACGCCCAGTTGGCGCACGACGTAGCCATCGGGCGTGTCACCCCAGCCACCCTTGAAGCGGACGTCCCGGATCTGGCCCAGGCCCCACCGCTGGCCCTCGACCACCCGGCCCATGGCATCGGTAACCGTGGCCGAGCCGGACCGGCAGGGCAGGCTCGAGGTGAAGGCCGTCTGGTCCGAGAGGCGCCACACCGTCTGACCGGGCACCGAGTGCCCGGGTGAGGTGACCTCTCCGGGGACCCGCGTGTTGTGGTCACCACCGCGCCGCAGCTCCCGCTCCACCGACCGTGCCGCGTCCGGGCTCTCCCCCAGGCTCATCCACAGCCGTTCCGCGGCCTCGTTGTCGGACACGGTCAGCGCGGACTCGATGTCCTGCGGGTGCGACTGCCCCGAGTCGAGGACGGCGAGGGAGACGGGGACCTTGATCGTCGACCAGGCGACGAGCTCCTCGGCATCGCCGACGACCCTGGGTCGGCTCTTCCCGCCCACGGGGGCGAGCGCCACGGACACCTCCGAGTCCGGGTGCGCCGCGGCCACCGCCTCGAGGTCGGCGACGAGATCGCGGTCCAGACCTGCGGTCCCGCTGTGTCGTGCGGGCTTGGGGCTGGCGGACCCCGCGGTGGGACTCGCGCTCGTGCTCGTGGTCGTGCCGTCAGGCTCGGTGGGAGCGTCCGTGCCGGCGCATCCGGCGAGCACGACGCCCAGGGTGACGACTCCGGTGAGGCGCCTGAGCATGTCAGTAGAGGACGACGACCGCATCGTTCCCACCCGTGCACCGGGTGACGACCTGGCCGCTGCAGGACATCGTGTAGTCCTTCTTCGTCACCGGCGAGCGGACCTCGAGGCTGACGCTGCCCGAGGAGCTCTCCGCGAGGTAGGCCTCCCGCACCGCGACCGCGAAGTCGCAGCTGGTGACCTCGGTCCCGCGTCCGACGGCGACGCCGTCCTTGGGTCCGGCGCAGGAGCGCACCCCGGCCGGCAGCTCACCGGAGCGCGTCGGTGAGCTCGACGAGGACGAGGAGGACGTCGAGGAGGTCGTCGACGAGGTGGAGCTCGTCGTCGGGTCGCTCGAGGTCGGACTGCTCGTCTCGGTGACCGTCGTCTCGGTCGCGACGGGCTCGTCCTCCTCCTGATCGAGGGCCATGACGACGCCTCCGACGCAGAGACCACCGAGGAGGACACCCCCGAGGAGCAGGGCGACGAGCGCCAGGGGAGAGACACCACGCCGCGGCGCCCGCTCCTGCGGCTGGGCGTACTGCGTCGGCGCGGCCGCCGGCGGAGGGACCGGCGCGGCCTGCCACGTGGGGTCCGCCGGGGCCGCGGTGGTCGGCTCGGCGTCGGAGGTCCACCAGTCATCGGGGACACCGCCCGTCGGGGTGGCGGCCGGCTGCGTCGCCTCGTGGGGCGCTGGCGCCGTGGGGGTCCCGGCGTCCCGACCGAGGTCGATGTCGCGGGTCACCTCGCCCTCGGCGTCCGGCTGCTCGTGCTCGGCGGGTCCCATGCGCCCCGACGGGGTCGGGTCGCCGAAGAAGTCGTCGAAGGCGTCCCGGCCCCGACCGTTCTCCGGTCCGCTCATGATGATCTCCTCGAGTGCGTGTGTGCCCTTGGCTTCAAGAGCGCCACCTCACGATGCCATAACAACCCCCGGGGTCCACCAATCGACGGCTCGACTGGTGGACCCCGGGGACCGTGCGGTGAGGGCTCAGCTCGCCCCGGGAACCTCGCGATCGATCTGCATGACGACCGCCTTGGGCTCGGTGAAGAACTCCCGGCTGAAGTTCCCCCCTTCGCGTCCCACACCCGAGTCGCCCACGCCACCGAAGGGGGTGCGCAGGTCCCGGATGAAGAAGCAGTTGACCCAGACGGTGCCCGCCTTGAGGTTCGAGGAGACGCGGTGGGCCCGCGAGAGGTTCTCCGTGAAGAGCATCGCGTTGAGCCCGTAGCGGGTGTCATTGGCCAGGTGGATCGCCTCGGCCTCGGTCTCGAAGCGGTTGACGACGCACACCGGGCCGAAGATCTCCTCGCAGTACTGGCGGGAGTCCAGAGGCAGGTCGGTGAGGATCGTCGGCCTGACCAGCCAGCGGCCCCCCTCGTCCACGCCGCCGGTGAGGACCGTGCCGCCCTGCTCCTCGACGTCCTCGAGATAGCCCGACACCTTGTCGAAGTGCTTCTTGCTCGCGAGCGAGGAGAACGCCACCTCCGGGTCGAAGGGGTCACCGATCGTCAGGGCCTCGGCCGCGGCGACGAAACGCTCCATGAACTCGTCGTAGATGCCCGACTGGACGTACAGGCGCGAGCCGGCGAGGCAGATCTGGCCGGAGTTGCGGAAGATCGCCTCGACCGCCCAGTGCACGGCGTTGTCGATGTCCGCGTCGTCGAAGACGATGTTGGCGCCCTTGCCGCCGAGCTCGAGCGAGACCGGGGCGAGGTGGGTCGAGGCCGAGGCCATGACCGCCTTGCCCGTGACGGACGAACCGGTGAAGGTCACCCGGTCGACCCGGTCATCGGCGGTCAGGGTCGAGCCCGCGGGGGCGCCGTGGCCGTTGAGCACGTTGAGAACGCCCGGCGGGAAGCCCGCTTCGACGGCCAGGCGCCCGAGCAGGGTCACCGACGCCGGCGTGTCCTCGCTCGGCTTGATGATGCACGTGTTGCCCCAGGCGATCGCCGGCGCGATCTTCCACGTCGCCATCATCAGCGGGAAGTTCCACGGCGAGATCGCCGCGACGACCCCGGCGGGGCCGAACTCGCTGTAGGTGTGGTGCCCCGACGGCATCGGGTAGACCTCGCCCGTGTGGTCGCGCTGGTGGTCGGCGAAGAAACGGAAGTTGGCCACGGACCGGCCGACGTCGTGCTTGGCCTGAGCAAAGGGCTTGGCCATGTTCGTCGAGTCGAGCGTCGCCAGCTCGTCGGCCCGCTCGTCCATGAGGTCGGCGAGCTTGTGGATCGCGGCGGCCCGCTCGGGATGGGTCATCCGCGGCCACGGACCCTCGTCGAAGGCCTTGCGGGCGCTGGCGATGGCGCGCTCGGCGTCCTCGGCGCCGCCTTCGGCGGCCTGCGCGAAGACCTCCTGCGTCCACGGGTTCCACACGTCGAAGCGCTCGCCCGAGATGGACTCGACCTCTTCGTTGTCGATGATGTGGCCGAAGAACTGGGTGCTCACGGTGTCTCCTGCGGTGGGGTGGTGGGAGCCGCCGCGGGGTCACCCGTTGCGGCCGTCTGGGCTGTCTTGCGCTCGGCGATCGTCACGTCGCCTGCGGCGAAGTGCTCGGTGGGGATCTCGGTGACGAGCACGCGCACGTTCTCCTTCGGCGCGACGCCGGTGTCGGCGAGCGCCTGGGTCACCGCGGAGATCATCGACCGGATGGTCTCGGGGGAGCGGCCCTCCGTGAGGGTCACCTGGACGACCGGCATCACTCGCCCCCGTTGATCCGGACCGATCCCAGCGTCGAGAAGTGCAGGGAGAGCGAGGTGCCGGGCGTGGCGAAGTAGGCGTCGGTCATGCCGCCGGTGAGGACGATCCACCCCGGCTCGATGGCGTGGCCGCGGCGGGCGAGGTCGTTCGCGGCGAGGGCGAGGGCCTCGGCCGGGTGCCCCTGGACGGCAGCGCCGGTCGCCGAGTCGACGACCTCGCCGTCGACCTCGACGAGCACGGCCTCGTGGGCGAGGTCGATCTCGCTCGGCGGCACCGAGATCGGTCCGGTGACGAAGGCGCCCGAGCTCGCGTTGTCGGCGATGACGTCACCGGCGGCGAACTTGAAGTCCCGGTAGCGGCTGTCGATGACCTCCGCGCCCGCGAGGACCTGGTCCACGGCCGCCATGGCCCGGGCGGCGGAGATCCCGGGTCCCTCGAGCCGCTCACCCATGACGAAGACGAGCTCCGGCTCGATGCGCGGGTGGATGAACTTCTCCTGGGGCACCGGGTCGCCGGCGGGCAGGATCATCGCGTCGGTGAGCCAGGCGACGAAGGGGGTGTCCACCCCCATCCGCTGCTGCTTGGCCCGCGAGGTGAGGCCGAGCTTGATGCCGACGAGCTTCTCCCCCCGGTCCAGGCGCCGCTGGAGGGTGAGGTCCTGGACCTGGTACCCCGTGGCCACGTCGAGCGCGGGCCACTCGTCGGTGATCTTGCCGCCGTCCCGGCGCTCGTCCTCCCGGGCGAGGAGCTCGGTCGCGGCGGACTCGACATCCCACGTGGTCATCAGGCACCGACCTTCGCGCCGGCGGCCTGCTGGTTGCGGAGCTCGATCGCCACGTCGATGATCATGTCCTCCTGGCCGCCGACGTAGCCGTACTCGCCGACCTTCGTGAGGATCTCGTGGGCGGGGACGCCGTAGCGCTCCGCCGCACGCTCCGCGTGGATGAGGAAGGAGCTGTAGACCCCGGCGTAGCCCTGGGTGATCGAGGAGCGGTCCATGACCGGCATCCGGCGGATGATCGGCGTGACGACGTCCTCCGCGGCACCGAGGATGCCGCCGAGGTCGATACCGGTCCTGATGTCGAGCCGCTCGAAGGCGGTCGCGAGCACCTCGGTCGGCGAGTTGCCGGCGCCGGCGCCCAGAGCGCGCAGCGAGCCGTCGATCTGGCGCGCCCCGGCACGGTAGGCGAGCACCGAGTTGGCGACGCCGAAGGACATGTTCTGGTGGCCGTGGTAGCCGACCTGGGCGTCATTGCCGACCTCGGCGATGATCGCCGAGACCCGGTCCGAGACGTCCTCGAGGATGAGGGCACCGGCGCTGTCGACGACGTAGACGCACTGGCACCCGGCGTCGACCATGATCCGGGCCTGCTGGGCCAGCCCCTCGGGGGTGTTCATGTGGCTGAGCATGAGGAAGCCGACGGTCTCCATGCCGAGGTCGCGGGCCGCGCCGAAGTGCTGGATCGAGACATCGGCCTCGGTGCAGTGCGTGGCGATGCGGGCGATCTGGGCCCCCATCTCGTGCGCCTCGTGGAGCTTCTCGACCGTGCCCAGGCCCGGGAGCATGAGCACGGCGATCTTCGCCTGCCGCGCCTCGGCGACGGCCGCCTTGACGAGGGCCATCTCGTCGACGGCGGAGAAGCCGTAGTTGAAGGAACTGCCGCCGAGCCCGTCGCCGTGGGTCACCTCGATGACCTGGACGCCGGCGTCGTCGAGGGCTCGCACCGTGGTGCGGACCTGCTCCTCGGTGAACTGGTGGGACTGGGCGTGCGAGCCGTCCCGGAGGGTGGTGTCGGTGATCCGGACGTCGACGTCGCCGCTGAATTCGGGGATCGGGTGCGTCATCTCGCTGGTCATGCCGGGACCTCCTGGCCGGTCGTGCTGTCGGCGGCGACCCAGCCGGACTCGACCCCGAGTCGGTGGGCCACCATCATGTCGCCCACGCGGGCGGCGGCGGACGTGATGATGTCGAGGTTGCCGGCGTACTCCGGCAGGTAGTCGCCCCGGCCCTTGACCTCGATGGGGACCGTCACCCGGGCCATGCCGTTCCACAGGTCACGGGCGTGGTCGAACTGCGGGTCGGTGCGGAGGTGGTAGCCGGGCACGTACTCCTGCACGCGCTCGACCATCGCGGCGATGGACTCCTGCACCCGGTCGTGGAGGGCGCCGGGCTCGGCGGCCTCCTGCGGGATGGCGCAGAAGACGGTGTTGCGCATCATGAGGGGAGGCTCGACGGGGTTGAGGATGATGATCGCCTTGCCGCTCTTGGCGCCACCGACGACCTCGAGCGCCTCGCTCGTCGTCTCGGTGAACTCGTCGATGTTGGCCCGGGTCCCGGGTCCCGCCGACTTGCTCGAGATCGAGGCGACGATCTCGGCGTAGGGCACGTCGACGACCTGGGAGACAGCCGCGACGACCGGCGTCGTCGCCTGGCCACCGCAGGTGATCATGTTGACGTTCATCGCGTCGAGGTTGAAGTCGAGGTTGACCGGCGGGCAGAGGTAGGGCCCGACCGCCGCGGGGGTGAGGTCGACCGCGAGGATGCCGGCCTCGGCGTACTTCGGCGCATTGGCCGCGTGGGCCTTGGCCGAGGTGCACTCGAAGACGACGTCGGGGAGCTCGTCCTGGGCGAGGAGCCAGTCGACGCCCTCGTGGCTGGCCTCGAGGCCGAGGGTCTTCGCTCGGCGGAGACCGTCACTCGTCGGGTCGACGCCGACCATGTATCGGGGCTCGAGCACCTCCGAGCGGCGCATGAGCTTGAACATCAGGTCGGTGCCGATGTTGCCTGGTCCGACGATCGCCGCCGTTCCCTGGGTGCGCTGCGTCATGGGTTCACCTTTCACTTGTCTGCGAATCGGGCCGTGACGCTGCCGAGACCGGCGAAGGTCGCGGTGAAGACGTCGCCCGGGGCCACCGGGACCATCGAGGTGACGGAGCCGGGAAGGATGACGTGGCCGGCCTCGAGCGTCGTCCCGAGGGCGCCGACGGTGTTGGCCAACCACACGAGGCTGGTGATGGGGGAGCCGAGGACGGCGCCGCCGGCACCGGTCCCGACCACCTGGGAGTTGCGGGAGAAGACGCATCCGGTGAGGCGCAGGTCGACGTCGGCGAGCCGGGTCGGCGTGCTGCCGAGGACGAAGCCCCCGGAGCTGGCGTTGTCGGCGATGGTGTCGACGAGCGTGATCTTCCAGTCGGCGACCCGGCTGTCGACGACCTCGAGTGCCGGCAGGACGTAGTCGACGGCGTCGATGGCCTGGGTGACGGTGATCCCGGGACCGGTGAGCGGCTTGCGCAGGACGAAGGCGATCTCCGGCTCGACCCGGGGCTGGAGGTAGGACCCGAGCGGGATCGCCTCGTGCTCGAGGTGGGCGAAGTCGTCGGTGAGGTGGCCGAAGTCGGGCTGGTCCACCCCGAGCTGCTTCTGCATGGCCGCCGAGGTCAGGCCGACCTTGTGGCCGATGATGCGCCGTCCCCCGTCGGTCCACTGACGCACCTGGGCGAGCTGGATGGCGTAGGCGTCCTCGACGGTGAGGCCGTCGAACTGCTCGGTGAGCGGTGCGGTGGGGGTGCCGCTGGCATAGGCCTGGAGCAGGATCTCCGCCGCTCTCGCCCGGTCGGGGGTGGACTCGGTCATGGTCGTCACGCTAGGACTGCCCTTCGCTGGTCGGGGGGCTCGTTCCCACCACGGGAACGAACGCGGGTGGTGGTCAGGACGGGTACTGCTTGGCGATCCGGTTGGCGGCGGCCGTGAGAAGGGGGACGACGCGCCGGACGTCGAGGGTGATGAGGGGTGTGGGGCCGAGCACGGAGATCGAGCCGATCGCCATGCCCTGGACCCGGATCGGGACCGCCACCGAGCTCGCGCCGGTGAAGGACCCCGAGTGCAGGACCGCGTGGCCCTGCCGCCGCACCTCGGCGAGGGCGTCGTCCCAGTCGGCGACGCGTCGGATCGTGCCGCGGGCCCGGGGTGGGAAGCCGGCCTCGCGACGGTCGTGGTCGACGGTGGGGTTGAAGGCGGAGATGACGAGCCCGGAGCTCGTGCAGTGCGCGGGCTGCCGCCGGCCGCTGTGACCGAGGATGCGCACCCCGTCCATGGACTCGATCCGCTCGACGTAGACGATGTCGGCGCCGTCGGGGATCCCGAGGTTGACGGTGTGCCCCGTCTGCTCCGCCACGGCACGCATCACCGGGAGGGCGACGTGCCGCAGTCCGTTGCGGGCGTGGGAGAGCATGCCGAGCTCGTAGAGGTGGATGCCGAGCCGGTAGAGCCCGCTCGCGTCCTGCTCGACGAAGCCCCGGGAGGCCAAGGTCGTGAGCACCCGGTGCGCGGTGGACTTGGCGACGCCGAGACGCCGGGCGACGTCGGAGACGCCGAGCTCGGAGTCGGCGGCGAAGCACTCGAGGACGTCGAGTGCGGTGCCGACGGAACGCAGCCCGCCGGAGGTGCCACGCCGTGGGGTCGACGTGCACCAGGCGCCGTCGCCGACGACGGCCTCCGTGGGGTCGTGGGTTGCTGTGCTCATCGCCTACACCTCTCTGTGCTTCGTGACTTCACTGTGGCCGCGCCCCGGGGCATGATCAAGGCATGCGTTCCGATGAACGAAACGTCCCGATCTCGGTCGTCGCCCGGGTCGCGCTGCTGCTCCGCGTGGTCGAGGAGAGCCCCGGCCCGGTCGGCATCAGCGATCTCGCCTCGCGCACGGGCATGGCGAAGGGGACGGTCCACCGCCTCGTGGGCCAGCTCGCCGGCGAGCAGATCCTCGAGCGCACCGAGGACGGACGCCTCGTGCTCGGGGTCCGCCTCTTCGAGCTCGGCTCGAGCGTCCCCCTCCCACGCACGCTCACCGACGTCGCCAGGCCCCTCATGGTCGACCTGCACCGAGCGACCGACCGGCAGATCCACCTCGCCGTGCTCGACGGGCTCGACGTCGTCTACGTGGAGATCGTCCGGGGTGGCCTTCCGCTGGCGTCGAGCATCGGTGGCCGGCTCCCGGCGCACGTCACGGGCGTCGGCAAGGCGATGCTCGCCTACTCCCCGCGGGCGCTCGTCGCCGAGCGGATCGCGGCCGGGCTGCCCGCGATGACGCCGCACACGCTCACGACCCCCGAGGACCTCGAGAGGAACCTCCAGGACATCCGCTCCGAGGGCACCTCCTACGACCACGAGGAGTCCCACCTCGGGATCTCGTGCGTCGCTGCTCCCGTCTTCGGCGCGGACAAGCGGATCCGGGCCGGGCTCTCGGTCACCGGCCAGACCACGCGCATGGACCTGCACCGTCTCGGGGTGGCCGTGCGCACCGCAGCCTTCGCGATCTCGCGACAGCTGCGGGACGCCGGCCTCTGACTCATCGCTTGATGAGCGGGCTCTTCAGGCCCGTGCTGTTCTTGTCGGACTCGTCGAAGAAGTCCTCGCGGAAGATGTCCCGGGGGAAGAGCCGCCGGCTCATGAGGGTCTTCAGCGCGGCGTCCACCATGGCCGGCGGACCGCAGAGGTAGCCGCGGCAGCCGCCGAGCCGGTCGTGGTCGGCCTCGATGACATCGGTGACCATCCCGTAGGCGTAGGCATCGGGGTCCTCCCCGGCGGCCTCGACCTCCTCCGGCGTCTCGTCGGAGAGACAGGGCCGGTAGGTGAACTCCGCGTACTCCCCCTCCAGGGCCCGGAAGGCCTCGACGTCGTAGAGCCAGGCACGGGTGCGACCGCCGGCGTAGAGGGTGAGCTCCCCTTCGTACTCGCCGGCCTCGAGCGCGTGCCGGACCATCGACTTCAGCGGCGCCACGCCGGTGCCGCCACCGACGAGGATCGCGTGCTTGTCGTCGCTCGTCTTGAGGACGAAACGCCCGTAGGGACCGGAGAGGCGGACCTCGTCACCCTCGGTGAGCCCGGCGAAGACCCACCCGTCGGTGCCCCTGCCGCCGGGGACGTTGCGGATGTGGAACTCCAGCCGGGTCGTCTCCCCGGGAGGGGAGGCGATCGACCAGGTCCGATCGACCTCGCCGACCTCCTCCCCGTCCACAGTCGCGGCGGGCACGGTGAACTTCATGTACTGCCCGGCGTTGAAGCCGATCTCCCGGTCGAGCTCCACGACGAGCCGCTTCGTCTGCTCCGCGATGTCCTCGAGGACGACGACCGTCGCGGTGAAGTCCTGGACCGGGTGGACCTCCATGTCCTCGTCGACGTCGAGGTCGGCCTCGATCGTCACGTCCTCCCGCGGCTTCGCGCAGCAGGTGAGCAGCTTCCCTTCGTCCCGCTCGAAGTCCATGAGGGCGAAGGTGCTGGCCTCGCCCAGGTCCACCTCGCCGTCGAGCTTCTCGACCTTGCAGGTGGCGCAGGTGCCGTGGGTGCAGCTGTGCGGCAACCACACCCCCGCCCGGAGGCAGGCGTCGAGGATCGTCTGGTCCTCGTCGCACTCGACCTCGCGGCCGACGGGTTCGACGGTGATCGTGTACTTGCTCATGGTTCTCCTGTCGAGCGGGACGAAGGGGGGCGTCAGGCGGCCACGCGGGTGCCGATGACGTCCTTGTGCCGGATGCCGAGCTCGGAGAGGGTCTTCCCGTCCTCCGGCTCGAACTTCTCGCCGTGCAGGGACCACTCCCGTGCGGCGTTCGGGTCGTAGTCCGGGTCCTCCTCGGCGAAGGGCACGAACATCTGGGCCGTGAAGTCCGCCCACGTCATCTCCCGCGGAGCACGGAACATCGCCGGGGAGGCGAACCACATCGTGTCCTGGAACCACACCGAGACCAGCTGGTCGTCGCCGTAGTTCTCCTGCGCCGAGCGGGAGGGGAAGTTGTACTCACCCAG
>DXAR01000069.1 GCA_019116945.1 Candidatus Janibacter merdipullorum | reverse complement strand
TGTGGCCGCGGGTGGTCGAGGAGCTCAGGGCCGTCGTGCGCCCACCGCGAGGGCCCTCGTTCCTGGTCCGGTCCACGGACCTCGTCGAAGCGCGGGAGCGGCTCGACGTCGGACGCCGGGTGGGGTTGGTCGCCCGGCGATTCCGTCGCGGGGCGCGGCTCACCCAGCGCCAGCTGGCCGCCGTGCTGGGGTGGAGCCGCGCCTCGATGGGACGGCTCGAGCACGACGCCACCCAGATCCCGCTCGGCAAGGTCGAGGCGCTCCTGCGGCACACGGGTCACCGGCTCGCGATCGTGGAGATCGTCGGACAGGGCGAGGTCGACGAGCTGCAGTGGGGTGCCGCCGATCTCCTGCTCTCCACCTCGCTGCGCGACCGCGAGTGGACGTGGCACCGGCCGTAGGGCCCCTACTCCCCCACCGCGAGGACCTGCGGACGCAGGTCCTCCGGGGGGCAGGCCCAGGTCGAGGCATCCGCGTCCACCTGCTCGCCGGAGCGGATGTCCTTGACCTGGTCACCGCTCTCCCCCGCGTCCGGGAACCACACGTAGGGGATCCCCCGGCGCTCGGCGAAGCGGATCTGCTTGCCGAACTTCGCCGCTGCGGGTGCCACCTCGCAGGGGATGCCTCGCGCACGCAGGGCGGTGGCGACCGCGACGGAGGCGGGGCGACTCCCTTCGTCCGTCACGGCCACGAGCACCGCCGACGGCGACATGCGGCTCGCCGACACGAGGCCCTTGCCGAGGAGCAGGCCGAGCAGGCGGGAGAGGCCGATCGAGATGCCGACGCCCGGGTAGGTGTTCTTGCCGTCGCTGGCGAGCTCGTCGTACCGCCCACCGGAGCAGAAGGACCCCCACGACTCGTGGCCGACGAGCTGGGTCTCGTAGACGGTCCCGGTGTAGTAGTCGAGCCCGCGGGCGATCCGCAGGTCCGCGACCATCGCCCCGGGTGCCGCGGCCATCCCGGTCTCGATGACGCTCGCCAGCGCGGCGAGCCCCTCCTCGAGCACCGGGTGCTCGACCCCGAGCTCCCGCACCCGGTCGACGAAGGAGGTGTCCTCGGTCCTGATCGCGGCCAGGTCAAGGCAGGCCTCGGCCTGCTCCGCCGTCCGGCCCGCCTCGACGAGGAGAGCGGCCACCTTGTCCCGACCGATCTTGTCGAGCTTGTCGATGATCCGCAGCGTGCCGGCGACGTCCTCGATGCCGAGCCCGCGGTAGAAGCCCTCGGGGATCTTGCGGTTGTTGACCTGGATGACCATCGGCGGGATGGGGAGCTTGGCGAAGATCTCGGCCATGACCAGCGGCATCTCCGCCTCGAAGTGCGGGGCCAGCTCCCCCACGTCGACGACGTCGATGTCGCACTGGGTGAACTCGCGATAGCGACCCTCCTGGGGCCGCTCCCCGCGCCAGACCTTCTGGATCTGGTGCCGGCGGAAGGGGAAGGCCAGCCGGCCGGCGTTCTCCACGACGTACCGTGCGAAGGGCACGGTGAGGTCGAAGTGCAGACCGAGCTCGCTCTCCCGGGCCGGGGCGCCCGCGCCCGCGTCGTCGGCGAGCCGGTGGATCCCGTAGATCTCCTTGTCCGCATCGCCCCCCTTGCCGAGCAGGCGCTCGACCGGCTCGACCGCCCGGGTCTCGATCGACGGGAACCCGTGCAGCTCGAAGGTCGAGCGGATGACGTCGATGAAGTGCTGCTCGACGACCCGCTGCTCCGGCAGGTACTCCGGGAAGCCCGACAGGGGCGTGACCTTGGTGGCGCGGGGGGTGCTCATGACAGTCCTTGGAGGTACGGGTTGGTCGCCTTCTCGCGGGCCAGCGTCGTCGCCGGGCCGTGGCCGGGCAGGACGAGGCTGGAGTCGGGCCGCGGATGGACCGACCGGCGAAGGGAGTCCTGCATCGCCTCGTGGGACCCACCCGGCAGATCGGTCCGGCCGATGGACCCGGCGAAGAGCACGTCACCGGTGATGAGGGTGCGGTCGACCTCGGCCTCGGCCGGGACCCCCTCCGGCACCTGGCCCAGGGCGAACATCACCGACCCCTCGGTGTGCCCCGGGGCGTGGACGACCTCCAGGTCGATGCCCGCGACCGTGACGACCTCGCTGTCGGTGATCTCGACGACGCGCTCCGGCTCCCGCCAGGTCACCTGCTTGCCGAACTGCTGCTCGAGCATCCCGGTGAGCTGCGGCCCCAACGAGGAGTCGCCGAGCGGGTCCTTGAGCCTGTACCGGTCGTCGGAGTGGATGTAGGCGGCCAGCTCGCCGCCGCAGACGGGGGTCACGGAGAAGACGTGGTCGACATGGCCGTGGGTGAGCAGCACGGCTGCCGGCTTGAGCCGGTGCTCGGTGAGCACCTCGCGGAGGGTCTCCTCGATGCCGATCCCGGGATCGACGACGAGGCACTCCTCGCCGGGTCCGTCAGCAAGGACATAGCAGTTGGTCCCGAAGGCCTGGGCCGGGAAGGAGAGGGTCAACACACGCCAAACCCTACGTGTGCCCCCGCATCGGCACCGCGAATGGGTAGCCTCAAGGGTGTGAGTGACGAGACACCTGCCCCGCGCCCCACGGCGCCTTCGCCGGCGGCCATGGCCCGCCTGGCACCCACCCGCCCGACGACGACCCCGGCCCCGGACATCCCCGTCATGCCCGACGACCACAGCGCGTCGGCGGCCTTCGGTCGGGTTGACGAGAACGGGACGGTCTTCGTCCGCGAGGGTGAGGGCGAACGCGAGGTCGGCTCCTACCCGGACGCCACGGCCGAGGAGGCCCTGCAGTACTTCGCCCGCAAGTACGACGAGCTCTTCGCCTCGGCCACCCTCCTGCGCCAGCGTCTCGACACCCCTGAGGTCTCCGCCAAGGAGATCGCCGACGGCCTGAAGTCCCTCCGCGAGCACGCGACCGAGCCCCGGGTCGTCGGCGACCTGCCGGCCCTCGCGGCGCTCATCGCCGAGGTCGAGGAGGGCCTGGCGACGAAGCGCCAGGCCGAGTCCGCCGAGCGTGCCGAGGCGAAGAAGGTCGCCGCCGACGAGCGCGAGGTCATCGTCGCCGAGGCGGAGAAGATCGCCGCCCAGCCCGTCGAGAAGGTGCAGTGGAAGCAGTCCACTGCGCGGATGCGCGCCCTCCTCGACGAGTGGAAGGCCCACCAGCGCGGCAAGGTCCGCCTGGACAAGGACGTCGAGGGAGCCCTGTGGCAGCGGTTCTCCAAGGCCCGCAACGGATTCGACAAGGCGCGGCGCTCCCACTTCGCCCACCTCGAGCAGACCCGGGGTGAGGTCAAGGCGGTCAAGGAGGAGCTCGTCCTCGAGGCCGAGCGGATGGCCACCTCCACCGACTGGAATGCCACCGCGGGCGCCTACAAGCGCCTCATGGACCAGTGGCGGCGCGCCGGCCGGGCCGGACGCAAGGACGACGACCGGCTCTGGGAGCGCTTCCGCACCGCGCAGGACACCTTCTTCAACGCCAAGGACGCCGAGGCGGCCAAGGAGGACGAGGCGCACCGCGGCAACCTCGAGGTCAAGGAGGGCATCCTGGCCGAGGCCGAGGCCCTCCTGCCGGTCAGCGACCTCGACCGGACCAAGGCCGCGCTGCGCGACATCCAGGAGCGGTGGGAGGCCGCAGGCAAGGTGCCCCGCGCCGACATCGACCGGATGGAGAAGGGGATGCGCCGCGTCGAGCAGGCGGTCCGCGATGCGGAGGACAAGAAGTGGGCCTCCTCCAACCCGGAGCTCTCCGCCCGCGCGGCATCGATGGTCACCCAGCTCGAGTCCAGGGTCACCGACCTGCAGGCTGACCTCGACAAGGCCGAGGCGAAGGGCGACACCTCTCGCGCCGCGAAGATCCGCGAGCAGATCGACGCCCAGCAGATGTGGCTCGACCAGGCCCGCAAGGGACTCGACGAGTTCGGCTGATCAGCTCGTGCTCTGACCGCCGGTGATCCGGAAGCAGTCGAAGACCGACTCGATCCGCTTCACCTGGTGCATGACGTGGCTCAGGTGACCGGTGTCGCCCATCTCGAAGGTGAAGCGGAGGATCGCCACCCGGTTGCGTGAGGTCTGCACCGCGGCGGAGAGGATGTTCACGCCCGACTCGGAGAGCACCCGGGTGACGTCGGAGAGCAGTCCCGCCCGGTCCAGGGCCTCGACCTGCACCTGCACGAGGAAGACGCTGGCGCTGCTCGGCGCCCACTCGACCTCGATGAAGCGCTCACTCTCCTTGCGGAGGGAGGCGGCATTGGTGCAGTCGGTCCGGTGCACGGATACGCCGTTGCCCCGGGTGATGAAGCCCATGATCTCGTCGCCGGGGACCGGGGTGCAGCACTTGGCGAGCTTGACCCACATGTCGTCGACGCCCTTGACGACGACGCCGGGGTCCGTCCCGGCCCGGCGTTCACGGACGGGCCCGGGCATCGTCGCCTCGGCGAAGTCCTCGGTGGCCCCGTCCTCCCCGCCGACGGTCGCGAGCAGACGCGAGACGACGTGCTGGGCGGAGACGTGCCCCTCCCCGACCGCCGCGTAGAGACCGTCGACGTCCTGGCGCCGCAGCTCGCTCGCGACCGCGGTGAGGCTCTCGACGGTGAGGATGCGCTGGAGCGGGAGGTTCTGCTTGCGCACGACCTTGGCGATGGCCTCCTTGCCGGAGTCGACCATCTCCTCACGGCGCTCCTTGGTGAACCACTGCTTGATCTTGTTGCGCGCCCGGGCGGAGCGGACGAAGTTCAGCCAGTCCCGGGAGGGTCCGGCGCCCTCGGCCTTGGAGGTGAGGACCTCGACGGCGTCGCCGTTCTCCAGCGCCGAGTCCAGCGGGACGAGCCGGCCGTTGACGCGGGCACCGATGCACCGGTGCCCCACCTCGGTGTGCACCGCGTAGGCGAAGTCCACCGCGGTGGACCCGGCGGGCAGGGCGATGACCTGCCCCTTGGGCGTGAAGGCGTAGACCTCCTGGGTCTTGATCTCGTAGCGCAGCGAGTCGAGGAACTCGCTCGGGTCGGCGGTCTCGCGCTGCCAGTCCAGGAGCTGGCGCAGCCAGGCCATCTCCCCCACCGCGCCGTCGGGGACGTGACCACCGTCGGGACTGCCGCGGTCCTTGTACTTCCAGTGCGCCGCGACGCCGTACTCGGCGCGACGGTGCATCTGGTGGGTCCGGATCTGGATCTCGACCGGCTTGCCCTGGGGCCCGATGACCGTCGTGTGCAGGGACTGGTACATGTTGAACTTCGGCAGCGAGATGTAGTCCTTGAACCGCCCGGGAAGGGGGTTCCACCGGGCGTGCAGCGCCCCGAGGGCCGCGTAGCAGTCGCGGACCGTGTCGACGAGGACGCGCACGGCGACGAGGTCGTAGATCTCGCCGAACTCCCGTCCGCCGACGATCATCTTCTGGTAGACGGAGTAGTAGTGCTTGGGCCGGCCGGTGACCGTGGCCTTGATCCGCGCCTCCCGCAGGTCGAGGACGACCTGTGAGCGGACGGTCGCGAGGTACTCCTCGCGGGCGGGCGCCCGCTCGGCCACGAGCCGGACGATCTCCTCGTAGACCTTGGGGTAGAGCGTGGCGAAGGAGAGGTCCTCGAGCTCCCACTTGATGGTGTTCATCCCGAGACGGTGGGCCAGCGGTGCGTAGATCTCCAGGGTCTCCTGGGCCTTGCGCTGCGCGGAGGCGGCGGAGACGTAGCGCCACGTCCGGGCGTTGTGGAGGCGGTCGGCGAGCTTGATGACGAGCACCCGGATGTCGCGGGCCATCGCGACGATCATCTTGCGGACGGTCTCGGCCTGGGCGCTCTCCCCGTACGTCACCTTGTCGAGCTTGGTGACCCCGTCGACGAGCTTGGCCACCTCCGCGCCGAAATCCTCCTCGAGGTCCTCGAGGCTGTAGTCGGTGTCCTCGACGGTGTCGTGGAGCAGCGCCGCGGCGAGCGTCACCGGGGTCATGCCGAGCTCGGCGAGGATCGTCGTCACGGCCAGCGGGTGGGTGATGTAGGGGTCGCCGCTCTTGCGCGACTGCCCGCGGTGCTTCTCCTCGGCGACGTCGTAGGCCCGCTCGATGATCGACAGGTCGGCCTTGGGGTGACTCTGCCGCACGATCGTCAGGAGCGGGTCGAGCACGCCGGGGGTGGCGGCGCGGCCGCCACCGATCCGGGCCAGCGAGGCACGCGCCAAGGACCGCGGAGAGAACCCGCCGCCTCCGTTGCTGCGCTCGCTCATGGAGGGAGCCTAGACCGTGACCAGGCTCCGGACGTCATGGCCCACCAGGAGATTCCGTCCGCGGAGGGCAGCGATCTCCACGAGCACCTCCACACCGACGACGCTGCCGCCGCAGTGCTCGATGAGCTCGCAGCCGGCAGCGGCGGTCCCTCCGGTCGCGAGGACGTCGTCGAGGACGAGCACCCGGGCGCCGTCAGGCAGGTCCGCGCCGTGGACCTCGATCCGGGCGCTGCCGTACTCGAGGGCATAGTCGACGCCGACGGTCGGGCCGGGCAGCTTGCCGGCCTTGCGCACCGGGAGGAAGCCCACCCCGAGCTCCACCGCGAGGGCCGCGCCGAAGATGAAGCCCCGCGCCTCGAGACCGGCGACCATGTCGACGCGGCCCTCCCACGGCTCGGCGTGGGCCCGGATGACCTCGGCGAGCAGGTCCCCGTCGGCGATGACCGGGGTGATGTCCTTGAAGGTCACCCCCGGCTCGGGGAAGTCCTCGACATCCCGCATCGCCGCGAGGACGCGGCCGGCGAGGTCACCGCTCACTTCTTGCCCCGGCTCTTGCGCGGCGTCTTCTTCGGCTGGTTCCGCTGGCCCGAGGACTGGGCGTACTTGTGCACCTTGCGACCGGTGACCGTCTGCGAGGACGGGTCCGCCTGACCCTCGTCGTCGGGGCCCGCGGAGTCCCGCTCACGGGGCGGCGTCGAGGAGCTGGGGGCCTCCTCCTTCGCCGGGCCGCTCGTCGTGGCTCCCCGGGACGAAGGGGAGGTCCGCTCGCTCTTCGCGGGGCGGGGTGCGCCGGCCGTGGCCAGCTCCCGCTCCTTGCGTGCCCGGTGCCGCTCGGCGTCCTCCGCGAGCTTGACGACGTCGGGGTCCTTGCGCCGCAGGTCCACGAGGAGAGGGGTCGCGATGAAGACAGAGGAGAAGGCACCCACCGTCGTCCCGATGAAGAGCGCCAGCGACAGGTCGAGCAGGGTGCCCGGCCCGAGGACGGCGAATCCGATGATGATGACGGCGACGATCGGGAGGTTGGCGATGACCGTCGTGTTGATCGAGCGGACGAGGGTCTGGTTGACGGCGAGGTTGGCCGCGTCCGCGAAGCTCGTGCGTCGGTTCGCGAAGGCCTCCTTGGTGTTCTGCTTGACGTGGTCGAAGACGATGACCGTGTCGTAGAGCGAGTAGCCGAGGACGGTGAGGAAGCCGATCATCGTCGCCGGGGAGACCTCGAAGCCGGTCCAGGCGTAGATGCCGACGGTGATGAGCATGTCGTGGGCGAGGGCGATCATCGCGGCGCCAGCCATCTTGACGTTGCGGTAGTAGATCGCCATGAGGGCCGTCGTCAGGAGGAGGAAGACGGCGAGGGCGCGCAGCGCCTGCTGGCTCACGGACTTCCCCCACGAGGGGCCGATGTAGTTCGAGCTGACCTCGTTGTTCGCGACGCCAAAAGTCGCGGCGAGCTCCTCCTGGACCTCGCGGGCCTCGCCCTCACCGAGCTCCTCGGTCTGGACGCGGATGGTGCTGCCGCCCAGCGTCGAGACATTGGCGGAGGCGTCGCCGCCGGCGACCTCGCGGACGGCCGAGGTGGCCTGGTTCTCGTAGTCCGAGGGCGCCGAGCTCGTCGCCACCCGGAACTCCGAGCCTCCGGTGAACTCGAGGCTGAGGTTGAGCGGCTGCACGACGAAGCCGAGGCCGGCAACGACCATGATCACGGCCGACCAGATGTACCAGGTCTTGGACTTGCCCGTGAAGGCGATCGACCGCTTGCCGGTGTAGAGGTCATTGCCCCAGTCAGCCATGCGACTCATCGGGCGCCTCCCTCGGCCGGCGTCGCACCCGGTGCGACGGGGTTCTCGATGTCGAAGTCACCACGGCCCTTGTACCGGACCTTCGCCTGCTGGAGACGGTGCACGTCGAAGCCGGACCACTTGTGGCCGGAGGCGAAGAACTTCCGGCGCGCGAGGATCGTCAGCATCGGGTGGGTGAAGAGCCAGAAGATGGCGAGGTCGATGAGCGTCGTCAGGCCGAGGGTGAAGGCGAAGCCGCGCACCCCGGAGCTCGCGAGGACGTAGAGGATGACGGCGGCGACGAAGTTCACGCCGTCGGCGACGAGGATCGTCCCCTTCGCCCGGGCCCAGCCGGCCTCGACGGCGGCCCGGAGGTTCCTCCCTTCGCGCAGCTCGTCCCGTACGCGTTCGAAGTAGACGATGAAGCTGTCCGCCGTCGTCCCGATGGCGATGATGAGACCGGTGACGCCGGCCATGTCGAGGCGATAGTTGTACCCCCACGAGAGCAGGGCGATCGCCAGGTAGGTGACGCCGAAGGCGACGGCCATCGACCCGACGACGACGACCGACAGTGCCCGGTACTGCTGCAGGGCGTAGGCGAAGACGATGAGCAGGCCGATGATGCCGGCGATGATGCCGTAGCGCAGCTGCTCAGAGCCCAGGGTCGGGCTGATCTCCTGACGGGTCTCCACGTCGAAGGAGAGCGGGAGGGAGCCGAACTTCAACGTCTCCGCGAGGTTGCGGGCCTCCTCGATGGTGAAGCCGGTGATGCTCGCCCGACCTGTGGGGATGGCCTCGTTGAACCCGAAGTCGGTGAGCACCTGCGAGTCGAGGACGGAGGCGAGGGCGTTGTAGCGGCCGGGCGGGCTCTGGCCGCCCCGGTTGATGTCCGGCTCGTTGACCATCTTCCGCGAGATGTCGCCGTAGGGCTTGCGACCCTCGCTCGTGAGCGTCAGGGAGATCTCGGGGGTGTTGGTCTGCTGCCCGGTCTGACCGACCTGGTAGCCGGCCTCGGCGTCGGCGATCTCCTTGCCGGGGACGACGACCGGACCGAGGACGTACTTCATGCCGTCCTCGCCGCAGGCGACGATCGCCGAGTCCGGGTCGGTCGTCGGCTTCTCCTCCGGGGGGTTGCTGCAGTCGAGGCTCCGGAACTGCTTCCATAGCTGCGGCGTGATGTTGTTCGGGTCCATCGCGTCCTTGGGCTTGCCCGTCGGTTCGAAGCTCGAGGGCATCTCCTGCGGCTGGCCGGGCATCCCCGGCTGCGCGGGCTGGCTCGGCTGCGCGGGCGCGGACCCCGAGCCGCTGGGGCTCTCACTGCCGGAGCCGGAGGGCGACTCGCTCCCCGAGCCGCTCGTGCTCGCGGGCTCGCTCGGCTCGGCGGGGGCCTCGATGGCCTGGGCCCCACCGTCGGAGGACTCCTCGGAGGACTCCTCCGAGCTCTTCGAGGCCTTCGGGGAGGAGGACGAGGAGGATCCGCTCGTCGAGTCGGAGGACCCCGAGGTCTCCGAGCCGGATCCCGACCCGGAGCCGGATCCCGAGCCCGAGGGTTGGGGCTGCTGCCCCTGGCCGCTGACGTCCGTGGCGAGGACGGGGCGGAACTCCATCTGCGAGGAGGCCGAGATGGCCTCCTCCTGCTGCTGCGTCGGTCGGCCGGGGATGGCGACCACGATGTTGGAGTCACCCTGCGTCGTCACCTCGGCACCGGTCGTGCCCTGGGCGTCGATGCGCTGGACGATGATGTCGCGGGCCTCGTCGAGCTGGTCCTGGGTGACCTTCTGGTCGCCGTCGACCCGGGGCTCGAGGACGATCTGCGTGCCACCGGAGAGGTCGAGGCCGAGCTTGGGCGCCCAGGTGGCGTCACTCTTGACGACCCCGAACCCCAGGGCCGAGATGAGCACGATGATGCCGGCGAAGAGCCAGACGAGGACGCGCTTCGCGTGGTCCTTGCGGGCGACGTCCTTGGTGCGACGTGCGTCTGCCATGTCAGTCCCGCCCCTCGTCGGTCGGTTCGCTCTCCGCCGACGACGCGGTGGAGTCCACCTTCATCCCGATGGCGCGTCGGTCGATCGTGAGGACCGTGCCCGGCGCCACCTCGACCCGGGCGTGCTCGTCGTCGAGCTCGGTGATCCGGCCCCGGATGCCCGAGGTCATGTAGATCTCCTCGCCCACCTCCAGCGAGGCCGAGAACTCCGCCATCGTCCGCTGCCGCTTGCGTGCGGAGTAGAGCATGAAGCCGATGAGCAGCAGCGGCAGGAGGAGCAGGAGCAGGCTGGCAGTCTGCGAGCCTTCGTTCATGAGGTGGACTTCCTGGGTCGGGACCGATCGGTCAGGGCGACGTCACAGCGGCCCGGTGCAGGCCCGGGCCGGTGGCCGAGTCTAGGTCAGGGCTCTGAGGGTCACCAACGGACAGGCCGGGCGGAGGCTTCCAGTCGTCGTCAACCGAGGCGCCCGGTCTCCGGTCCGTCGACGAGCGGAAGGGGGGTCTGCTCCCCCTTCGGTGGGGTGAGACCGAGGTGCTCCCAAGCGGCGGGGGCGGCCATCCGCCCCCGGGGGGTGCGCACGATGTAGCCCTGGCGGACGAGGTAGGGCTCGGCGACCGTCTCGACGGTGTCCGTCTCCTCACCCACGGCCACGGCGAGGGTCGACAGACCCACGGGCCCCCCGCCGAAGCGGCGGCAGAGCGCGTCGAGGACGGCCCGGTCGAGTCGGTCCAGGCCCACCTCGTCGACGTCGAAGAGCGCGAGGGCCTTCTCGGCCGCGTGCCGGTCGACCCGGCCGGTGCCGTGGACCTGTGCCCAGTCCCGGACCCGCCGGAGCAGGCGGTTGGACACCCGGGGCGTCCCCCGGGAGCGGCGGGCGATCTCCGCGAGGGCCGGGTCCTCCGCCGCGACGTCGAGCAGGCCCGCGCTGCGGGCGAGGATCCGCTCGAGGTCCGCGTCCTCGTAGTAGTCGAGGTGGCCGGTGAAGCCGAAGCGGTCGCGCAGCGGCGCCGGGAGCAGGCCGGCCCGGGTCGTCGCGCCCACGACGGTGAAGGGGGGCAGCTCCAGCGGGATGGCCGTGGCACCGGGCCCCTTGCCGACGATGACGTCGACCCGGAAGTCCTCCATCGCGAGGTAGAGCATCTCCTCGGCGGGCCGGGACATCCGGTGGATCTCGTCGAGGAAGAGCACCTCGCCCTCCGCGAGCGAGGAGAGGACCGAGGCGAGGTCACCCGCGTGCTGGATGGCCGGACCGGAGGTGACCCGGATCGGCTGCTCGAGCTCGGCGGCGACGATCATCGCCAGGGTCGTCTTGCCCAGGCCGGGCGGACCGGAGAGGAGGACGTGGTCCGGGGGTGCTCCGCGACGACGGGCCGCCTCGAGGACGAGACCCAACTGCTCGCGCACCTTGGGCTGGCCGGGGAAGTCGGCGAGGCGGCGGGGCCGCAGGGCCGCCTCGACGACCCCGTCCTCCTCGGTGCTGCCCGCGTCGACGATCCGCGCGGTCGCGTCGTAGGAGCCGTCACCGGCCCGCTCGTCCTCGGCGACCCGCATCTCGGAGCTGAACCCGTCCCGACTCATCGCGCGAGCACCTGGAGAGCCGCCTTGAGGGCGGTCGAGATGTCGGCCGGCGCGGCGTCTCCGGCCTCGCCGGCGACGGTGCTGACGGCGTCTGCCGACTGCTTGCTGGAGTAGCCGAGGCCGACGAGGGCCTCGGTGACCTGCTCCTGCCAGCCGGTCCGCGAGGTGGCCGCGGGGGCTGCCGCACTGCCCCCGGGCACGTCGGGCAGCTTGCCGCGCAGCTCGAGGGCGATGCGCTCCGCTCCCTTCTTGCCGATGCCGGGGACCTTGGTGAGCGTCGTGATGTCGTCGGCCGCCACAGCCGCGGCGAGCTCCTCCGGGCTGAGGACGGAGAGGAGGGCCATGGCGACGCGGGGGCCGACGCCGGTCACGGTCTGGGCGAGGTCGAAGGTGTCGCGCTCCCCCGCCGCGGCAAAGCCGTAGAGCGTCATCGAGTCCTCGCGCACGATCATGCTCGTCGCGAGCTCGACCTCGGCCCCGTGCCGGCACCCTGCGGCCACGGCGGGCGGGGTGTGCACGAGCAGGCCGACGCCGTGGACGTCGACGACGATGCGGTCGAGCCCGACGTGGGAGGCGCGTCCCCGGACGGAGGCGATCATCGGCCGGCCACCGATCGCTGGCGGGCGCGCTCGCTCGCGGCGGCCAGCTCCCGACGCACCTGGGCCGTCCCCCGCCACTGGTGGCAGATGGCCAGGGCGAGCGCGTCGGCCGCATCGGCCGGTCGGGGCGCCTCGGTGAGGGAGAGGATGCGCGTGACCATCATCGTCACCTGCGCCTTGTCCGCCCGGCCGGACCCGGTGACGGCCGCCTTGACCTCGGTGGGCGTGTGCAGGACGACGGGCAGGCCCCGGCGGGCCCCGGCGAGGAGGACGAGGCCGCTCACCTGGGCCGTCGTCATGACGGTGGGCACGTGCTCGGCGGCGTAGACCCGCTCGAGGGCGATGGCGTCGGGGTCGAAGCGGTCCAGCCAGGTGTCGAGCTCGTCCTGGAGGTAGGCAAGCCGGTCACCGGTCGAGCGCTCCGGGGTCGTGCGCACGACCCCCACGGCCGTCATGCGCAGCGCACGTGCCTCGCCGTCGACGACGCCGAGTCCGCACCGGGTCAGTCCCGGGTCCACGCCGAGCACGCGCACGTGCACCCTCCTCGATCCGACCTGGGGTGTCCGCGACGGGCCGCTTAGAACACCTGTTCTAGTCAGACACTACGTGTCGGCGACCGGCGGTCGGTCGCCGACACGCCGGTCACTCCTCGGCGTCGAGCTGCTCGAGCACATCGTCGGAGACGTCGCCGTTGGTGTAGACGTTCTGCACGTCGTCGCTGTCCTCGAGGGCGTCGACGACGCGGATCATCTTCTTCGCCCCGTCGAGGTCGAGGGGCACCTGCATGCTCGGGAGGAAGACGGCCTCGGCCGAGTCGTAGTCGACATCGGCCTCCTGCAGCGCCGTGCGCACCGCGACGAAGTCGGTGGCCTCGGAGACGATCTGCCAGGACTCGCCGTAGTCGTTGATCTCCTCCGCCCCGGCCTCGAGGACGATCTCGAGCAGGTCCTCGTCGGACTTCTCCGCCTTGGGCACCATGACGACGCCCTTGCGGTCGAAGAGGTAGGCGACGGAGTTGGGGTCGGCCAGGTTGCCGCCGTTGCGCGACAGTGCGGTCCGGACCTCGGTGGCAGCGCGGTTCTTGTTGTCGGTGAGGCACTCGATGAGCACGGCCACGCCACCGGGGGCATAGCCCTCGTAGGTGATGGCCTCCCAGTTCGCCCCGCCCGCCTCGGCGCCGGAGCCGCGCTTGACGGCGCGGTCGATGTTGTCGTTGGGGACGGAGTTCTTCTTCGCCTTCTGGATGGCGTCGTAGAGCGTCGGGTTGCCGGCCGGGTCCCCACCGCCCGTGCGGGCGGCCACCTCGATGTACTTGATGAGCTTGGCGAAGAGCTTGCCGCGCTTGGCGTCGATCGCCGCCTTCTTGTGCTTGGTCGTTGCCCACTTGGAGTGACCGGCCACTGATTGTCTCCGTCCTACCGGGGAAAGGGTCCGGAGATCGATCCTACGGGAGGGGCCCGGCGGCGACGGTGTCCGTGACGAGGTCGACGAAGAGACGGTGGATCCGGTGGTCTCCCGTGACCTCCGGGTGGAAGCTCGTCGCGAGCAGGTGGCCCTGACGGACGACGACGGGGCGAGACTCCCCCTTCGCCTCGACGCTGGCGAGCACCTCGACGTCGGGGCCGGCCTGCTCCACCCAGGGCGCACGGATGAAGACGGCACGCACCGCACCGCCCTCGACCCCTGCGACCAGCAGGGCGGTCTCGTGGGAGTCGACCTGGCGACCGAAGGCATTGCGGCGCACCGTGATGTCGAGCCCGCCCAGGGTCTGCTGCCCAGAGTGGCCGTCGAGGAGTCGGTCGGCGAGGAGGATCATCCCGGCGCAGCTGCCGTAGACCGGCATCCCCGCCGCGATCCGCTGGCGAAGGGGGTCACGCAGGCCGAAGGCGCGGGTCAGCTTGTCGATCGTCGTGGACTCGCCGCCGGGGAGGACGAGGCCGTCCACGGCGACGAGCTCCTCCGGGCGACGCACCGCAGTAGTCGCTGCCCCCGCGGCCTCGAGGGCCGCTCGGTGCTCCCGGACGTCCCCCTGGACCGCGAGCACCCCGATGGTCGGCGGATCGGCCTCGCTCATGACGGCACCCGTGTGACCGTCTGTGCACCTGTGTGCGCGCACACGGTCACACGAGCGAGCAGATCCTCACACGGGCTGGAGCGCGGGGTCACCAGCCGCGCTCGGCGAACTGGATCGAGCGGGCCGGCTCGTCGACGGTGATCCCGACCATCGCCTCACCGAGGCCGCGGGAGACCTTCGCGAGCATGTCCGGGTCGTCGTGGAAGGTCGTCGCCCGGACGATGGCCTCGGCGCGCGGGGCGGGGTTGCCGGACGTGAAGCTGCCGGAGCCGACGAAGACGCCCTCGGCGCCGAGCTGCATCATCATTGCGGCGTCGGCCGGGGTCGCGATACCGCCGGCGGTGAAGAGCACGACGGGCAGCGTGCCCTTGGTCGCGACCTCCTTGACGAGCTCGAAGGGAGCCTGCAGCTCCTTGGCGGCGACGTAGAGCTCGTCCTCGGCGAGGTTCTGCAGCCGGCGGATCTCCTGCCGGATCGAGCGCATGTGGGTCGTCGCGTTGGACACGTCCCCGGTGCCGGCCTCCCCCTTCGAGCGGATCATGGCCGCACCTTCGGTGATGCGGCGCAGCGCCTCCCCGAGGTTGGTGGCCCCGCAGACGAAGGGGACGGTGAAGGCCCACTTGTCGATGTGGTTGGCGTAGTCGGCCGGGGTGAGGACCTCGGACTCGTCGATGTAGTCGACCCCCAGCGACTGCAGCACCTGGGCCTCGACGAAGTGTCCGATGCGGGCCT
>DXAR01000068.1 GCA_019116945.1 Candidatus Janibacter merdipullorum | reverse complement strand
TCTTGGCCAGGAGGTCGGCCTTGTTCTCGTACTTGACCGCTCCGTCGAACTCGATGATGACCCGGGTCCCGAGGATGAGGAAGTCGACCCGCCACGGCCCTCGTGAGGTGCAGGTCCCCTCCCTTCGCCCTGGCCACGAGTCGCAGCCGGGGGACCCCCGCCTGCTCCGCTACGGCCGTGGTGAAGACGCGGTTGACCGCGATCCCGCGGAGGGTGTCCAGCTCGTCGTCCATGAAGGGAGTGTGGCGAGGTCGGGCCATCCGGCCGTGGCGTCATCCACAGGGGGTCCCGTCAGCAGCACTTCGTATCGTCCGCACCCCTTCGAGAGGCTGCGGACGATACGAAGTGCTGCCTGCAGCCTTTTGTGTGGGGAGGGGCGGAATAGGGTGGGCCGCATGCCGAGCCTCGATCTCACCGCCGACGTCGTCACCCTGACCCAGCAGCTGTGCGACATCGAGTCCGTCAGCCACGAGGAGGGGGCGATCGCCGATGCCGTCGAGGCGGCGCTGGCCCCCCTTCGGCATCTCGAGGTCACCCGCCGCGGCAACACCGTCATCGCGCGCACCGACTTGGGCCGTGAGGAGCGGGTCGTCCTCGCCGGGCACCTCGACACCGTGCCGCTGACGACCGACCCGGCCAACCTTCCCACCCGGCGGGAGGAGCGCGGCGGCGTCGAGGTCCTCTGGGGGCGCGGCACCGTCGACATGAAGGGCGGCGTTGCCGTCCAGCTCAAGGCCGCCCTCATCGAGGAACCGAGCCGGGACATCACCTTCCTCTTCTACGAGGCCGAGGAGGTCGACGCCGTCTACAACGGCCTCCAGCTCCTCGCCGACTCCGACCCCGACCTGCTCGCGGCGGACTTCGCCGTGCTCCTCGAGCCGACCGCGGCCGTCGTCGAAGGGGGATGCAAGGGGACGATGCGCGTCGAGGTCGTCCTCAAGGGCATCGCGGGCCACTCCGCCCGCCCGTGGAACGGCCACAACGCCATCCACGACGCCCACGAGGTCCTCGCGGCGCTCGCCGCCCACGAGGAGCAGACGGTCACCGTCGACGGGCTCGACTACCACGAGGCGCTGCAGGCCGTCGGGATCAGCGGCGGGATCGCCGGCAATGTCATTCCGGACACCTGCAGCGTGCTCATCAACTACCGCTTCTCCCCGGACAAGGACGCCGAGGAGGCGCTCGCGTACGTCCAGACCGTCCTGCCGGGGCACGAGCTCCACCTGCGCGATGTGGCCGAGGGAGCCCGGCCCGGTCTCGACCTGCCCGCGGCCCGGGCCTTCGTCGACGCGCTCGCGGTCCCCGTCGGGCCGAAGGAGGGGTGGACCGACGTGGCGCGCTTCTCTGCCCTCGGCATTCCGGCCGTGAACTTCGGCCCCGGCGACCCCAACCTCGCCCACCACGACGACGAGCGCTGCCCCGTCGACCAGATCGCGACGGCGGAGGCGGCCGTGCTCCGGTGGCTCGCGTAGGGTCGCGACCGTGACCGATCAGGCGAAGAACGACCGCTGGTACCACAAGGGCCCCGTGCTCATGCGGGGCCGCCAGGTGCCGCAGTCCACGACGGACCAGCGCCTCCTCGACGACCGCGGCCGGGCCGACTGGTTGCACACCGACCCGTGGCGGGTGCTGCGGATCCAGGCGGAGTTCGTCGAGGGCTTCGGTGCCCTCGCCGAGATCGGCCCGGCGGTGAGCATCTTCGGCAGCGCCCGGACCTCGCCCGGCTCCGAGTGGTACGCGAAGGGGGTCGAGCTCGGTCGGCGGGTGGCGGAGGCCGGCTTCGCCGTCATCACCGGGGGCGGACCCGGGGTGATGGAGGCGGCCAACCGCGGTGCCCGCGAGGCCGGTGGCACGAGCGTCGGCCTGGGCATCGAGCTCCCCTTCGAGGCCGGGCTCAACCCCTTCGTGGACCTCGGCATCAACTTCCGCTACTTCTTCGCCCGCAAGACGATGTTCGTCAAGTACAGCGAGGGCTTCGTCGTCCTCCCCGGTGGCTTCGGCACCCTCGACGAGGTCTTCGAGGCCGTCACCCTCGCGCAGACGGGCAAGGTGACGAGCTTCCCCATCGTCCTCGTCGGGGTCGCCTACTGGCAGGGGCTCATCGACTGGCTGCGCGACTCCCTCGAGGCCGGGGGGATGGTGAGCGAGGGCGACATCGAGCGCCTGTACCTCACCGACGACCTCGAGGAGGCCGTCGAGTACCTCCGGGCGGAGTCAGCGCGGATGCGCCCCGAGCCGGGGAAGCAGCCGGAGTAGTCCCGTGGTCTGGATCTTCTTCATCCTCGTGGCGCTGCTGCTCGTCGTGGGCATGGCGGCCGTCATCACCGGCCGGTTGACCCCCGACCCGATGGCCGATCCGGTCGCGTCGACACCCGACCACGGGCTGCCTCCGGGGGACTTCCGAGCCGAGGACGTCGACGCCGTTCGCTTCGACACGGCCCTGCGCGGATACCGCATGGACCAGGTCGACGACGTCGTCGACCGCCTGCGGATGCGGATCGCCGAGCTCGAGTCCCCGGATTAGGACGACCGCCCCACACGGGTGGATAATGGGTCCAGAGAGTCGACGCGAGGGCGTCGGGTGGTCGGTGGACGTGCCGGCCGCGTTTGATTTCGAAGGGAACGCACATGGCGGCAATGAAGCCACGCACGGGGGACGGACCGCTGGAGGTCGTCAAGGAGGGGCGCGGCATCGTGCTGCGTATGCCCCTCGAGGGTGGTGGCCGGCTCGTCGTCGAGATGAAGCCGGACGAGGTGCTGGCTCTCGGCGAGGCCATCGACAACTGCGACGGCCTGAAGAAGTAGCCCCGCGCGGCAGAGCCCCCGGACGAGTGTCCGGGGGCTCTCGCACGCCCGGATGGGTACAGTCGGCGCGTGCCTGACGCAGACCTCCTGACACCGCCGACGACCGACCTCAGCAGCGCCGGGACCCTGTCCGCGGCGCTCGCCGATGCGACCGGCGAAGGGGGGCTGGACCTCCTCGTCCTGGACGCCGCCCACCTCGACATTGCCGGTCCCCGGTCGTTCGGATGATGACACGGGGCTCCTCAGCGTCGGCGCCACTGGATACGGTGCCCGGACACTGCTGGCCTGGCTGGCCGGGCGCGCAGCCTGACCGGAGGGGGATCTCATGAACGCTGGATACGGGCTCACCGTCCGCTGGTCGCTGACCGATGCCCCGGAGGGTGTCGCGGACGAGTTGCGGGAGTACGTCGTCGGGACGTCGATGGCGAACTTCATGTTCCTCGACGGTCTCGCCTTCAAGACCTGGCGGATGCGCGAGGGGCAGTGGTTCGAGGGCACCTACGTCTTCGGTGACGCCAAGGACCGCGACGACTTCCGCGAGGACTTCCTCACGAAGGCCGAGGACTCCGCCGGCAGCAAGATCATCGGCTCCGCGCCGGTCGAGATCGAGCCCTTCGAGGTCGTCGCCATCGCCGAGGGCCCGGCGCAGTTCCGCCGCGGCCCGGGGCCCGGGAGCGCCTGAGCCCTACGCCTTGACGGCCGCGAAGAGCCCGTCGCCGACGGGCAGCAGGCTCGCGATGAGCCGCTCGTCGTCCCGCAGGTCCTTGCCCAGCTGGCGCAGCATGCTCGTCGTCTCGTCGCGGACGGCGGGGTCGGCGACCCGGTCGTGCCAGAGCATGTTGTCCATGGCGATGACCCCACCGCGGCGCAGCAGCCGGATGGCGTGCTCCACGTACTGCGGGTAGCCCTCCTTGTCCGCGTCGATGTGGACGAGGTCGTAGGAGGAGTCGTTCATCCGGGGCAGGACGTCGAGGGCCCGGCCGGTGATGACCCGCGTGCGCTGGGCCGCGATCCCCGCCGCGGAGAATGACCGCTTCGCCCGGAGCGCGTGCTCGGGCTCCAGCTCGATCGTCGTCAGCACGCCGTCCTCGGGCATGCCGTCGAGGAGCCAGAGACCGGACACCCCCGCCCCCGCGCCGACCTCGACGACGTGGTGGGCCCCTACGGCCGCGGCCAGGAGGCGAAGGGCGGCGCCACCGCCGGTGCCGATCGGCGGCGCTCCGAGCGAGGAGCCCGCGTGACGGGCGGCCTCGAGGGCCTCGCCCTCGGGGACGAACTGCTCGGCATAGGCGTGGCTGTTGAGCTGGGCGGCGGTCATAGGGATCCACCTTAGTGGGCGACAGGCAGGTGGATCACAGCCTTCTGTCAGGTTCGACCCCGACCATGGTCGCCGTGAGCGAGCACGTCGAGACTCCCGACAGCGCGGGGGAGGAGTGGGTCCGGCCGTCGTGGGCCGAGATCGTCGAGCAACACAGCGCTCGGGTCTACCGTCTGGCCTACCGCCTCACCGGTGACTTCCACGAGGCCGAGGACCTGACGCACGACGTCTTCATCCGCGTCTTCCGTTCCCTGGACGGCTACACGCCCGGCACCTTCGAGGGCTGGCTGCACCGGATCACGACCAACCTCTTCCTCGACCGGGCCCGCCGCAAGCAGCGGTTGCGCTTCGACTCCCTCACCGACGACTTCGCGGCCCTCCTCCACAGCGGGACGGCCAGCCCCGAGCAGATCGTGCTCCGGCACCACCTCGACGCCGACATCCAGCGTGCGCTGGACGCCCTGCCGCCGCAGTTCCGCGCGGCGGTCGTCCTCTCCGACATCGAGGGCCTGACCTACGAGGAGGTCGCCGAGACCCTCGGCATCAAGCTGGGGACGGTGCGCTCGCGGATCCACCGCGGCCGGGCGATGCTCCGCGACAGCCTGAGCCACCGGGAGCCGTCCCCGGCTCGGATCCAGCGCACCGACAGCCGTCGGCGGAGTGGATCGGGCTTCCCGCTCGCGCGCCCGGTGACCGGCACCCTCTGACCGACAAGGCACACTGGAGAGCATGAGTTCACCGCACCACGGCGATGGTCCACCGCACCACGGCGATGGACCGCCGCCGCAGGACTCCACCCAGCCGATGCCGCCGAGCCCGTACCTCCCCTACGGATCGGCGGGCACGCCGCAGCAGGGCCAGGCCTCCACTCCCGGGCAGGGAGCGCAGGAGGCTCCGTACCAGCAGGGGTACGGCCAGCAGCAGTACGCGTGGCAGCAGGGACCCCCGCAGGCCGGTCCCGGCGGACCCGGAGGTCCGGGCCACGGAGGCCCGGGCACACCCCCTTCGCCGCGGCGCCGCGGACCCGGGTGGGTCGGCGCCGGAGGCATGGCCCTCGCGGCCGCGCTCATCGCCGGTGGCGTCGGTGGGATCGGCGGCGGTCTCGTGGCCGGCGGCGGGGACGACGAAGGGGAGGGCCCCTCGATCGTCCAGCGTGACGGCAACCCGACCGAGCGTCCCGAGGGGTCCACCGCGGAGATCGCGGCGTCAGCGGTCCCGAGCGTCGTGACGATCCGCGTCCAGGGCGGCGGTGGCTCCGGCACCGGGTCGGGCTGGGTCTACGACGGCAAGGGCCACATCGTGACCAATGACCACGTCGTCGACGCGGCCGGCGACGACGGCAAGGTGCGCATCGAGCTCACCGACGGCAGCCGGCGGACCGCCGAGGTCGTCGGCCGTGACTCCGCCTACGACCTCGCCGTCCTCAAGGTCGACCCGGACGGCCTCGATGCCCTCGACATCGGCCAGTCCGACGACGTCGTCGTCGGCGACGAGGTCGTGGCCGTCGGCTCCCCGCTCGGCCTCGGCTCCACCGTGACATCCGGCATCGTCTCGGCGCTCGAGCGTCCCGTCACCGCCGGTGAGGCGGGCGACGAGTCCTTCATCTCCGCCATCCAGACGGATGCGGCGATCAACCCCGGCAACTCGGGCGGCCCCCTGCTCAACGGCGACGGTGACGTCATCGGTGTCAACACCGCCATCGCCCAGGTCCCCGGGCAGCAGTCCGGGGCGAGCGGCTCGATCGGCGTGGGCTTCGCCATCCCCTCTGACGTCGTCGTCCGCACCGTGGACCAGCTCATCGAGAGCGGCAAGGCCGAGCACCCGATCATCGGCGTCTCCCTCGACCGTCGCTGGACCGGTGAGGGGGCGAAGGTCCTCGAGGACGACGAGGCCCAGGGCGGCGACGCGGTCATCCCCGACGGCCCCGCCGACAACGCCGGCATCAAGCCCGGCGACGTCATCACCGAGCTCGACGGTCGGCGCATCACCGACCTCGATCAGCTCATCGTGCGTATCCGCGCCAAGGCCGTGGGGGATAAGGTCACCCTGAAGGTCCAGAGGGACGGCAAGGACACCGAGCTGACGATGACGCTCGAGGCAGCGGAGGAGAACTAGCAGATGCCCGTGAACGGCTGGGAGTTCATCCTCCTCATCGTCCTGGCCTTCATCATCCTCGGCCCCTCCCGGATGCCCGAGTACGCGGCGAAGCTGGCCCGCTTCGTCGTCCAGCTGCGGCGCATGGCCAATGACGCCAAGGCCCAGCTCAGGGACCAGATGGGTCCGGAGTACGAGGACCTCGACTGGCGGCAGTACGACCCGCGTCAGTACGACCCGCGGCGCATCGTCAAGGAGGCCCTCATGGAGCCGCTCGAGGATGCCTTCAGCCTCGACGAGCCGACGTCGAACGGGAAGCGGCCCTCCACGTCCACGCGGTCGTCGGACGAGACGGGCGCCCCGCTCGCCCTGACCCGGACGGCCAGCGGCACCCCCTGGGACGACGAGGCCACCTGAGGCCGTCGCGGACCGGCGCCGGGGCGCCGGACGGGATCAGCGCCCCGTCGGGGTGAGACCGAGGCTGCGGCCGGCGAGGCCGCGGGACCGGGTGGCGAGGCCACGGGCGATCCCGCGCAGGGCCACGGCAGCCGGGCCGTCGGGGGTCGCGAGGACGGCCGGGTCCCCGTGGTCGGAGCCCTCGCGGAGCGTGACGTCGAGGGGGATCTGACCGAGGAGCGGCACCTCCGCACCGACGGTGCGCGAGAGGGAGTCGGCGACCGACTGGCCACCGCCGGAGCCGAAGATCTCCTGGCGGGAGCCGTCGGGCAGCTCGAGCCAGGACATGTTCTCGATGACGCCGACGAGCCGCTGGTGGGTCTGCATCGCGATGGAGCCGGCCCGCTCGGCGACCTCGGCAGCGGCCTGCTGCGGGGTCGTGACGACGAGGATCTCGCTGTTGGGGATGAGCTGGGCGATGGAGATCGCGATGTCGCCGGTGCCGGGCGGCAGGTCGAGGAGCAGGACGTCGAGGTCACCCCAGAAGACATCGCCGAGGAACTGCTGGAGCGCCCGGTGGAGCATCGGTCCACGCCACACGACGGGCTGGTTGCCGGGGACGAACATCCCGATGGAGATGACCTTCACCTCGGAGGCGATCGGCGGCAGGATCATGTCGTCGACCTGCGTCGGCGGGTGCGTCACGCCGAGCATGCGGGGGATGGAGAAGCCGTAGATGTCGGCGTCGACGACGCCGACCTTGAGCCCCTCGGCGGCCAGGCTCGCCGCGAGGTTGGCCGTGATCGAGGACTTGCCGACGCCACCCTTGCCGGAGGCGATCGCGTAGACGCGGGTCAGGCTGCCCGGCTTGGCGAAGGGGATCTCCTTCTCCGCCTGCCCACCGCGGAGGTGGTTCTTCAGCTCGGCGCGCTGCTCGTCGTTCATCACCCCGAGGGTGACCTTGACGTCGGTGACCCCCTCGACGCCGCGCAGCGCCTTCTCGGTGTCGGTCGTCAGGGTGTCCTTCATCGGGCACCCGGAGACCGTGAGGAGGATGGTCGCGGTGGCGAGTCCGTCTGCGTCCACGGCAGCCGTCTCGACCATGCCGAGCTCGGTGATGGGGCGACGGATCTCGGGGTCGATGACCGTCTCGAGAGCGGAACGCAGCTGCTCGTCGGTGATCGTGGGGTGAGGGGCCATTCCTCCATGGTAGGTCGGGCCGGCGGGCCCGC
This sequence comes from Candidatus Janibacter merdipullorum, assembly GCA_019116945.1. Lineage (GTDB taxonomy): Bacteria > Actinomycetota > Actinomycetes > Actinomycetales > Dermatophilaceae > Janibacter > Janibacter merdipullorum. Next base: position 488 of record DXAR01000068.1, on the reverse strand, counting down.
CGAAACCGGCATCACCACGTGGGGCCGGGGTCCCCCTTCGGCGCTCCCTCGTCCTCACGGGCGCGCACCTCGAGCCCCTTGGTCTCCATCTCCTCGAGGAGGTCCCGCAGCTCGCTGCGGATGAAGTCGCGGGTCGCGGCGTCGCGCAGGGCGATCCGCAGGGCTGCGACCTCGCGGGTGAGGTACTCGGTGTCGGCGAGGGCCCGCTCGGCCTGGACCCGGTCCTGCTCGAGCGCGACCCGGTCCCGGTCGTCCTGGCGGTTCTGCGCGAGGAGGATGAGCGGGGCCGCGTAGGAGGCCTGCAAGGAGAGGATGAGCGTGAGCAGGGTGTAGTTGAGGGCCCGGGGGTCGAACTGGGCCGGCTCGGGCGCGAAGGTGTTCCACGCCAACCAGATCGCGACGAAGGCTGTCATCCAGATGAGGAAGCGCGGCGTGCCCATGAAGCGGGCGAACTTCTCGGACAGGACGCCGAAGGCCTCCGTCGAGAA
>DXAR01000067.1 GCA_019116945.1 Candidatus Janibacter merdipullorum | reverse complement strand
ACCTTAACGAAATGCCACCGTCAGGCGAGGGCGGCCCGCACCTGCTCGAAGGTCGCCTCGTCGACGGCGACGATCCGCGCCTCCTCGACGTCGGTCGCCGCGGCGGAGATCGTCTCGACGGCGGCGGCGATGGCGTCCTCCTTGGGCCACCCGTAGACGCCAGCACTGATGAGCGGGAAGGCGACGGAGCGCGCCCCGAGCTCGTCGGCGACCGCGAGCGAGCGGACGTAGCAGGCGACGAGGAGCGACCGGTCGGTCTGCCCGGCGGTGCGGTTGGGGCCGACCGTGTGGATCACCCAGCGCGAAGGGAGGTCCCCCGCCGTCGTCCACCCGGCCTCTCCCGTGGGCAGCCCGTCGGGGAAGCGAGCGATGCAGTCCTCGAGCACGGCCGGGCCACCGGCCCGGTGGATCGCGCCGTCCACGCCCCCGCCGCCACGCATCGCGGTGTTGGCGGCGTTGACGACAGCGTCGACCTCCTGGGTCGTGATATCCCCGTGGACGGCGGTGAGGGTCGGCATGGAGCCAGTCTCCTCCCTTCGGCAGCATGGCCGCCAGGCCCGGTCCGGACACCCCTCTTCGGTCCCTTCGTCACTGCTCCGTACTTTGGGCCGTGCTCAGAGTACGGAGCAGTGACGAAGCGAGCGGGAGACACCGCAGCGGCGCCTGACCTCGAGCCAGCTCGCGGCCACGGCCAGTCAGCCCCGCGGCATCGCACCGAGGCGGGCGAGGAGGAGCGCCTCGGCGGTGCAGACCTTCTCGAACTCCCCCAGGTGCAGCGACTCGTTGGCGCCGTGGGCGCGGGTGTCGGGGTCCTCGACGCCGGTGACGAGGATGGCGGCGTCGGGGAACTTCTCCGCGAAGGCCTGGACGAAGGGGATGGACCCGCCGATCCCGACGTCGACCGGGTCGGTGCCCCAGGCGTCGGCGAAGGCGGCACGCGCCTGGTCGTAGACCGGCCCATCGGCGTCGGCCGCGAAGCCCCAGCCGGTCTCGTCGAGCTCGACCTCGACCGTCGCTCCCCACGGCGCGTGGTCCTGCAGGTGACGCTGCAGCGCCTCCCATGCCTCCTGCGGGTCCTGCGTCGGGTTGAGCCGCAGGTTGATCTTGGCGCGGGCGCTCGCGGCGAGGACATTGCCCGCCTCGTCGACCGCGGGGGCATCGATGCCGATGACGACCGCGGCCGGCTTGGTCCACAGCCGCGAGGGGATGGAGCCGGTGCCGATGAGCTCGGTGCCCTCGAGCAGGCCGGACTCCTCGCGCAGGCGCGCCTCGTCGTAGTCGACCTCGGGGGCGTCGGTGTGGACGAGCCCCTCGATGGCGACATCGCCCTGGTCGTCGTGGAGGGTCGCCATGAGGCGGCACAGCGAGGTGATCGCGTCGGGGCAGGCCCCGCCGAACATCCCCGAGTGCACCCCGTGGTCGAGGGTGCGCACGGTGACGACGGCACGAAGGGAGCCGCGCAGCGTCGTCGTCAGCGCGGGCGTGCCGATGGCCCAGTTGAGCGAGTCGGCGAGGACGATCGCGTCCGAGGTCAGCTTGTCGCCGTGGCGCTCGAGGATCCGCGGCAGGGACTCACTCGCGATCTCCTCCTCGCCCTCGACGAAGATCGTCACGCCGACCGGCAGTTCCCCGGAGTGCGCGCGAAGGGCGGCGACGTGCGCCATGACCCCGGCCTTGTCGTCGGCCGCCCCGCGGCCGTAGAGACGCCCGTCGACCTCGGTCGGCTCGAAGGGGTCGGTGTCCCAGTCGGCCCGGTCACCGGGGGGCTGCACGTCGTGGTGCGCGTAGAGCAGGACGGTCGGTGCGCCCTCCGGTCCGTCACGGTGCCCGATGACGGCGGGGCGCCCCCCTTCGCTGACGATCTCGACGTCGAGGCCCTCCGCGCGCAACAGCTCGGCGGTGCGCTCGGCGGAGGCCTGCACATGGGCCTGGTCGAAGGAGTCGAGGCTGACGCTCGGGATCCGGGTGAGGTCCTCGAGGTCGGCACGCACCTGCGGCATGAGCTCGCGGACGCGGCCGCGCAGGGTCTCGATCTGGTCTGCGGTGAGGGTGGTGTCGGTCACGTGGCCGACGCTATCGCGGACGGCCGGGGTCAGCGGCCCGGGCCGGTGCACCTAGAGTTCTCCTCGTGTTCGGACGCAAGAAGGATGACTCAGCCGCGCCCCAGGACTCCGCCGCCACGGAGCCCCCCAAGCGGGACGGCGCGAAGAACCGCCCGACGCCGAAGCGGCGCGACCAGGAGGCGGCGCGCAAGCGTCCCCTCGTGCAGACCGACCGCAAGGCCGCGAAGAATGCCGACCGCGCGGCCCGCCGGGAGAATGCCCGCAAGATGCGCGAGGCCATGGTCACCGGCGACGAGCGCCACCTGCCACCGCGCGACAAGGGGCCGGTGCGCCGCTTCGTGCGCGACACCGTCGACGTCCGCTTCAACCTCGGCGAGCTGCTGCTCCCCCTCATGCTCGCCGTGCTCGTCCTCAGCCTCTTCGCCGGGACGTGGGCGACCTTCGTCTTCCTCGGCGTCTACCTGCTCATCATCGTCGCGGTCCTCGACTCCTTCCTCCTGTGGCGGCGGACGAAGCCGAAGATCTACGCGCGCTTCGGCGAGGACACCAATGTCAGGGGCCTGGGGATGTACCAGGCGATGCGCGCCTTCCAGATGCGCCGCACCCGGATGCCCAAGCCCCAGGTCGAGCGCCGCGCGAAGCTCTGAGCCTCAGCCCGCCGACAGGGACATCGGCCCGTAGACGACCTCCGCCTCCCGCAGGAGGCTGACCTGAGCGACGCCGGCATTGGCGAGGTCCTCCCAGGACTCGGCAAACCAGGCCTCGGCGTCGGCCTGCGTCGGGAAGGGGACGGAGTGCTCGGGCCCCTCGGGCAGGGCCTGCCCCGAGGCATTCTCCAGCCGCCAGCGGTAGGTCTCGCTCATCGTCTCTCCCGTCTCGCTCACGCCTGACGCACCTGCACCTCGACGAAGGGCGGCTTGACGACCGTGGCCGCCACCTCGCGTCCGCGGACGTCGATGACGACCTCGTCGTCGATCCCGACGGACCGGTCGAGCAGCGCGAGCGCGATGCCCTGCTTGAGGGTGGGGCTGAAGGTGCCGGAGGTGACGACGCCGACCTCGTTCCCTTCGCCGTCCTTGACGACGCACCCACTGCGGGGGATGCCGCGCCCGGTGACGCTGAGGCCGCGGAGGAGCCGCCCGGACTTGGCCACCCGCTGGGCCACGAGCGCGTCCTTGCCCCAGAAGGTCTCCTTGTCCCAGCCGACCGCCCACGCGGAGCGCCCCATGACCGGGGTGATCTCCGGGGTGAGGTCGTTGCCGTGGAGCGGGTAGCCCATCTCCGTGCGCAGGGTGTCGCGGGCGCCGAGCCCGCACGGCAGTCCGTCGAAGGGGGCCATGGCCTCGACGATCGCGTCCCACAGCTCCAGGCCGGCCGCCGCCGGTGCGACGAGCTCGTACCCGCGCTCCCCCGTGTACCCGGTGCGGCAGACGGTGAGCTCGTGATCCCGCCACCGGGCGGTGTCGTAGGACATGTACTCGTGGTCGACGGGCAGGTCGAGGGCGGTGAGCACCTCGTCACTCCTCGGTCCCTGCACGGCGAGGACGACGAAGTCCTCGTGCTGGTCGGTCACCTC
>DXAR01000007.1 GCA_019116945.1 Candidatus Janibacter merdipullorum | reverse complement strand
GTCCTCCGGGAGAGCACCTGGACGACGCGTCGGATCTCGGCATCTCGTCCGATGACCGGGTCGAGCCGACCCTCACGCGCCGCCGCCGTGAGGTCGGTGCCGTACTCCTCGAGGGCCTCGCCCCCCTCGCTCGGCGTCTCGGAGGTGACCTTGCGACCGGCCCGCAACTCCTCGAGCTTGGCCTCCATGTCCCGGGCGCCCCGCTGCTCGACGGCAGCGAGGTGGCCACCCTCGGCGAGGGCGAGCATGAGGACGTCGAGGGCGAGGTGGGTGTCCCCCTTCGCCCGCATGAGGGTGTCGGCCTGCTGGAGGACCGCCGCCAGGTCACGACCGAGCGAAGGGGGCTGCGCCGCACCGCTCGTCGTCGGCAGCGACGCGACGGCCCGGTCGGCCTGGGCGAGGACGTGCGCGGCCCCGGTGCCGGCCGCCTGGAGGAGGGTGTCGGCCTGCGGGGTGTCGAGACGCAGGAGCGCACTCACGAGGTGGGCGGGGGTGACCTCGGGGTGCCCCTCGGTCTGGGCAGAGCGCTGGGCGAGGGCCAGCGCCTCGGCGACCTTGGCGGTGGGCTGGAACTCCATGGGGACTCCTTCGCGGTGGAGGGGAGGGATCGTCTGCTGGGGACAACTGGCTCAGAGTTGAGTCTATTCCGCTCAACCCTGAGGAGCCACCGCCCGCGAGCGGGCCACCGATCGTGCCGTAGGCTGATCGCGAATCAGTTGCAAAAGGCGGGCACCTCATGACGATCACGCAGCGCTCCTCCACGGAGCTCGCCGAGCACGAGGCGCCCGTCGACGACCTCGGCCTCGGCGCCAAGCGCCGTCGGGCCGTCCTCTGGACGCTCGGGCTGCTCGCCCTCCTCGTCATCTCCGTCGTCACCTCGGTCGGTGCGGGCGCGGTCGCCGTCCCTCCCGGAGAGACGGCGCGGATCGCGGCCTTCCACCTCCTCGGGACGGGTGAGCAGACGTGGACGATGGCGCGCGACGCCATCGTCTGGGATGTGCGGATGCCGCGGGCGCTCCTCGCCGTCGGCGTCGGTGCGGGACTGTCCGTCTGCGGCATGGCCCTGCAGGCGATGGTCCGCAATGTCCTCGCCGACCCCTATCTCCTCGGCGTGAACTCCGGCGCCTCCAGCGGCGCGGCCGCCGCCATCCTCTTCGGCGCCGGGGCCGGGGCCGGCGCCCACGCCCTCCCCGCCAGCGCCTTCCTCGGTGCTCTCGCCGCCTCGATGCTCGTGCTCCTCGTCGCCCGCTCGGGAGGTCGGGTGACCTCCCTTCGCCTCCTCCTCGCGGGCGTCGCCGTCGGCTACGCGCTCTACGCCGTGACGAGCTTCCTCATCTTCGCCTCCGACTCCGCGGAGGGCTCCCGCTCGGTGCTCTTCTGGCTCCTCGGCTCCCTCTCTCTCGCCGCCTGGGGCGCCCCGCTGGCCATCGTCTTCGTCGTCGTCGCCATCACCGTGCTCGGGCTGGCGTGGTTCGGTCGCCGCCTGGACGCCCTCGCCATCGGCGACGAGACCGCACAGACCCTCGGGATCCGCCCCGACCGCTTCCGCGTCCAGCTGCTGCTCCTCGTCGCCCTGTGCATCGGCGTCGTCGTCTCCGCCTCGGGGAGCATCGGCTTCGTCGGGCTCGTCATCCCCCACCTCGCCCGCCGGGTCGTCGGCTCCGCGCACCGTCACGCCATCCCCGTCGCGGCCCTCATGGGCGCGATCTTCCTCCTGTGGGCCGACCTCGTCTCCCGGACCATCCTCGCGCCCCAGGAGATCCCGCTGGGCATCCTCACCTCCCTCGTGGGCGCCCCCTTCCTGCTCATCCTCATCCGGCGCATGCACGTCTCGTCGACCTGACCGACCACCACCAAGGAGCCCACCCGTGCCCTCCCGCACCCGTGCCGCAGCGCTCGTCTGCGCCACCGCCCTCCTCGCCGCAGCCTGCGGCAGCTCCGAGGGTGGCAGTGATGCTGAGACCCGCGCCGACGACGGTCACTACCCCGTGACGGTGGACAACTGCGGCCAGGAGGTGACGATCGAGTCCGAGCCGACGAATGTCGTCATGCTCAAGTCGGCGATGGTGCCCTTCCTCACCTCGGTCGGCGTCCTCGACCACGTGAGCGCCAAGGCGGGCGCCTACCCCGAGGGCTACTTCGAGAGCGACGTGGCCGCACAGGTCAAGGAGATCGAGTCCCTCACGGATCGCACCGACTCCTCCGGCCACCTGCTCATCTCCAAGGAGGCCGTCGTCGAGCGGGAGCCCGACCTCGTCCTCGGGCACACCGACAACCTCAACCGCGAGTCCCTCGACGAGGTCGGGATCCCCTCCCTCGAGGCCTCCGGCCTGTGCACCACGGGCCTGCCGGAGCCGGGCTTCCAGCAGATCTACGACGAGATCGAGATGTACGGCCAGGTCTTCAACCGGGAGGAGGAGGCCGACGACGCGATCGCCGACCTCAAGAAGCGGGTCGCGACGATCACCGAGCGGACGAAGGGGGCGAAGGAACGCTCCGGGGCCGTCCTCTACCCCACCGTGGGTGGCGGCACGACCTATGCCTACGGCAACAAGTCCATGCCCGACCCCCAGCTCGAGGCGGCGGGGATCACCAATGTCTTCGGTGACGAGGACGAGCGCGTCTTCGAGGTCACCCTCGAGAAGCTCCTCGAGGAGGACCCCGACGTCATCGTCCTCCTCTACTCCGAGGGCGACCCGAAGAAGGTCGAGAAGGCCCTCACCGACCTGCCCGGCGCCGAGAAGCTCAGCGCGGTGAAGAAGGGGCAGGTCCACACCGAGCTCTTCAACTTCTCCGAGCCGGCGAGCCCTCTCGCCGTGGACGGCCTGGAGCGGCTCATCGACGAGGTCGGTGACGGATCGTGATCAGCGCCTCCGGGCTGCGCTTCGCCTACGGGCGCCAGGAGATCCTCCACGACATCGGGCTCACCGCCCGCCCCGGCCGCGTCCTCGGCCTCGTCGGCCCCAACGGCAGCGGCAAGACCACGCTTCTCCGCCTCCTCCACGGGGGCCTCACCCCGGCATCCGGAGAGGTCGTCGTCGACGGAACTCCCCTCCAGGAGCTGGACCGGGGCGCGATCTCCCGGCAGATCGCCGTCGTCGTCCAGGAGGCCGGCGGGGAGACGACGATGTCCGCCGCCGAGATGGTCCTCCTCGGCCGCACCGCGCGGCTCTCCGGGTTCCAGCGCACCGGCGAAGGGGACATCGCCGCCGCCCGGTCGGCGCTCCAGCGGGTGGGCGCGCTCGACCTCGCCCAGCGGGACTTCGCCGCGCTGTCCGGTGGCGAGAAGCAGCGCGTCCTCATCGCGCGATCCCTCGCCCAGGAGGCCGACCACCTCCTCCTCGACGAACCGACGAACCACCTCGACATCCGCTACCAGCACGAGGTCCTCGGGCTGCTCCGTGGGCTGGCCGCGACGACGGTCGTCGTCCTCCACGACCTCAACCTGGCCGCCCGCTACTGCGACGACATCGTCCTCCTCAGCGGTGGCCGGGTCGCCGGCGCCGGCACCGTCGACGAGGTGCTGGACCCGGATCTCCTCACCGAGGTCTACGGCATCGGGGTGCGCCGGGTCGACGACGCCGACGGCCTGCACCTGCTCTTCACCCCCCTTCGACAGGAGGTCGCATGACCGACAGCACCACCCGGGACACCGATCTGCAGCGCCGGATCGACGAGTACTGGGACCACCGCGCGGAGATCTACGACGCCGCCCAGCACCGCGGCGACCGCGACGCCGTCGACCGCGACCTGTGGGGCCGGGTGTGGTCGGGCGCGCTGCCGCCGGCCCCCGCCAGGGTCCTCGACCTCGGCACGGGCAGCGGTCACGCCGCCTTCGTCCTGGCCTCCCTCGGCCACGAGGTGACCGGACTCGACTCCTCCGCTGGGATGCTCGACATCGCCCGGGCCCGGGCTGCGGCGACGGAGCCGAAGGGGGCCGTGCCCACCTTCGTCCTCGGCGACGCCTGCGACCCGCAGGTCGAGGAGGCGGACCTCGACGTCATCACGAGCCGCTATCTCATGTGGACCCTGCGCGAACCCCTCGTCGCGCTGCGCCGCTGGCGGCGGCTGCTCCGGCCGGGCGGCGTGCTCGCCGTCGTCGACAGCACGTGGTTCGACGCCGGCCTCGAGGGCTCGCCCCCGGAGTTCATCGCCTCCTACGGTGAGGTCATGGACGACCTCCCGCTGGCCTCCGCCGGCTCGATCGAGGCCACCGCCGAGGTCATCCGCGCGGCGGGCTTCGCCGAGGTGACGATCACCCCGCTCACCGAGGTGCTCGCCGTCGACGAGCGGCTCGGGGTCGCCCCCGGCCACCGGCCGCGGCTGCAGTACCTCGTGCGAGGCACTGCCTGAGCCCACCCCTCAGCAGGTCGCGGTGATGTCGCTCAGCGAGTCGTCCGGCGTCGTCGTCGACGAGGAGGACGAGGGCGTGGACGGGGAGGGCTTGGGCTTGGGGGCCGAGCTCGGCTTCTTCTTCGGCTTCGGCGGGTCGATCGCCTTGTCGACCATGGCGTGGATCTTGTCGTAGTCGGGGTCGTTGACGTCGACGTTCTGGTTCGTCAGCGGCAGGGACTTGATCTTCCCGCCCTTCTGGATCCGCAGGACGAGCTCGGCCCACTCGTCGAGGTCCTGCTGGGGGATGTCCACGCGCACGTTGTCCTCGAGCGTCTTCGCCAGCGCCGGGTAGCGGGTGATCATCGTCGTCGGGTTGACCTGGTTGAGCAGCGCACCGACCATGCACCGCTGGCGGCGCATCCGGGAGAAGTCGCCGTCCTGGGAGCCGGCCCGCGAGCGGGAGTACCAGAGGGCGCGGTAGCCGTCGAGCTTGCGGTAGCCCGGCTCGATCCACCCCGTCGTGCCCACGGTCTGACCGGTCGCCGGGTCGATCTTGCACCCGATGCAGACCCGCTCCTTGACGTGGATGCTCACGCCGCCCATGGCGTCGACGAGCTGGGTGAAGCCCTCGAGGTTGATGACCGTCGTGTAGTCGATGTCGAGGCCCAGGACCTGCGAGGCCGCGTCCTTGGTCACCGCCAGACCGGGGTTGGTGTCCTCCGGGAAGAGCTCCTTGTTGTCCTCACCGAGGGTCCAGACGTACTCCATGAGGCACTGGTCCCCGCAGTTGAAGCCGTCCGGGTACTCCTCGTGGAGGGGGTTGTCCTCCGAGAAGGGGATGTTCTGCAGGTTGCGCGGGATGCCGAAGAGGACGGTCTCGCCGGTGTCCGTGTCGACGCTGGCGACCATGATCGAGTCCGGCCGGATCCCCTCGCGGTCCGTGTCGGCGTCGGAGCCGACGAGCATGATGTTGACCCGGCCGGTGTCCGACCACGGGTCGGGGCCGTCGCCAGGTGCCGCGGCGCCGTCGGGGCGCAGGGTGTCGAAGACGGACCCGATGAGGGAGTGCTGGATCACCGCGTAGCGCATCGACTGGGCCGCCGGGGCGAAGATTAGGGTCGCGGCGAAGGCGGTGAAGACGACCATCGCGACCTTGGGCATGCCGCGGGTCCCCTCGGGCATGTTGTCCCGGGCCGTGGTGACGATCCCCCAGATCCACACGCACATGGCGATGAACATCAGCGGCACGGCGATCATGAGGGCCGTGCGGCTCACCCCGACGTTGATGACCGAGCTCATGAGGCCGGTGGCGAGGGCGTACCCGAGGAGGCCGAGGAGCGCGACGAGGAAGGCCCCCACGATGACCTGACCGGTCCGGCGGCGGGTGGGGATGAGGCCGAGGCCGGGGATGAGGGTGCTCGCCGCCGTCAGGGTGTAGAAGCGGCGGGTCTGCCGCGCCTTGCGGCGGGCGCTCATCCCTCGTTCTCCGACGGCGCGATGGCGCCCCGGAGGGTCGTTCTGAGAAGCCACAGGTGCCAACCTCCATGCTCGGAACCCGTGGACGTTCTCAGATCGTCCGTGGGCATTTCGTCATCACATCGTGACACAACGGGACCCGGACCTCGAAAAGTTCCCGGCTGTCGCGACGACCTCGCCGGGTCCTCCGGGCAGGGTCAGACCCGGGTCTCCGGGTCGGGGTCGTACCACCCGTCGAACTCCTCCGCGAGCGCCGCGAAGCGGTCCCGCAACCCGTGCTCGACGGCGCCGGCCTCGTCGGTGATCATCTCCTCGCGGACGTGGACCGCCCACTCGTGCGCCTCGCCGTCGTCCTCACCGGCCAACGCCTCCCGGACGACCCGGACCTCGGAGAACCCCTCGTCGCGGAGGTCCTCGGCGATGCGCTCGGCGTCGTCCCGATCGGGGAAGACCATCAGGTGCTCGGTCATGACTCCACTCTGGCACGCGGGCCGGGGGGCTTTACAGCGCCACACGGGCATGATCTCGTCGAAACCATGGCTCACGAGCAGAAGATCACGGTCCAGCGCACCATCGATGCCTCCCCGAAGGCGATCTTCGAGGTGCTGACCAACCCCGAGCGGCACGCCGAGCTCGACGGCTCCGGCTTCGTCCGGTCCGACGAGAAGACCGACCGCATCCAGGCGGTCGGCGAGGTGTTCACGATGAACATGTCCGGGGACCACATGGGCGGGGACTACCAGACCGACAACCACGTCACCGCCTACGGCGAGAACAAGATGGTCGGGTGGAAGACGGCCCCCGCCGGGACCGAGCCCCCCGGCTGGGAGTGGCTGTGGGAACTCGAGCCGGAGGGCCCGGACCACACGGTCGTCACGCACACCTACGACTGGAGCGCGGTCACCGACAAGGAGCTGCTGAAGAAGCTCTCCTTCCCGCTCGTCACCGAGGAGCAGCTCGAGGAGACGCTCGGTCGGCTCGCTGCCGCGGCCCATGACTGAACCGACGCTCGACGTCGCGACCCTCCGCGGCGCCTTCCCCTCGCTGTCCTCCGGCATCGCCCACTTCGACGGGCCCGGAGGAACGCAGACCCCGAGGGCCGTCGGCGAGGCCATCGCCGCCACCCTCACCGGCCCGCTGTCGAACAGGGGCTCCTCCGTCGTGAGCGAGACCAACGCGGAGGAGGCGATCACCGGCTTCCGGCAGGCGGTCGCCGACCTGCTCGGGGCGGACCCCGCCGGTGTGGTCCACGGGCGCAGCGCCACCCAGCTGACCTACGACCTCTCCAGGACGCTGGCGAAGGGGTGGGGCCCCGGCGACGAGGTCGTCGTCACCGAGCTCGACCACGACTCGAATGTCCGTCCGTGGATCCAGGCCGCGGAGGCCGCGGGCGCCGAGGTGCGCTGGCTGCGCCTCGAC
>DXAR01000066.1 GCA_019116945.1 Candidatus Janibacter merdipullorum | reverse complement strand
AAGCCGAGAATCGTCCGCGTGAAGGGGCGGGCGTAGCCGAGCACCCGGCGGGCGGTCCCCGGAGGCAGGCTGGTGCCCTTGGCCTCGTCACCCCGGCTCATGCTCATCATGAGTCCCCACACGTTGTTCATCGACATCCGCTGCCCCTCTCGTCGGAACCATCAACCACGGTGCCGCACGAGGCATTCCGGCGCACGCAAAGGGTCGGGGAGGTCAGCCTGAGGCCCGCTCCAGCACGAGACGGCTCATGGCACCGGTGTCCGCCAGCCCCCCACCGACGAAGGGGGCACCGCTCTCGTGGGCGAGCGTCTCCACCTTGTCGTGGAGCACGCCGCCGGCGAGGGTGGCCGGAACCACCGCGCGGCCGATCGCCGCGCCGGCGCGCGGTGCGTGGAGGGTCATCGACAGCCACCCGGGGCGTGCGTGGGCCTCCAGGAGGGAGCGCAGGCTCTGCCCCGCCTGACCGGAGCTCGAGCCGCCGGCGACGAGCAGGGTCGGCTCCGCGGGGTCGTACCCGACCGCCACGAGCCGCTCGTCCACGGCCTCGAGGAGGAGGGGGTCTCCCCCGAGCGCGCGCGTGGTGCGCACCCGGGCGCCCCCGGTGGCGAGTGCCCTAGCCGCCGCGGGCACGTCGACCCGGGCGTGGAAGGCGGGTGTGATGAGCAACGGCACGACCGAAACGTCACCGGTCAGGGAGGGCCCCAGCTGCTGCGGCGACGGGGCGTTGTGCTCGAGGAAGACGAGGTGGGTCTCCCCCTTCCCCGCCTCGCGCAGGGGTCCGGACACCCGCTGCCGCAGGCGCTCCAACGTCCCGGCGTGCCGGGGGTCGGGCGACCCGTGGGCCAGCAGGACGGTCGTCACGTGTGCAGCCCGCACTCCACCTTGTCGGTGCCCGACCAGCGACCGGCGCGGGCGTCCTCGCCCTCGGCAACCGGACGGGTGCACGGCGCGCATCCGATGGAGGCATAGCCGCTCTGCCGCAGGGGGTTGAGGAAGACGTCCTGCTCGGCGGCATACCTGTCGACGTCGTCCTGCGTCCAGCCGGCGATGGGGTTGAGCTTGACCATGCCACGCCGCTCGTCCCAGCCGACGACGGTGATGTCGGTCCGGGTCGGGGCGTCCTCGCGGCGCATCCCCGTCACCCAGGCGTCGTGGTCCTCGAGCGCCCGGTTGAGCGGCTCGACCTTGCGCATCGCGCAGCAGAGGTTGGGGTCACGGTCGTGGAGCCGGGGGCCGTGCTCGGCATCCTGCTCGGGGACGGTGAGCCTCGGGTAGATCGTGCGGATGCTGATGGGCAGCATGGCGTCGTAGGCGTTACGGGTCCCCAGGGTCTCCGCGAAGTGGTAGCCGGTGTCGAGGAAGAAGACGTCCGCTCCCTCGAGGGTGGTCCCCACGAGGTGGACGAGCACCTCGTCGCCCATCGAGCTGGCGACGGTCAGGCCCTCCCCGAAGGTCTCCTGGGCCCATGCGAGGGCACGACGCCCCAGCTCGACCCGCCCTTCGTGGGTGGCACCGAGCTGCTCCTCGAGCTCGGCGAAGAGCTGCTCCCCCTCCCGGGCGAGGTCCCGACGGCGGTCGACGGCGGTCGTCGTCATCGGATGTCCTCCTCATCGGCCCGGCGCACCCAGGAGGCGAAGGACTCGCCCTCGCCGCGCTGGGCGAGGTAGGTGCGCGCGAGACGCTCGACGTAGTCGGGCAGGTCGTCCCCGGCGACCTTGAGGGCCCGGGTCTTGCGGGCGAGGGCGGTGTCCTCGGCGAGGGAGCCACCGAGGAGGACCTGGAAGACCTCGATGTAGCTGCCGTCCTCCTTCTGCTCGAGCATGCCCTTGAGGCCCACGTCGGCGACCTGGCTGCGGGCGCAGGCATTGGGGCAGCCGTTGAGGTGGATGCTGAAGGGCACGTCCATGTCCGGGAGGCGCTTCTCCAGCTCCTCCACGGTCCAGCGGGCCCGGTTCTTCGTGTCCGTGAGCGCGAGCTTGCAGAACTCCAGCCCGGTGCAGGCGAGGACATTGCGGCGCCACTCGCTCGGGTGCACCTCGAGGTCGAGCTCCTTGAGGTCCACGGCGAGCTCGTCCGCCCGCTCCGGCGGGACATCGAGGACGAGCACCTTCTGGTGCGGGGTGAAGCGGATCCGCCGGCTGCCGACGCCCTCGGCGAGCTCGGCGAGGCGGGTGAGCTTGGTACCCGTCATCCGGCCGGCGATGGGCGCGGCACCGACCCAGACCTTGCCGTCCTGCTGTTCGTGGATCCCGACGTGGTCGCGCCGGGTGCCGGGGGCGACCGTCGCCTCGGGTCCGTCGGGCAGCGAACGACCGAGGTAGTCCTGCTCGAGGACCTCGCGGAACTTCTCCGGGCCCCAGTCGGCCATGAGGAACTTCAGCCGCGCCTTGTTGCGCAGGCGGCGGTAGCCGTGGTCCCGGAAGATCGCGGTGACGCCCTCCCAGACCTCGGGCACCTCATCGACGGAGACCCACACGCCGAGACGGCGGGCGAAGATCGGCTTGACGGACAGGCCGCCGCCGACCCAGACGTCGAACCCCGGACCGTGCTCGGGGTGGACGACACCGACGAAGGAGATGTCGTTGATCTCGTGCGCGATGTCGTGCGTCGGCGACCCGGAGATCGCGGTCTTGTACTTGCGCGGGAGGTTCGAGTACTCGGGGTTGCCGATGAACTTGCGCTTGATCTCCTGCAGCGCAGGGGTGCCGTCGATGATCTCGCCCTTCTCGATCCCGGCGACGGGCGAGGCGATCATCGTGCGGGGGCAGTCGCCGCAGGCCTCGGTCGTCGACAGGCCAACGGACTCGAGGCGCCGCCAGATCTCGGGCACGTCCTCGATGCGGACGTAGTGGAGCTGGATGTTCTGCCGGTCCGAGATGTCGGCGGTGTCCTGGGCGAAGTCGGTGCTGATCCCAGCGATGACGCGCAGCTGCTCGGTGGACAGCTGGCCCCCGTCGCTGCGCACGCGCATCATGAACTTCGAGTCCGAGATGTCGTCCTCGCCCGTGTGGGTGCCATCGAGCCCGGGCTTGCGCTGGGTGTAGAGGCCCATCCACCGGAAGCGACCGGTGAGGTCGTCGAGGGCGATGGAGTCGAAGCCCTCGTGCGCGTACTGCTCGATGATGCGCGCGCGCACGTTGAGCGCGTCGTCCTCCTGCTTGAACTCCTCGTTGTGGTTCAGCGGGGTCCGGTCACCGTCGGCCCAGGCACCGGTGGACTTCGTGCGGGTGGGGCGGGTCGTCACAGTCACACGACCACCCTACGGCTTCGATTATCGAATCCATAACCTGTTGTTATGCGTCTCACCTGCCGGGCGCCGCCGGGTCAGGCGAGGGTGACGAGGTCCCGGTAGTCCGCGCTGTAGAAGTCCTCCACCCCATCGGGCAGGAGCAGGATCCGCTCCGGCTCGAGGGCGTCGACCGCGCCCTCGTCGTGGGTCACGAGGACGACGGCTCCCTTGAAGGTCGAGAGGGCCCCGAGGATCTCTTCACGACTGGCCGGGTCGAGGTTGTTCGTCGGCTCGTCGAGGAGGAGCACGTTGGCGCTGGAGACGACGAGAAGGGCGAGGGAGAGCCGGGTCTTCTCGCCGCCCGAGAGGACCCCTGCCGGCTTGTCGACGTCGTCCCCGGTGAAGAGGAAGGACCCGAGGACCTTGCGCACGTCCGTCTCACCGAGATCGGGCGCCGCGGACTTCATGTTCGCCAGGACCGACCGGTCGACGTCGAGGTTCTCGTGCTCCTGGGCGTAGTAGCCGAGCTTGAGACCGTGCCCCGGCTCGATCTGCCCGGTGTCCGGCTCGTCGACACCGGCGAGCATCCGCAGCAGCGTCGTCTTGCCGGCACCATTGAGGCCGAGGACGACGACCTTGCTCCCCCGGTCGATGGCGAGGTCGACGTCGGTGAAGATCTCCAGGCTCCCGTAGGAGCGGGAGAGGCCGGAGGCGCGAAGGGGGGTCCGCCCGCACGGGGAGGGGTCCGGGAAGCGCAGCTTGGCGACCCGGTCGGTCGTGCGCTCCCCCTCGACACCCGCGAGCATCCGCTCGGCGCGCTTGATCATCTGCTGGGCAGCGGTCGCCTTCGTCGCCTTGGCCCGCATCTTGTCGGCCTGCTCGAGGAGGGCGCCGGCCTTCTTCTGCGCGTTCTGCAGCTCGCGCTTGCGGCGCCGCTCATCGGTCTCCCGCTGTTGGAGGTAGTGCTTCCAGCCCATGTTGTACTGGTCGATCTCGCAGCGGTTGGCGTCGAGGTGGAAGACGCGGTTGACGACGACCTCGAGCAGGTCGACGTCGTGGCTGATGATGATGAGCCCACCCTTGTAGTTCCTCAGGTGGTCCCGCAGCCATGCGATCGAGTCGGCGTCGAGGTGGTTCGTCGGCTCGTCGAGGAGGAGGGTCTCGTGGCCCGAGAAGAGGATTCGGGCCAGCTCCACGCGTCGCCGTTGGCCACCGGAGAGCGTCTCGAGAGACTGGTCCAGGCGGGTCTCGTCGATCCCGAGGGCGGAGGCCATGCTCGCCGCCTCGGACTCGGCCGCATACCCGCCGACGGCCTCGAACTCCTCCTGCAGCCGGGCAAAACGGGCCATCGCCCGCTCCTGGGTCTCCGCGTCGGCGCTGGCCATCCGCTGCTCGGCCGTCCGGCGGTCGGTGACGATCCGGTCGAGACCGCGCGCGGAGAGGATCCGCTCGCGGGCGGTGACGGAGAGGTCACCGGTCCGGGGGTCCTGGGGCAGGTAGCCGATGCCACCGCTCGAGGTCACCTCGCCGGCAGCCGCCTGCCCCTGCCCCGCCAGGACCTTGGTCAGGGTGGTCTTGCCGGCGCCGTTGCGGCCGACGAGCCCGACCCGATCGCCCGGGGCCACCCGGAAGGTCGCGCCCTCGAGAAGGATCCGGGAGCCGGCGCGCAGCTCGATCCCGGTGGCTGTGATCACGGGTTGTTCTCCTGCAGGGGTGGAAGCGAGGTCGGCCGCTAGTGTAAGTCGCGGACCCGGGTCCGTCCGCATCCTTTCCGTGGTCCCGGACCCTGCACGGTGGAGGCCGACCCATGAGCATCAACGACAATGCCTCGCTCGACACCTCCCGGATGGGCGGAGGCGGCGGTGGCCGTGGCCCGGTCCTCGCCGGTGGCGGTGGTGTCGTCGGCCTCATCATCGCCCTCGTACTCATCTTCAGCGGCAACGGCGAGATGCTCACCGGCGGCGGGGAGTCCGGCGCGCAGCAGAGCACGGCGGCGGGCGATGACCGCCTGGCGGCGAAGTGCCGCACGGGCGCCGACGCCGCGGAGGACCGTGAGTGCCTCATGGTCCTTGGGGAGAACAGCCTCCACGACTTCTGGAGCGACCAGCCCGACCTCGCGCGCGACCTCGACGACGCCGGTCAGGACTTCCGGGGCCCGGCGCAGGTTGTCGTCTACCAGGGGCAGACCCAGTCGCAGTGCGGCACGGCGAGCAACCAGATCGGCCCCTTCTACTGCCCCCTCGACGAGAAGATCTTCATCGACACCGACTTCTTCGACATCATGGAGCAGCAGCTGGGCGCCGAGGACGGGACCCTCGCCGAGCTCTACGTCCTCGC
>DXAR01000065.1 GCA_019116945.1 Candidatus Janibacter merdipullorum | reverse complement strand
CATTCCCAGGGAGACGCTCATGCCCTCCATTATGCGCGTCGCCGTCTGGGCGGATGCTGAGCGGGTGGCCTCAGGTGAGTCGGATGGGTTTGACGAAGTCCGCGTAGACGAGGAGCAGGGTCATCGCGATGAAGGCGAGGGCCACCCCGTAGGCGAGCGGGAGCGCCTTGGCGACATCGACCGGACCGGGGTCGGGCAGGCCGCGCACCCGCGCCCAGCTCTTCTTCACGCCCTCCCAGAGGGCTCCGGCGATGTGCCCGCCGTCGAGCGGGAGTAGCGGGATGGTGTTGAAGGCGAAGAGGACGAGGTTGAGGGAGCCGAGGAGGGAGAGGAGGAGGATGCCCTTGTCCTTGGCGTCTCCGAAGGCATCCGAGCTGGCCACCTCACCGGCGACGCGGCCGACGCCGACGACGGACATCGGCCCCTCCGGGTCGCGCTCGGCACTGCCGAAGGCGGCCTCGGCGACGCCGACGAGCTTCTGCGGGATGCGCACGAGGAGCTGGTAGGTGTCGGCGACCATGTCGCCGAAGAGGCCGGGCACGGCGGTGACCGGCTGCTTCTCCATCTCGCTCGTGCCGGTGGCCCCGAGGAAGCCGGCCCGCTCGGTGACGATCTCTCCCTTCGCATCCCGCACGATGCCGCCGTCCTCGTCGTACTTGGGCATGTCCATGACGATGGGGTCGGCCTCGAGCTGTCGGCTCGCCCCGTCGCGGTCCACGGTGAGGGCGAGCGGCTGGTCGAGGTTCTCCCTGATGCCGGTGCGCACGTCGTCCCAGGTCTCGACGTCGGTGCCGTTGATCGCGGTGATCGTGTCACCGGGCTTGAGCCCGGCCTCGTTGGCCGGGGCCACGGGCATGTCGGAGGTGCACTCGTCCTTGGCCTGCTGGCCGGAGCGGGAGATGTCGACGCACTCGCTCACCGAGGAGACCTGCGGCGTCGTCACGGCGACGCCGTGGAGGGTGAAGATGCCGGTGAAGATCGCGAGCGCGATGAGGAGGTTCATCATCGGGCCGCCGAGCATGACGATGACCCGCTTCCACACGGGCAGCTGGTAGAACATCCGCCCCTCGTCCCCGGGGCGAACCTCCTCGAGGCTCTGCTGGCGGGCCTCGTCGATGAGCTGGCCGAACCGGCCGGTGCTCGAGGCGCGGGTCTTCATCGGGTCCTGCCCCTTGGCCGGGGGGAACATCCCGATCATCCGGATGTAGCCGCCGAGGGGCACGGCCTTGATGCCGTACTCGGTCTCCCCGCGCTGCCGCGACCACATCGTCGGGCCGAAGCCGACCATGTACTGCGGCACGCGGACGCCGAACTTCTTCGCCGGGACGAGGTGCCCGACCTCGTGGAGGGCGATCGACAGGGCGATCCCGATGAAGGCGAGCAGGACCCCCAGGACATAGAGCATGGGCCCCATCATCTCACGCAGCCGCGCGAGGGATCAGACCCCGAGGACCGCCGCGGCCTCCGCCCGGGCCCAGGCATCAGCAGCCAGGACTCCCTCGACCGTCATGGCGTCGAAGGCGGCGCCATCGTGCCGCTCGACGACCTCGGCGATCGTGTCGACGATGGCGGTGAACCGGCAGGCCCCGTCGTGGAAGGCGTCGACCCCCACCTCGTTGGCCGCGTTGTACACCGCCGGGTGCGTCCCGCCGGCCGCGCCGACCTCCTGCGCGAGACGCACCGCGGGGAAGGCCTCGTCGTCGAGCGGCTCGAAGCGCCAGTCCTGGGCCTGCGTCCAGTCGACCGGCGTCTCGACGTCGGTGAGCCGCTCGGGCCAGGAGAGGCCGAGCGCGATCGGGGCGAGCATCGTCGGCAGCCCGAGCTGGGCGATGACGGCGCCGTCGTGGAACTCGACCATCGAGTGGATGATCTGCTGCGGGTGCACGACGGCCTCGATCCGGTCCATCGGCACGTCGAAGAGCAGGTGGGCCTCGATGAGCTCGAGCCCCTTGTTGACGAGTGTGGCGCTGTTCGTCGTGATGACCCGGCCCATGGCGAAGTTGGGGTGCTTGAGCGCCGCCTCGGGCGTCACCTCGTGCAGCCCGGCCCGGTCCATGCCGCGGAAGGGCCCGCCGCTGGCGGTGACGACGAGCTTGCGGACCTCCGTGGCCCGCCCCGAGCGGAGGGCCTGCGCGATCGCGGAGTGCTCCGAGTCGACGGGCACGATCTGCCCGGGCGTCGCGACCTCCCGGACGACGGGACCGCCGATGATGAGCGACTCCTTGTTGGCCAGGGCGAGGCGGGCGCCGGAGCGCAGGGCGGCCAGCGTCGGCCGCAGGCCGATGGCGCCGGTGATGCCGTTGAGCACGACATCGGTCGGGGCGCCGGCGACCTCGGTGGCGGCCTCCTTCCCCACGACGACCTCGGGGGCATACCCGGTGAGGCCGGCCGCCTCGGCCGCGGCGGCGATGGCCGCGGTCAGCTCCTCGCGGCTGCCCTGCGCGGCGCCCACGAGCGAAGGGCGGAAGCGCGCCGCCTGCTGGGCGAGCAGCCGCACGTTGGCACCGCCGGAGAGTGCCGTCACCTCGAAGCGCTCGGGGTGGGCCGCGATGACCTGGAGGCCCTGGGTGCCGATGGACCCCGTCGAGCCGAGGAGGGTGACCCGGGTGACGCTCACGCGGTCCCCTCCTCGCGACGGCTGGAGTCGATGGCCTCGCGCCGGGCCAGCCGGTTGGCCCGGCGGATCTCCGCCTCCCGGAAGCGACGGCGCTCCTCGGGGGTCTCGACGTCCAGGTGGGGCACCTGGCGGGTCCCCCCTTCGCCGTCGACGGCCACGAAGACGAGGTAGGCGCTGGCGACGTGCCGCCGTTCGGTGACCGCGTCCCAGCGATCCACCTCGGCGCGGACGCCGACCTCCATCGAGGTGCTCCCCGCCCAGTTGATCTGGGCGCTGACGTGGAGCACGTCCCCGACCCGGACGGGGTTGAGGAAGGCCATCTCGTCCATCGCGGCCGTGACCGCGGGGCCCTCGGCGAAGCGGTTGGCCGCCACGCCGGCGGTGTCGTCGACCATCTTCATGATGTTGCCGCCGTGGACGGTGCCGAGGAGGTTGGCATCGCCGGACTTCATCACGTGGCTCAGGGTGATCCGGGTGTCGGTGGGAGTCGTCACCGGGCCATCCTCCCCCACGCGGAGGGGTCAGCGGTCGGCGATGACGACGCTGAGGTCCGGGTACTCCTCGTCGAGGTCGGCGAGCACGCCGAGCACGCCGGCATCCGTGCCGGGGTGGGCATCGTGGTGACCCGGCCGCCAGACGAGGGTCCAGGGCGCGTCGTGCCGGTCGGCGACGTCACGCAGGCAGTCCATGAGGGCGTCGAGGTTGCGGCCGAAGTGCTCGGGGAAGGCCAGGGCCGCGACGAAGCGGTCGTAGGTCTCCTCCCGGCCCGCTCCCCCGTCGACGAGGTGGACGTGATCGGTGCCGGTCGCCGCACGCGCGAGGAGGGCGTCGACGCCCGCCGCCTCGATGTGGATCACGTCCCCTCCTCGATCTGCCGGAAGCTCGCGTAGTGGTCCTCGGTGTAGTAGCGGTCCCCGCCCTCACCGCCGACGATCCGGCGGGCCCCGCGGTCGTCGGCGCCGGGGGTGGGGACGGTGTACTCGCGGTAGTAGCCCCGGTCCTGCGAAGGGAGGATCTGTTCCCTGTTCTCGAAGGTCAGTCCGTCCCGGTCGTGGGGGAAGGGGCCGTCGGAGCGGATGAGGTCGAGCGTCTCCTGCCCCTCCTCCGGGAGCCGGGACTCGGCGACGGTCTCGAGTGACGAGTCGGGGGTGCTGCCGGCCTCCGCGTGGGTCGACGACGAGCCGTCACCGGCCCCGGAGTCCATCCCGCCGCCGACGAACCACAGGCCACCGAGGATGATGAGGAGACCGATGACGAGCTGGATCGCCCAGCGCACCCCCCGCGACATCAGAGCGCCATCCCCACGTACTTCGTCTCGAGGTACTCCTCGATCCCCTCGAAGCCGCCCTCACGGCCGAAGCCGGAGTGCTTGACCCCGCCGAAGGGGGCGGAGGGGTTGGAGACGACCCCCTGGTTGAGGCCGACCATGCCGAACTCGAGGGCCTCCGCGACCCGGATCGCCCGGCTCCCCCCGTCGGTGAAGACGTACGCGACGAGGCCGTACTCGGTGGCATTGGCCAGCCGGACCGCCTCCTCCTCCGTATCGAAGGTCGTCACCGGGGCGACCGGACCGAAGATCTCCTCGCCGAGGACGCGGGCGTCGGCGGGCACGTCGGTGAGCACGGTCGGCGGGTAGAACCAGCCCTTCCCGGAGGGCACCTCGCCGCCGACGAGGACACGGGCCCCGCGCGCGAGGGCGTCCTCGACGAGCTCGGCGACGCCGTCGCGGGCCTTCTCGGTGATGAGGGGGCCGACGTCGACCCCCTTCGTCGTGCCCTTGCCCATCGCCAGCTCGCCCATCCGGTCGGCGAGGGCGGAGGCGAAGTCCTCGGCGACGGACTCGTGGACGATGAAGCGGTTGGCGGCCGTGCACGCCTCGCCGATGTTGCGCATCTTCGCGAGCATCGCGCCCTCGACGGCCCGCTCGAGGTCCGCGTCGTCGAAGACGATGAAGGGGGCATTGCCCCCGAGCTCCATCGACGTGCGGAGGAGCTGGTCGGAGGACTGCTCGACGAGCTTCTTGCCCACCGCCGTCGACCCGGTGAAGGTCAGCTTGCGCAGGCGCGGATCCGCGATGATCGGGGCGCTCACCTCGCCCGAGGCGGTCGTCGGCACGACATTGAGCACCCCCGGCGGAAGGCCCGCCTCCTCGAGGACGCGTGCGAGGGCGAGCATCGTCAGCGGGGTCTCGTGCGCCGGCTTGACGACGGAGGTGCACCCGGCCGCGATCGCCGGGGCGACCTTGCGGGTGCCCATGGCGAGGGGGAAGTTCCACGGCGTGATGGCGAAGACGGGGCCGACGGGCTGCTTCATCGTCATGAGCCGGGTGCCGCCCGAGGGGGCGACGGCGTAGCGGCCGTGGATGCGGACCGCCTCCTCGGCGAACCACCGGAGGAACTCCGCGCCGTAGGTCACCTCACCGCGGGCCTCGGCGAGCGGCTTGCCCATCTCGAGCGTCATGAGCATGGCGACGGTCTCGGACCGGTCGACGAGCAGCTCGAAGGCCGTCCGCAGGATCTCGGAGCGGGCCCGCGGGTCGGTGGCCGCCCACTCGCGCTGGGCGGCCACCGCCGCGTCGAGCGCGGCGGCGCCGTCGGCGACGGTCCCGTCCGCGACCTCGGCGAGGGCCCGTCCGGTGGCCGGGTCGGTCACGGCGAAGGTGCCCCCGTCCTCGGCATCGCGCCAGGCACCACCGATGTGGAGCCGGGTCGGGGCGTACTCGAGGGCGGACGTCTGCGTCACGGCGGGCATGACCGCAGCCTAGCCGCGCCTCACGGAGTGCCGGCGCGCTCGCGGGGCAGCACCCGGCGCAGGATGTCGGCGATCGTCACGACCCCGAGGTGCTCGCCGCCCTGCCGCACGACGGCCAGCTGCTCGCTGGCCGCCCGCATCCGGGTCAGCGCCTCGTGGACGGGGATGTCCCCCTCGAGGACGAGGGCCTCGCGGGCGAGCGGCGACACAGGGGCGTCGTCCTCCTCGACGAGGGTGTCCCGCACGTGCACCTGTCGGGGGCTGCCCTCGTCGGCCGCCCCGACGAGGACGCGCATGTGGCCGGAGGAGATCGCCGCCCGTTGCACGTCGGCGACGGTGGCGTCCGCGGGGATGCTCGTGAGCGGTCCGTCCGGCACGACCTCGGCGAGGGAGATCCGCTCGAGGTCGAGGATCCGGGAGATCTGCGTGCGGAAGGCCGCGTCGAGGGCACCGACGGAGGCCGAGTGGTCGACGAGCTGGCGGATGGTGTCGGCGTCCTGCCCCCCGACGGCGGCCTCGTCCACCGGCTCGACACCGCTGGCGGCGACGAGGCGGTTGGCCATGGCGTTGATCCACAGGAGCAGGGGCCGCAGGAGCCAGGCGATCGCGCGCGACGGCAGGCCGATGAGGGTCGCCGCGAGCTCGGGGTGGGCGATGGCCCAGGACTTCGGCGCCATCTCGCCGACGACGAGGTGGAGGAAGGTCACGAGGAAGAGGGCCAGCCCGAAGGAGGCGCCACCGGCCGCCCAGCCGGGCACTCCGACATCGGTGAGCACCGGGCCGATCCATGCGTCGACGGCCGGCTTGGTCACCGCGCCGAGGGCGAAGGTGGCGGCGGTGATGCCGAGCTGGGCGACGGCGAGCATGACCGTCAGCTCGTGCACGCCGCGCAGGGCGGCGCGCGCCGAGCGGCTCGTCGCCGCCCGGGCCTCGAGGCGCTGCCGGCGGGCACCCATGAGGGCGAACTCGATGATGACGAAGAAGGCGCTGAGCGCGATGATGACGAGGGTCGCCGGTCCGACGACGAGGGGGTCGGTCATCATGCCTCGCTCCTCTCGTGGTCGGCGGCGTCGTCGGCATCGGCCTCGACGAGCCACAGGCGCAGCAGGCTTGGGACGTGCCGGGCGACCTCGAGCACCTCGAGGTCGACGAAACGGCGCTGCGGGTACTCCGAGGCCAGGTCCGCCGGGTCGCTCGGCAGCGGGATGCGGGTCGTCTCGCTCGTCTCCGCGAGGGTCCCCAGATGCGCGATGAGGAGGCCGGCGAGGGTCTCGTAGTCCCCCTCCGGGAGGTCGTGCCCGATCATCCGGGCGACCTCGTCGAGGTGGACGTCACCGTCGGCGCGCCACACCCCTTCGTCCTCGGGGACCATGCCGGGGGCGGGCTCGTCGTCGTGCTCGTCGGTGATCTCCCCGACGACCTCCTCCGCGAGGTCCTCGATCGTGAGGACCCCGGCGAAGCCGCCGTACTCGTCGATGACGCAGGCGAGGGGCTCGCGGCGGGTGGTGAGCTGGGCGAGTGCCTCGGGCAGGGGCATGAGGGCCGGGACGACGAGGGGCTCACGCATGAGCCCGGCGGCCTCGGCCGCGCCGTCGTGCTCGAGGACGTCGACGAGGTGGACGACCCCGACGGGGTAGCCCTCCTCGTCGACGACGGGGTACCGGCTGTGGGCGCTTCCCATGAGCGCCCTCAGCTCGGCGACGGGGGTGTCCGTCGCCACCGCGTCCACCTGGGCGCGGGGGACCATGGCGTGCTCGACGTCCTGCTCCGGGAAGTCGAGGATGCGGTCGATGAGCAGGGAGAGGTCATCCGGCAGGTCACCGCTCTCCCGGGACTCGGCGACGGCCTGCTTGAGCTCCTCGGCCGTGACGCTCGTGTCGAGGTCGTGCACCGGCTCGATGCGCAGGAGCCGGAGCAGCGCGTTGGAGGCGTGGTCGAAGAAGCTGATGAGCCAGCCGAAGACCCTGAGGTAGATGAGGGTCGACCGGGCCAGCCGTCGGGCGAGGGGCTCGGGGGCGGCAATGGCGAGGTTCTTCGGGTAGAGCTCACCGAAGATCATCTGCACGATCGTCGCCAAGGCCAGGACGAGGACGGTGCCCACGGAGATGCTCACGGCGGCGGGGACACCGACCCCGCCGAGGAGGGTGCCGATCGCCTCGCCGACGAGGGGCTCGGCCAGCTCACCGATGAGGAGGCCGCTGACCGTGATGCCCAGCTGCGCCCCGGAGAGCATGAAGGAGGTCCTCTTCGTGACCTTGAGGGCTCGCTCCGCGGCGGCGTCACCGGACTCGGCCCGCGCTGCCAGCCGGGCCCGGTCGACGGACATGTAGGCGAACTCCTGGGCGACGAAGTAGCCGTTCGCCGCGATGATCGACAGGAGGACGACGATCCCCAGGAGCAGGGTGATGGCGGCGATGATCATGCCCGCCTCACCGCGCTCGGACGGATCTCGTTGTGGGACAGAGAAGTCGGACTGCTGGGTTGGCCGCCGTCAGACGGCCCCGGACTGTCGGACGAGTCCATGAGGGGTGACTCACGCTCCGATTGCGGTAAGGGTGGGATCTCATCGTACGGTGAGCGGGAGCGCACGACACCACAGAGCCCGAGGCGGCGGCGATGGCACAGGGACGACGGGCGGATCACCTCCCCCGGGCACTCGCCTGCGCCGCCACGGCCCTCACCCTCGTCCTGGCCTCCTGCTCGGACGGTGGCACCGACTCCGAACCCACGTCCATGTCCACGTCCGCCTCGGAGACCACCTCCCCGTCCGGGACGGCGACGGAGCCCGAGCCGCGGGAGTCCGCCCGCCTCTACACCCAGAGCCGGCCGAGCAGCGGTGTCGTCGGGGACGTCGACGGGGCCAACGCGGCCGTCCGCTCCTTCGCCCAGGCCATCAGCACCGGCGACCGCGCGACGATCGACGCGGTGATCCACTCGCCGACCCCGGAGGACCCCACGATCATCGACCAGACGGTGCGCGCCTTCGCCGGCGTGGAGTGGGACAAGGACAGCCTCCGCTGGACGCACTCGGGCTTCCTCGGCCCCTGCTACATCCTCCAGGGCGAAGGGGATGACGGCCCGGTCCACCTCGCGGGCACCGCGGCGTGGAACGAGGAGGAGAAGGAGTGGGAGTTCACGACCGACGGCTTCCCCGGATCGGCCGAGTACCCCGAGCTACCTACCTGCTGATGTCATTCATGCGCTGAACGGTGCGGACTGGAGAAAGTTCTTCGGTTTTGACACGCTGGGGATGTTGACCTTCCACCACCCACGGAGGCTGTCATGACCCCCTTCGCCCGTGTCCTCCTCGACCAGGCCCACAGCAGCGCATGGTCGATCGACGCCGACCACGCCGCCCGCATGAACCCCGCCAACCCCGGCGACGCGAGCCTGGCCCGCGCGGCCGCCGTCCTGCGCGAGCGGGGCACCGAGGTGCTGGCCCACACCGACGGCGAGCTGACACCGACCGCCCTCGCCGACGTCGACGTCCTCGTCCTGGCCCACCCGGCCGCCGCCGCCAGCGAGCGCGTGGCGGGCGACCTGCCGCCCGTCCTCTCCCCCGCCGAGATCGAGGCCGTGACGGCCCACGTGACCTCCGGCGGTGGCCTCGTCGTCCTCGGCGAGTGCGACCAGGACGCCCACGGCAACAACCTCGACGAGGTCCTCGCCCCCTTCGGCCTCGGCATGGTCTCGACGCTCGTCCACGAGTCGGCGGCCAGCGGTCGGCGCCACCACGGCAATGCGACCTGGGTGCTCGGCGAGCTGCCGGAGAGGCCCGGGCAAGGGGTCATGGCGGGCATCGGCGAGGTCTGCTTCTACCGTGCGGGTGCCGTCGACGTCTCCGGTGCGCCCGCGGCGCGCGTCCTCGCCCGCTCCTCCGCGACGGCCCACCCCGCCGATCAGGTGATGGCCGCCACCGTCGAGCACGGCGCCGGCCGCGTCGTCGTCCTCGCCGACTCCGACCTCTTCGGCGACGACTCGATCGGCGAGCTCGAGAACCAGGAGCTGTGGGTCAACCTCGTCACCTGGGCTTCGAACCACGCCCCGCGTCCCACCCCCGAGGCCCGGGCCCCCCACGCACCCGGTCCGGCGAGCACGGAGACCCCGGCCTGGCGTGCACTCAAGGCCGCGGTCGAAGAGCTGCGCCTCCTGCAGGACCGGGACGGCTCGCTGCGCGAGGACGCCGACCGTGAGCGGGCGACGGCGCTCGTGCGGACGATGACCGAGCGGATCGCCGAGCTGGCGCCGCGCTTCCCGCACGACGCGGACTACCTCGCGGCCCTGCCCGTCGACCTGCAGCGGTGGGTCGACGACGGCTTCGGCGTGCCCGACTTCCTCGACTCGCTGCTCGCCTTCCGCCCGGACCGGCACCGGGTCGACGGCGCGGAGCACCTCGTCGTCCTCCCGATGTACACGCAGAACGGCAACCCCGACCGCGTCTTCGAGGCCGTCCTCCTCGACGTCATGTGGCCGGAGTGGCTCGCCGACGTCGAGGCACGCTACGACAACCCGATGTTCCTGCCGGTGCGCTTCCTCGACCACACCCCGGGCTACGACACGAACTCTGCCGTCCTCTTCCCCGAGACGGTGGCGGTGCGCGAGGTGCCCACCTTCCACTGGGGGGCGATCTTCTGCGACCGCGAGGCGGCGCGCTTCCGTCGCGTCACGGCCGCCTCCGCGGACGTGCTCGGCCTCGACCTCCCGCCCGAGGGTGAGCGGCTCGTCGCCTCGCAGGAGGTCGCCCAGGCGACCTTCGCGATGTGGGACCTCATCCACGACCGGACGCACAGCCACGGGGACCTCCCCTTCGACCCCTTCATGATCAAGCAGCGGATGCCCTTCTGGATGTACGCCCTCGAGGAGCTGCGCTGCGACCTCAACACCTTCCGGCAGTGCGTCACCCTGGCGCGGGAGGGCCACCCCTACGCCCGGTCGGTGCAGCTGGCGATCCTCTTCGACCGCCTCTTCCGCTTCCCCGTCACCGGCGATCGGGTGCGCAACTACGACGGTCTCGGCGGGCAGCTGCTCTTCGCGTGGCTGCACAAGCATGGGGCGCTGCGCTGGACGGACAACACGCTGACCTTCGACTGGGCCCGGGTCCCCGCAACCGTCGTCGCGCTGTCCGACGAGGTGGAGACCCTCTACCGCGAGGGCATCGACCGCTCGCGGGTCGGGCACTGGATGGCCGCGCACGCCTTCGTCGCCGGCTACGTGGCGCCGCACCCGGCCTCGGCCTGGGCGAAGGGGGCGGACCACCTCCCCCTCGACGGCCCGCCCAAGGGGCTCACCGACCTCGTCCAGCCGGACGAGTTCCCGCTCAACGTCTTCTACGAGGCGCTGCGCAAAAAGCTCGCCCCCGTCATCGAGTCGACCCGCGGCCTCACCGGCGGGCGCGACCCCCGGGCCGAGGAGGCCGCCGCGCGCGAGGCTGAGAAGATGTCCGCGTGACCGACACGAGCACCCGGGAGACCCCCTTCGCCCCGATCCACGACCCCGCGACGCGGGGCTTCGCCAGCGACAACTACGCCGGCGTCCACCCCGAGGTCCTCGCGGCGATCGTCGCGGCCAACGGCGGCCACCAGGTCGCCTACGGCGAGGACGAGTACACGATGCGGCTGTGCGACGTGCTGTCCGACGTCTTCGGTCACCGCATCCAGGTGGCGCCCGTCCTCAACGGGACGGGAGCCAATGTCCTGGCCCTCCAGGCCTGCACCCAGCGATGGCAGTCGGTCCTCACGACGAGCAGCGCGCACATCCACGTCGACGAGGCCGCCGCCCCGGAGCGGGTCGGGGGGCTCAAGGTCAACGTCATCGACACGCCCGACGGCAAGCTGACGCCCGAGCTCATCCGGGCCTTCGCGGACCGGGAGGGTGACGAGCACTTCGCCCAGATCGGCGTCGTCTCGATCACGAACTCCACCGAGGTCGGCACCGTCTACACGCCGGCCGAGATCCGCGCGATCGCCGACCTCGTCCACGAGCGCGGCTGGGTCCTGCACCTCGACGGCTCCCGCCTGGCCAACGCCGCGGCCGCGCTCGGCGTCGGGCTGCGGGAGCTGACGACCGACGCCGGGGTCGACCTCCTCTCGCTCGGCGGGACCAAGGCGGGAGCGATGCTCGCCGAGGCCGTCGTCGTCCTCGACGAGGAGGTCGCGATGGGCACGATCTTCCTGCGCAAGCAGTCGATGCAGCTGGCGAGCAAGATGCGCTTCGTCTCCGCCCAGCTCCTCGCCCTCTTCGAGGGGGACCTGTGGCGGCGCAATGCCGAGCACGCCAATGCCATGGCCCGGCGCCTGGCCGACGGTGTCGCCGACATCGAGGGCATCCGGCTCGACACCGAGGTCGAGGCCAATGCCGTCTTCCCCGTCCTCCCGAGGGAGGTCAGCGAGCGCCTCATGGAGCGGTTCCGGTTCTACTTCTGGGACGAGACGACGGGACAGGTCCGGTGGATGTGCGCCTGGGACACGACCGAGAGCGATGTCGACACCTTCCTCGCGGCCGTCCGCGAGGAGATGGCCCGCGATCGGGGCTGATGGTCGCCGGTCATGTGCGATCCATCACCTGTTGGCGTGTCTCACAGCCAATGGTCAGGATTGTCCGTTAAACAATCAGGGTGGCCATGACATCGTCGCGTCTCACGAGCGCACCCGCCCTTGCCGGTGCGCTCGTCGTCGTCACCGTCCTCGCGGCCGGGCCGCTCCAGTCGGTGGATGCGGCGCTGCAGGGCTACCACGCGAAGAAGTACACCCCCAACTGGGCCGACTTCCTCGACTCCGTCCCCAATGCCGTCGCCGGTCAGGCGGTCTGCCTCCCCGTGCTCCTCTGCGTCGCCCTCGTCATCGCCTGGCGCCGCCGGACATGGCACCCGCTCGTCATCGTCGCGGCGGCCGAGGTGGCGTTCTACGGCGGCATCGGTGGGATGAAGGTCCTCCTCGGCCGGACCGCCCCGGCCGCCGGTGAGGGCTACTTCTGGCAGGGCGGGGCCATCGAGCACGGCTGGTACGGCATCGCCTACCCCTCGGGCCACGCCGCGGAGGCCGTCCTCATCTACGGTGCCGCCGCCTACCTGCTGCGCACCTACGCGAGCCCTGACCTGCGGATCCGCGCGCGCCTCAACTGGCTCGTCGGCCTCATCAGCGCCAACGCGATCGTCGTCGCCTTCTACCTCGGGTACCACTGGCCGACGGACCTGCTCGGCGGCCTCATCGCCGGTGGCCTCATGCTCCGGATCATCGTCGACGTCGACCGCCATCTGGCGGCCCACGGCTCCGTCCTCGGCTTCCGCCTCCCGTCGGCCCGCGCGGCCGCGCCCGAGGCCGCCGCTCCGACACCGCCCCCCACCCCCGCTCCGGTCCCCACGCCCCTCCCGGGTCGCCCCGCCTATCCGCGGGTCACGACCGCGCGGGCGCACGAGGGGCCGCGGCCGGTCCTCGGCGCCCCGTGGACCCGCCCGGCAGCCACGACCTTCGTCGTGCGCGAGCGCTCCCCCCACCGGTCGCGCCAGCTCCAGACCAGCGGCAAGGGCTGACGCGCCCGGGACCCGGTCAGCTCTCGATGTTGGCCATGACGTGCTTGACGCGGGTGTACTCCTCGAAGCCGTACATCGACAGGTCCTTGCCGTGGCCGGACTTCTTGAAGCCGCCGTGCGGCATCTCGGCGACGAGCGGGATGTGGCAGTTGATCCACACGCAGCCGAAGTCCAGGCGGCGGCTCATCCGCATGGCCCGGCCGAAGTCCTTGGTCCAGACACTCGAGGCCAGCCCGTACTCGACGCCGTTGGCCCAGGCCGCGGCTTGGTCCTCGTCGGAGAACTTCTGCACGGTGATGACCGGGCCGAAGATCTCGTTCTGGACCGCCTCGTCGTCCTGGTGCAGGCCGGAGACGACCGCGGGTGAGAGGTAGTACCCGTCCCCCATCTCGGTCATCCGCGAACCACCCACCGTGAGGTTCGCGTGGTCGGGCAGCCGCTCGAGGAAGCCGCCGACCTTCGCCAGCTGGTCCTTGTTGTTCACCGGGCCCAGGAGGGCGTCCTCGTCGTCGGGGAAGCCCACCTTCGCCTCGGTGCGGGCGTACTCGGTCAGGGCCGCGACGAAGTCGTCGTGGATCCCCGGCCCGGCGAGGACACGGGTGGCGGAGGTGCAGTCCTGGCCGGCGTTGAAGTACCCGGCCTCGCCGATCCCGTTGACCGCCGCCTCGATGTCGGCGTCGTCGAAGACGACCACCGGCGCCTTGCCGCCGAGCTCGAGGTGGGCCCGCTTCAAGCCCTTGGCCGCCGAGGCCGCGACCTCGACCCCGGCCCGCACCGAGCCGGTGATGGCCACGAGCTCGGGCGCAGGGTGCTCGACCACCATGCGGCCGGTGTCCCGGTCGCCGGCGAGGACGTTGAGGGTGCCCTCCGGGAGGAATTCGGCGGCGATCTCGGCCATGCGCAGGGTCGCCTCGGGCGTCGTGTCGCTCGGCTTGAGGACAACCGTGTTGCCGGCGGCCAGGGCCGGGGCGATCTTCCAGACGGCCATCATCATCGGGTAGTTCCACGGGGTGACCTGCCCGACGACGCCGATCGGCTCGCGCCGCACCCAGCTCTCGAAACCCTTCATGTACTCGCCGGCAGACTTGCCCTCGAGGACCCGGGCCGCGCCGGCGAAGAACCGGAGGTGGTCGAGCATCATCGGCACGTCCTCGCTCTTGGTGAGCGCGTGCGGCTTGCCGGTGTTCTCCGCCTCGAGGCGGATCAGCTCGTCCTGGTTGGCCTCGAGGGCGTCGGCGAACCTCAGCAGTGCCATCTGCCGCTCCCCCGGGGTCGTCGCGCCCCAGGTGCCGAAGGCCTTGTCGGCCGCGGCGTAGGCCCGGTCCACATCCTCGGCGTTGCTCACGGGGGCGCTGGCGACGACCGCGCCGCGCGAGGGGTCGACGAGGTCCATGCGCTCGTCCGCTGCGGGGTCGACGTACTCGCCTCCGACGAAGTTGCGGAGGGTGCGGGGCTCTGTCACGACGGTGGTCCTTCCAGACGGGTGTTCGGCGGTGATCCCGACCCTAGTGCTCACCTGCCGATATCAACAGTCTTTTGCGCCGGCCTCTTCGATTTCCTGCCTGCGGAGCCGGTCGCACCTGCGGAATCCGTGACGGATGAGTTTGCGCTGGGCCTCAGGGTGGGGCCACGATGGGCGGGTGACCGAGCCGACCCAGCGTGACGCCATCCGCCTCGATCGGGTGAGCAAGCAGATCATCGAGCACCTCCAGGAGGACGGCCGACAGTCCTATGCCGCGATCGGCCGCGCCGTCGGCCTGTCCGAGGCCGCGGTGCGCCAGCGCGTGCAGCGGCTCCTCGACGCGGACGTCATGCAGATCGTCGCCGTCACCGACCCGCTCCAGGTCGGCTTCCGTCGGCAGGCGATGATCGGCATCTCCGTCGACGGGGACATCGGCCCGGTCGGTGATGCCCTCGCCGCGCTGGACGAGGTCTCCTACGTCGTCACCACCGCCGGGAGCTTCGACGTCCTCGCCGAGGTCGTGTGCGAGGACGACGACGACCTGCTCGCCCTGCTCACCGAGCGCGTCCGCACCCTGCCCGGGGTCCGGGCCACCGAGACCTTCGTCTACCTCAAGCTCAACAAGCAGCACTACAACTGGGGGACCAGATGACCGACCCACTGACCACCGCACTCGGCACCGACCTCCAGCAGGCCGCCCGGGACCACCTGTGGATGCACTTCACCCGGCACTCCGTGTACGAGGAGGGCGGGCACGTGCCCGTCATCACCCGGGGTGAGGGCCACCGGATCTGGGACGACACCGGACGCGAGTACATCGACGCGCTCGCCGGCCTCTTCGTCGTCCAGGTCGGCCACGGCCGTCAGGAGCTGGCCGAGACGGCCCTCACGCAGGCGGAGAAGCTCGCCTTCTTCCCCATCTGGTCCTATGCCCACCCGTCCGCCATCGAGCTCGCCGAGCGCCTCGCCCACGGTGCCCCCGGCGACCTCAACCGGGTCTTCTTCACCACCGGTGGCGGCGAGGCCGTCGAGTCCGCATGGAAGCTGGCCAAGCAGTACTTCAAGCTCACCGGCAAGCCGCGCAAGCACAAGGTGATCTCCCGCTCCATCGCCTACCACGGCACCCCGCACGGGGCGCTGTCGATCACCGGGCTGCCGCCGCTCAAGGAGGACTTCGAGCCGCTCGTCCCCGGTGCGCACAAGGTTCCCAACACCAACATCTACCGCGCCTCCGAGGACCTGCGCGACGACCCCAAGGCCTTCGGCCGGTGGGCCGCCGACCGCATCGCCGAGGCGATCGAGTTCGAGGGGCCGGACACCGTCGCCGCCGTCTTCCTCGAGCCGGTCCAGAACGCCGGAGGGTGCTTCCCGCCGCCTCCGGGGTACTTCGAGCGGGTCCGCGAGATCTGCGACGAGTACGACGTGCTCCTCGTGTCCGACGAGGTCATCTGCGCCTTCGGTCGCATCGGCTCGATGTTCGCCTGCGAGGACTTCGGCTACGTCCCCGACATCATCACCTGCGCGAAGGGGATGACCTCCGGCTACTCCCCCATCGGCGCGATGATCGCCAGCGACCGGCTCTTCGAGCCCTACAAGAGCGGCACGGCCTCCTTCGCCCACGGCTACACCTTCGGTGGGCACCCGGTGAGCTCGGCCGTCGCCCTGGCCAACCTCGACATCTTCGAGCGCGAGGGGCTCAACGACCACGTGAAGACCAACGCCCCGGCCTTCCGGCGGACCCTGGAGCGGCTGCTCGACCTCCCGATCGTCGGTGACGTCCGCGGCGAGGGCTACTTCTACGGGATCGAGCTCGTCAAGGACAAGGCGACCCGGGAGACCTTCACCGAGGCGGAGGCCGAGTCGATGCTCCGCGGCTTCCTCTCCAAGGCGCTCTTCGACGCCGGTCTCTACTGCCGCGCCGATGACCGCGGCGACCCGGTCATCCAGCTCGCTCCCCCGCTGACCATCGGCCAGCCGGAGTTCGAC
Organism: Candidatus Janibacter merdipullorum; assembly: GCA_019116945.1. Lineage (GTDB taxonomy): Bacteria > Actinomycetota > Actinomycetes > Actinomycetales > Dermatophilaceae > Janibacter > Janibacter merdipullorum. The sequence continues at coordinate 23,626 of DXAR01000065.1, read as the reverse complement.
GACATCGAGCAGCGCCTGCGCTCGGTCCTCACCGAGGCGCAGAACCACCTCTGAGGCGCGCTGAGCACACGAGCGGGCCCGCACCCCTTCGCGCAAGGAGTGCGGGCCCGGCCGCTGTCGTGGGATCGCCCCTCAGAGGTCACCCGTCTGGAGCAGATCGGTCGGGGTACCGGCCGGAGCGCCCTCGATCGCGTCCACGGACTGGCCCTCCAGGCCGGAGGTGATGTCGTCCGGCGTGGCGCCCGAGTTGGCCGCGAGGTAGAGCGCCGCGACGCCGGCCACGTGCGGGCTGGCCATCGACGTGCCGCTGTAGGTGTCGGTGCCGCCGCCCGGGACGGTGGACTCGATGTCCTGGCCCGGGGCGTAGCCCTCGACGACGTCACCGAAGTTCGTGAAGTCGGCGGAGCCGTCCTCGATCGTCGACGCAGCCGTCGTGAAGACGCCGTCCGCGCTGGCGGGCGAGACATTCGCCGCGTCCTGGCTCTCGTTGCCGGCAGCGACGGCGGTGAAGACACCGTTGTCGACGAGCCCGGCCGCTGCCTCGTTGAGGGCCGGGTCGTACCCACCACCGAGCGACATGTTGGCCACGGACGGGCCGTCGGCGTTCGCCGCAATCCAGTCCATTCCCTCGATGATGCCGGCGGTCGAGCCGCTGCCGTCGTCGCCGAGGACCTTGACGCCGATGAGGTTGGTCCCCTTGGCGACGCCGTAACCGTCGCTGCCGATCGTGCCGGCGACGTGGGTCCCGTGACCCTGGCGGTCGAGGCCGTCGCCACCCGTGGCGTCGTAGCCGACCGATGCGCGGCCGCCGAAGCCGGGGTGGTCGGGGTCGATGCCGGTGTCGAGGATGTAGGCGGAGACCCCGTTGCCGTCGCCGGTGGGCTCGTAGCTGTCGTCGAGCGGCAGCTGCGGGTCGTCGAGCCGGTCCAGACCCCACGGGGTGTTGGCCGCCGCGTCACCCTTCGGGAGCTCGACCTGGACCTTCATGGTCTCGGAGACCGCCGAGACGTTCGCGTCCGCACGGACGTCGTGGAGCTGCTGGGGGGTCAGCTCGGCGGCGAAGCCGTCCATGACGTGCGTGTAGACGTGCGTCGGCTTGACGCCGAGGGACTTGGCCACGGAGGAGGCGGACTCACCCTCGTCGAGGGTGACGACATAGGAGTTGCCCCCCTTGACGGCGGCGTCACCGTGGGTCGTCAGGGGTGCGAGGTCCTCACCCTGCGCGTTCGCAGCGAAGGGGGTCACCGCCAGGAGCAGTGCGGCCGAGGAGACAACGACTCCGGTGCTCTTCGTCGAGTGCTTCATGGGTTCCTTTCGTGAGCTCCACCCGGATCTCGGGTGCAGTCCTGTCGCGTCGCAGCCCACCGATCCGTCTGCCGGGGACTGGTCCTGCTGGCGCTTGACACTAGGAGTCGCCCCGGGGGGTGTCCATGGGTCGGACAGGTCGCTCGCGAGCGGTAAGAACCCGGTAAATGCCTTGCGCCACACCGCTGTTGGCGCGGATCGTCACCGCGCTCGTGGTCGCTCCCGATCGTCCTCGGGCGAGGAATCCTGAGGAAATCCATACGGATCCGCGACGGACCGCAGACCCTGCGGGCCCGCCCTTCGCCCCGGCCGGGCGTCAGTCGAAGACGATGGTGCGGCGGCCGCGGAGGACGACCCGACGCTCGACGTGCCAGCGCAGGGCGCGAGCGAAGGCCATCGCCTCGAGCTCCGCACCGGTGGCCGCGAGCTCGGTCGGGCTCATCCGGTGGTCGACCCGCCGGAAGTCCTGCTCGATGATCGGTCCCTCGTCGAGGTCGGCGGTGACGTAGTGGGCCGTGGCACCGATGACCTTGACCCCGCGCTCGTGCGCCTGGGCGTAGGGCCGGGCCCCCTTGAAGGAGGGGAGCAGCGAGTGGTGGATGTTGATGATGCGCCCGGGGAAGTCGGCGCACACGTCCTCGGACAGGACCTGCATGTAGCGCGCGAGCGCCACCGTCTCGACGTCCTCCTCGGCGATGATCTCCCGCAGCCGGGCCTCGGCCTCCGGCTTCGTCGCCTGCGTCACCGGGACGTGGTGGAAGGGGATCCCGTGCCACTCGACCTCGGCGCGGAAGTCCTCGTGGTTGGACACCACGGCCGGGACGACGACGTTGAGCTGCCCGGTCCGGACCCGGAAGAGCAGGTCGTTGAGGACGTGCCCCTGCCGGGAGACCATGATGAGCAGCCGGTGCGGCTCCTGCGGGTCGTGGACGTCGACGTCCGCGCCGAGCTCCGTCGCGAGTCGGGTGCGCGCGGTCTCCAGCGCGACGGGGTCGATCGCGGCGTCCCCGCCGAGGTGCATCCGCAGGTGGAACTCCCCCGTCGAGGGGTCACCGAACTGCTGGCTGTCGAGGATGGTGAGGTCGAGGCCGACCATCGCCCCCGACACGGCGTGGACGATGCCGCGCCGGTCGGGCCCGTTGAGCGTGAGGACGACCTCGCGGCCGAGGCCGCGGGTGACGGCGGCGCTCATGCGGCGCCCGATGTCGCCGCCGCGAGCTGGCCGCACGCACCGTCGATGTCGCTGCCACGGGTGTCGCGCACCGTCGTCGGGATGCCGTGGGCACGGAGTCGCTCGACGAACTGCTGCTCCACGCCCGGGCGGGAGGCGGTCCACTTCGATCCCGGCGTCGGGTTGAGCGGGATGGGGTTGATGTGCACCCAGCCCTTGCCGCGGGCGGTGAGCTTCTTGCCGAGGAGGTCGGCCCGCCAGGCCTGGTCGTTGATGTCGCGGATCATCGCGTACTCGATGCTCACCCGCCGGCCGGTCGCGAGGTAGTAGCGGTGGGCCGCGTCGATGGCCTCGTCGACCTTGAAGCGGGTGTTGATCGGCACGAGCTCGTCGCGCAGCTCGTCATCGGGGGCGTGCAGCGAGAGCGCGAGCGTCACCGGGATGCCCTCCTCGGCGAGGCGGTCGATGCCGGTGACGAGCCCGACGGAGGACATCGTGATCCCGCGCGCGCTCATCCCGAGCCCCTCGGGCGAGGGGTCGACCATCCGCCGGATGGCGCCGATCGCGGCCTTGTAGTTCGCCAGCGCCTCCCCCATGCCCATGAAGACGACATTGGTCACCCGGCGCCCGCCCGACGACGGGAGGGACTCCCCTTCGTCATCGGCCTCCTCCCCCAGCCCGACGCCGTCGTCGGAGGGGGCCGCGAGGTCGTCAGCCTCGGCGAGCATGCGGTTGGCGGCCACGACCTGGTCGACGATCTCCGCCGTCGACATGTTGCGGGTCAACCCCTCCTGACCCGTGGCGCAGAAGGGACAGTTCATCCCGCAGCCGGCCTGGCTGGAGATGCAGATCGTCGCCCGCCGCCGGTAGCGCATGAGGACCGACTCGACGAGGGCACCGTCGTGGAGGCGCCACACGGACTTCAGCGTCGCGCCCTGGTCGGCCGAGATCGTCCGGACCGGCGAGAGCAGGGTGGGCAGGAGCGCCGAGACGAGCTCCTCCCGCCCTGCCTTGGGCAGGTCGGTCATCGCCGCGGGGTCGGCCGTGTGGTGCGTGAAGTAGTGCGTCGAGAGCTGCTTCGCGCGGAACCCGGGCAGCCCGAGCTCCTTGGCCAGGTCCACCCGTCCGGCGAGGTCGAGGTCGGCGAGATGGCGCGGCGGCTTGCCGCGCCGCGGCGCGGTCATCGTCAGCTGGCCGGGAGCGGGCCTCGCGGTCGAGGGCGTGGGGAGATCAGTCATGGCCGGGCCATCATCTCAGGCCCGCGCCCCCGCTCGCCTCCCCGGTCGGACCGTGGTCAGGAGGAGCGGGCGCCACCGAAGGTGCCGGCCGCCGGGTCCGCGGCATCCCGACCCTGCTGGCTCCCGTGGGGAGGGTCGACGGGGCCGCCGACCTCCCCCCCGGCCGCACGAAGGGAGTCCACGAGCGCCACGTGCAGGCGCTCCAGAACGGCCTCATCCTCGGGAGCCTCCTCCTCGCCCTCGATCCGGTACCACTCGTCGGCCCCGGCGTAGCGGATGCGGTGCCGGTAGCGGCCGTCGGTGAGCTCCGACTCCAGCTCGAGGTCCCCGGTGACCGTGCCCACCTCGACGGTGGACACACCCCCGGGACGGGCGCGGAAGGTCGTCCGTGCGCCCATCAGCAGGACTCGAGCTCCTCGGTCAGCGCGGTCTTTTCCTCGGACTGGAGAGCCAGGCCCCAGCGGTACTTCGTCGAGACCCACATCTTGGCGTAGGTGCAGCGGTAGGAGGACTCCTCCGGCCACCACGTCGAGGGGTCCTGGTCCCCCTTCGAGCGGTTGGACGAGGCCGAGACGGCGATGAGCTGCGGACCCTCGAGGTCGTTGGCGAAGGCCTCGCGGTCCTCCTCGGACCAGTTGTCGGCGCCGGAGCGCCATGCCTCGGCGAGCGGCACGACGTGGTCGATGTCGAGGTCACCGGCGACCGTGAAGCTCTCGCCGTCGTACTCGCTGTACCAGTCACCCGAGGTCGGGTAGCAGTCGGTGCCGGACTCGACGCCCTCGCCGTCGCGGGCGAGGACGGTCTCGCGGGTGTTGCAGTTGCCCTCGACGGAGGACCAGTGCGGGAACTCGTCACGGTCGTAGCCGGTCATCGGGCCCTCGGCCTCGACGGGCAGGGCGGCGAGCTGGCTCTCCGCCGTCTCGGTCGAGGGGATGCCGGGCGGCTCGGCCGACGCCGACGGCGCGAGGGAGACGGAGAGGGCGAGGGCCGTCGCGACGGCGGAGGTCGTCGTGGCGACGCGGGCACGGAGGTGCATCAGGGGGTCCTTGGCGGTGGGGAGCCGGGGCACCACCGACGCTACGAAGGGAGCGCCCACCGTGGGTGAACGCACGGTCAACGTCGGTCGTGGACCCCGTCAGGGCCCTGCCAGATCGGTCAGTAGGGCGCGATGAGGCGGAGGGCGAACCACGCAACCGGCACGACGAGCACGAGCGAGTCGAGCCGGTCCATGAGGCCGCCGTGCCCGGGGATGATCGTCGACATGTCCTTGATCCCCAGGTTGCGTTTGAGGCTGGACTCGATGAGGTCGCCGATCGTCGCCACCGGCGCCACGACCGCGCCGAGCAGCGCACCCTGCCACCACAGTCCGTCGGCGAAGGCCAGCGGGATGGCGATCGCACCCACGACGGCGCACGAGATCACCGACCCGAAGAAGCCCTCCCAGGATTTCTTCGGGGAGAGGCGGGGCGCCATCGGGTGCTTGCCGAAGAGCACGCCCACGGCGTAACCACCGATGTCGGAGAAGACGGTGATGAGGATGAAGACGAAGATCCGCCACCGCCCCTCCGGCTCGGCGAGCATGAGTGCCGCGAAGCCGATGAGGAAGCACGGGTACAGGAGCACGAGGGAGCCGGCGCTGACATCCCGCAGGGCACCCGTGAGCCCGTCCGCGACCCGCCAGACGAGGACGGCGATGACCGTCAGCGCCGCCGCGAAGACGAGCGCCTCGGCTCCGCGGAGGTAGGCGGCGACGACCATGCTCACGGCGCCCACGGCGACCGGGACGAAGGGGGCGAAGAGCCCCCCTTCGGCCAGGGCCTGCCGCATCTCCCACACGGCGACGACCGTGGCCACGCAGATGAGGACGAGGAAGGCAACCGGGTGGACGAGGAGGAGCCCCGCCGCCAGGGCACCGAGGACCACCCCGGCGGCGATGGCCACCGGGAGGTCGCGCCCGGCACGGCTCGACGGACCGGCGGGGGCCGGCGCGGCCGCGCGGACGGCGCGTCGGGTCGCGTGCTCGGGCTCGGTCACCTCAGACCTCGGAGAGCTCGGCTTCCTTGGACTTGATCAGGGAGTCGATGGTGTCGACGTACTTCTTCGTCAGCGCGTCGAGGTCCTTCTCCCCGCGGTTGCCCTCGTCCTCGCCGACCTCGCCGTCCTTGACGAGCTTGTCGATGGAGTCCTTGGCGTGGCGACGCACGTGGCGCACGGAGACCTTGGCCTCCTCGCCCTGGCTGTGCGCGAGCTTGATGTACTCCTTGCGTCGCTCGGCAGTCAGCTCCGGCATGGTGATGCGGATGATCGAGCCGTCGTTGCTCGGGTTGGCGCCGAGGTCGGAGTTCCGCAGCGCACCCTCGATCGCCTGGAGCGAGGACTGGTCATAGGGCGAGATGAGCAGCGTGCGCGCATCCGGCGACTGGAAGGAGGCGAGCTGCTGAAGCGGGGTCGGCGCTCCGTAGTAGTCGACCTGGACCTTGCTGAAGAGGCCCGGGTTGACCCGACCGGTGCGGATCCCGGCGAAGTTGTCCTTGGCCACCTCGACGGCCTTCTCCATCTTCTCCTCGGCTTCGAGCAGGGCTTCCTCGATCATGTCTCTCGACTCCTTCAGGTCGGCCTCGTGGACCGGCATGGGGCGGGTGCGTCCACGGACGCGGGTCTAGGGGTCAGTCTCTCACTCAGGCGGTGACGAGGGTGCCGATGGGTTCCCCGAGCAGGGCGCGGGTGATGTTGCCCTCGCCCTCCATCCCGAAGACGAGCATCGGCAGGGCATTCTCCCGGCACAGGCTGAAGGCCGCGGCGTCGACGACCCGGAGGTCCTGCTGGATGGCCTGCTCGTAGGTGATCGTGTGCAGCTTCTGGGCGTCGGGGTTGTTGCGCGGGTCGGAGTCGTAGACCCCGTCCACGCCGTTCTTGGACATGAGCACCGCGTCGCACTTGATCTCGAGGGCGCGCTGCGCGCTCACGGTGTCCGTCGAGAAGAAGGGCATGCCGGCACCGGCGCCGAAGATGACGACCCTCCCCTTCTCGAGGTGGCGGATGGCGCGCCGCGGGATGTAGGCCTCCGCGACCTGCCCCATCGTGATCGCCGTCTGGACGCGGGTGTCGACCCCCGCGTCCTCGAGGAAGTCCTGGAGGGCGAGGCAGTTCATCACCGTGCCGAGCATCCCCATGTAGTCCGCTCGGGTGCGGTCCATGCCCTGCTCCTGGAGCTGGGCGCCCCGGAAGAAGTTGCCCCCACCGACGACGATGGCGACCTCGACTCCCTGGTCGACCGCGGACTTGATCTGGGCGGCGATCCCCCGGACGACGTCCGGGGCGACCCCGACCTTGCCCCCGCCGAAGGCCTCCCCGGAGAGCTTGAGCAGGACCCGGCGATAGGCCGTGGACGTGGTCTGGTCGGTCATGGGTCTCCCTGGGGTCTCGCACACATGGGTCGGCCCGATCCTTCCACAGGTGGGCCGTCTTCGAGGACCCGACGGGCGCAGGCGTGATCACTTGACATTCCCCTTCCAGTTGTCAAGTAACTCGGGAGTCACTACGGTCACCGCATCGATCACTCGACGACGAGGAGTTCGGCATGACGGCAGCAGCCACCCCGGTGGACCTTCCCTGGCGAGACGGCAAGCGGTACCTGTGGCTCATCGGCCTCGTGGTCCCCTCCCTCGCCTTCGTCGCCTACCTCGGGCATGCCGTCACCGGCTGGTCCGCGTGGCTGTGGCTGGGGCCGATCATCATCCTCGGGGTCATCCCCGTCACCGACCTCGTCGTCGGCCGGGACCGCACCAACCCGCCCGAGGAGGCCGTGGCCGCCCTCGAGGCCGATCCGTACTACCGGTGGATCGTCTACGCCTACATCCCCGTGCAGTACCTCGGCTTCGTCGCCGCCATGTACCTCGTCGCCCGGGGCAACCCCCTTCCCGACCTCCTCGGCCTCGTCGGGCTCGCGGACTGGGGCGCGACGCACCTGCCCGGGAACCTCGGTGAGCCCTACGCGCTGACGACGCTCGAGAAGGTCGGCGCGACGATCTCCATCGGGTGCGTCGGCGGCATCGCGATCAACACCGCCCACGAGCTCGGTCACAAGCGGCCGAAGCACGAGCGGTGGCTGTCCAAGGTGGCCCTCGCGCAGAGCGGGTACGGGCACTTCTTCATCGAGCACAACCGGGGCCACCACGTGCGGGTGGCCACGCCCGAGGACCCCGCGAGCTCCCGCCTCGGCGAGTCCTTCTACGCCTTCTGGCCGCGCACGGTCCTCGGCTCGCTCCGCAATGCCTGGCGTCTCGAGTCCACCCGGCTCCGCCGCCGCGGCAAGCGGACCGTCCACCCGGACAACGACGTGCTCAACGCGTGGGCGATGACCCTCGTGCTCTGGGGGGTCATGGTCGCGTGGCTCGGGCCCGGCCTCCTCCCCTACCTCCTCCTGCAGGGCCTCGTCGGGCTGAGCCTGCTCGAGGTCGTCAACTACCTCGAGCACTACGGCATGCTCCGGCAGAAGGTCCACCACGGCGAGGTCGAGCGCTACGAGCGGGTGCTCCAGAGCCACTCGTGGAACTCGAACAACATCGCGACCAATGTCTTCCTCTACCACCTGCAGCGCCACAGCGACCACCACGCCAACCCGACCCGGCGCTACCAGGCACTGCGCAGCTTCGACGAGGCGCCCGTCCTGCCGACCGGGTACGCCGGCATGATCGTCCTCGCCCTCCTCCCGCCCCTGTGGCGCCGCGTCATGGATCCGCGGGTGGCCGCCCACTTCGACGGCGACCTCAGCCTGGCCAACATCGACCCACGCCGGCGGGAGCGCATCCTCGCCGGCGCTGCGGCGGCCCCCTCCGGCGTCGGCGTCGAGGCGCGAAGGGAGGCCCCGGACGAGGTCTCCCGCGCGACCTGCCCCGGCTGCGGCTACCGCTACGAGGTCGCCGCGGGCGACGAGCACGAGGGCTTCGCGGCCGGCACCGCCTGGGCCGACATCCCTGACGACTGGAACTGCCCCGACTGCGGCGTCCGGGACAAGCTCGACTTCGTCGTCGAGGCAGCGTGAGTGACTCCCCGCTGCGCGAGCGGATCCTCGACGCGACCGCCGGGCTGACGATCGGCGGCGGCTGGGCCGCCGTCTCCATGGGCAAGGTCGCCTCCGCCGTCGGGGTGAGCCGGCAGACCGTCCACACCGAGGTCGGGACGAAGGCCGAGCTCGCCGAGCTGCTCGTCATCCGCGAGGTCGAGGCCTTCCTCGGTGAGGTGATCGCGGGCTTCGAGGGAGCCGCTGACGTGCCGACCGCCATCGAGCGCTCGATCACGCGGGTCCTCGCCCGGGCGGAGGACAGCTCGCTCGTCCGGGGTGTCGTCAGTGCCGCCCACGGCGCCGACACCGAGCTGCTCCCGCTCCTCACGACCCGTCCCGAGCACCTGCTCGACCTGGCCACCGCCACCGTGCAGGGGCTCGTCGCCCCCTTCGACCTGCCGCTGCCGCAGGCCCGGATCGACGCCACCATCGAGGTCATCGTCCGGGTCGCCCTCTCTCAGGTGATGCACCCGACGGGCTCCCCGCACGAGACCGCCGAGCACCTCGCGTGGATGGTGCGCGTCGTCCTCGATGCCCTGCCGGGGGAGGCGACCCGTTGACGGGCGCCGCGACGGTCAGTGCCCGGCCTCTCCCGAGATGAAGGAGGCGCACTTCTGCTCGTCGAGGACGCCGTCCGGGAACATCTGGTCGAGCGTCGGCTGGTCGATCTGGGCGCAGCTGCCGCCACCGGAGGCCGGGGGCGGCGTCGTGGGTGTGGACGACGAGGTCGGCGACGGGGCCGTCACGGCACCCGTCGTGATCTTGGCGCCGTCGGGCGAGGTGCACGAGGTCGCGCCGCCGGAGGCCACGGTGGCGGTCATGCACGACCACCCGTCGATCTCGCCGAACCCGCCGCTGCCCTGCGGGGTCGACGGCGGGTCCTGGTAGTAGGTCGTCAGCAGGCCCTCGGCGAAGGCGCAGTCGATGTCGCCCGCCACGATCCGGACCGTGACCCGGTCACCGGGGACCGTGGTGACCTGTCCGCACGTCTGCGGGCCCACAGGCGCGGCGGCGGTGGTCGCCGTCGCGGAGGTCGTGCTGCTCGTGCTGGACGTGCTGCTCGTCGTCGGGGCCGACGAGGTGCTGGTCGACGAGCTGGACGTCGTCGTGTCGGTCGTCGAGGTGGGCGTCGACGTGCTGCTCGGGCTCGTGCTGGACGGAGCGCTGGTGCTGGATGGCGCGCTCGTCGAGGAGGTCGTCGCCGACGAGGCGGACGTGCTCTCCGTGTCCCCGGAGCCGCCGCAGGCGGTGAGCACGAGAAGGGCCCCGAACACGGGGGTGGCGAGTCCAAACCGGGTCGTGGTCAGCATGGGGGCCCTCATCTCCACGATGATGTGGTGATCCTAGCGCCTCACTGCCCGGCCCGGTACGACGAAGGGAGCCGCACCCGTGACGGGTGCGGCTCCCTTCGCTGCTGGGTCGGTCAGGAACCGACGCGGAAGCGGGCGAACTGCGTCGCGGTCGCGCCGGCCTCCTCGAGCACCGTGCCGACGGACTTCTTGGTGTCCTTGGCGAAGGGCTGGTCGAGGAGGACGTTCTCCTTGAAGAAGCCGTTGACCCGACCCTCGACGATCTTGGGCAGGGCAGCCTCCGGCTTGCCCTCCTCCTTGGCCGTCTCCTCCGCGATGCGGCGCTCGTTGGCCACCGTCTCGGCGTCGATGTCGTCGCGGGAGAGGACATTCGGGTTGAACGCCGCGATGTGCATCGCGACGTCGCGGCCGACCTGCTCGTCCCCACCGTCGGTGCCCAGGAGGACACCGATCTGCGCCGGCAGGTCGGGGCTGGTCTTGTGGAGGTAGGCCGAGACCGAGGGGGCCTCGACGCGCGCGGCCCGCTTGACCTCGATCTTCTCGCCGATGGTCGCGTTGGCGTCGTCGAGCAGCTCCTGGACGGTCTTGCCGTCGACGGACGCCGCGAGCAGGCTCTCGGCGTCGCTCGCCTTGGCCTCGACCGCCGCGGCGAGGACCTGGTCGGCCAGCGCACGGAAGGGCTCGGCCTTGGCGACGAAGTCGGTCTCGCAGAGGACCTCGACGAGGGTGCCCACGCCGTTCTCGGCCTGGGCCACGACGAGGCCGTTGGAGGTCGTGCGACCCTCGCGCTTGGTCACGCCCTTCTGGCCCTTGATCCGGAGGATCTCCACGGCCTTGGAGGTGTCACCCTCGGCCTCGTCGAGCGCCTTCTTCACGTCGAGCATTCCGGCGCCGGTGCGCTCGCGCAGCTGCTTGATGTCAGCGGCGGTGTAGTTCGCCATGTGTGTCCCGTTCTCCTATGTGAGGTGTGACGGTGGTCGGTGAGGGTGGATCAGGCCTCGGGGGTGTCCGCGGCCGGGGTCGCCGGGGCGGTCTCGGCGGAGGTCGCCGTCTCGTCCGACGCCGCGGTCTCCGCGGGGGTCTCCGACTCGGCCGGGGCCGTCGTGGCCGGGACCTCGGCAGCGGCCTCGGTGGCGGCAGCCTGGGTCTCGGCCTCGGGGACGGCCGCGGCCGGGGCACCCTTGACCGCAGCAGCGGTCTCGCCCTCACCGGCGAGGAGCTCGCGCTCCCACTCGGCCATCGGCTCGGCCTCGGCGGCCGAGGCACCCTCGGTCGCGGCGCCGCCACCACGGGCCATGAGGCCGTCGGCGACCGCGTCGGCCACGACGCGGGTCAGCAGCGTGACGGAGCGGATCGCGTCGTCGTTGCCGGGGATCTTGTAGTCGACCTCGTCGGGGTCGCAGTTGGTGTCGAGGATCGCGATGACGGGGAGACCGAGCTTGCGGGCCTCGTCGACCGCGAGGTGCTCCTTCTTGGTGTCGACGATCCACACCGCGGAGGGGACCTTCGCCATGTTGCGGATACCGCCGAGGGTCTTCTCCAGCTTGTCCTTCTCACGACGAAGGATGAGGAGCTCCTTCTTCGTGTAGCCGGAGCCGGCGACGGTGTCGAAGTCGAGCTCCTCGAGCTCCTTGAGGCGCGTGAGGCGCTTGGAGATCGTCTGGAAGTTCGTGAGCATGCCGCCGAGCCAGCGGTGGTTGACGTAGGGCATCCCGACGCGCGTCGCCTGCTCGGCGATCGGCTCCTGGGCCTGCTTCTTCGTGCCGACGAAGAGGACGGTCCCGCCGTGGGAGACCGTCTGCTTGACGAACTCGTAGGCGTCGTTGATGTAGGTCAGCGACTGCTGCAGGTCGATGATGTAGATGCCATTGCGCTCGGTCATGATGAAGCGCTTCATCTTGGGGTTCCACCGGCGGGTCTGGTGCCCGAAGTGGACGCCGCTCTCCAGGAGCTGGCGCATGGTGACGACGGCCATGCCGAAGTCCTCTCGTCGTGGGTTGTCAGTTGTCTCCTGGTGCTCCGACCCACCCCGCCCGGTCCGGAGACCGGGACTGCCGTGGTGTGCCCCGGATTCAGAGAAGATCTCGTCACCCGGCGAGGAACACGCGAATTCATCCAGACACACTGGATGTACCCCTCATCCTACGGCCGGAGGGCGAAGGGAGGAAATCCCGCGCCTCAGTGCTCGACGAGTCCGGCGAAGCGTTCCGGGTCCGTGCGCTGCAGCCCGTCCGCGTAGTCGACCGCTGCCTCGGTGTCGCGGCCCCCGGCACCCTTCCGGGTCTCGACGGTGATGCGCATCCCCGCCTCGTGCCGGACCGCGTCCCCGTCCGGCGTCCGCTTCGTCGTCGACGCCGTGCTGGAGTCGTCGGGGACGATCGTCACGTGGTGGGTGAGGTAGTCCCCCTCGACGACGTAGGTCATCCGGTCCTCGTCGACGTCCACGTCCGAGGGGCTGTACGTCGGCCTGAAGTCCAGGTCGGCGAAGGGCACGACCTTGCTCGCGCGGAGGTCCTCGACGAGGGCGGACCGCGCCTCCTCCGCATCCACGGTGAAGACGCCCATGCCCGCAGTCCCGACGAGGGCGGCAGCACCCACGGCGGCGGCGAGGGCGGTTGCCCACCTCTTGTGGGCGACGAGGGCCACGACGAGGGGCGCGGACAGGACGGCGGCGAGGGCGGCCTCCCACGACTCCAGGACCGTCCCGAGGACGACGACGGGAAACGGCAGCAGCCCGGCGCACCACACGGTGAACTCGCCCAGCCCGAGCCGGTTCGTGTGCCACATCCCCAGACCCCAGCCACCCAGGCAGCAGGAGACCAGAACCAGGAAGATCACCGCGAGCACCCCGAACGACGTGGTCGAGGCGGCGATTGCGGCGGCGATGATGACGCCGAGGGCCAGGCCGATCGCCGGCCAGACGAGGAGTCCGCCGTAGGTGCGCAGGACCCGCTGGCGGAGGGAGTGCGGCGGTTCGAGGAGGGGGAAGAGCTGTAGGAGCGGGATCTCCTCCTGCTCCTCCGGCGTCGTCGGCGTCTCGTGGCTCCCCTGCTGATGGCTCGTCGTCACGTCACCGACGCTAGGCGGGCGGGTCCCCCTTCGGCCTGAGCCCGGCTACTCACCCGAGGTCCTACGCTCGGGTCCATGAGCGACCCTCTCGTGAGCCGGATGCAGCCGCACGCCGAGACGATCTTCGCGACGATGTCGGCCCTCGCGCTCGAGCACGACGCGGTGAACCTCGGCCAGGGCTTCCCCGACACCGACGGGCCGGAGCGGGTGCTCGAGGCCGCCCGCCGGGCCATCACGGACGGCCACAACCAGTACCCGCCGTCCATCGGGATCCCGGAGCTGCGTGCAGCGGTCGCCGCCCACCAGGAGGAGCACCACGGCCTCGTGCTCGATCCGGCGGACCAGGTCCTCGTGACCTCCGGCGCGACCGAGGCCATCGCGGCCTCCCTCCTCGGCCTCGTCGAGGCCGGCGACGAGGTCGTCACCTTCGAGCCGTCGTACGACAGCTACTCGGCCTGCATCGCCCTCGCCGGCGGGGTGAAGCGGACGGTGCCCTTGACCTTCCCCGACCTCTCCTTCGACCGGGACCGCCTGACGGCGGCCTTCTCCGACCGGACGAAGGTCGTGCTGCTCAACTCACCGCACAACCCCTCGGGCAAGGTCTTCAGCACCGAGGAGCTCGCGGTCGTCGCCGACCTCGCCCGCGAGCACGATGCCTGGGTCATCAGCGACGAGGTCTACGAACACCTCACCTTCGGCGTGCCGCACGTGCCCATCGCGACGCTGCCGGGCATGGCCGATCGGACCCTGACGATCGGGTCCGCGGGCAAGTTCTTCTCCGTCACGGGGTGGAAGGTCGGCTGGGCCAGCGGGCCCGCACCTCTCGTCCGCGCCGCACGCGTGGCCAAGCAGTTCCTCACCTTCACGACCGCCTCTCCCCTCCAGCACGCGGTGGCGGCCGCCCTGGAGATGGGGCCGGCACCGCTGACGAGCCTGCGCGACTCGCTGCGCACGCGCCACGACCTGCTCGTCGACGGGCTCTCCGCCGCCGGCCTGGCCGTGCGGCCATCGCAGGGGACCTACTTCCTCGTCGCCGACCTCACGCCGATCGGGGTCACCGACGCGCTGACGTGGTGCATGGAGCTGCCCGCCACCGCGGGCGTCGCAGCGGTCCCCGTGTCCGTCTTCTGCGACGACCCGGCCCCCACGGCCTCGCTCGTGCGCTTCGCCTTCTGCAAGCAGGAGGAGGTCCTCCGGGAGGGTGCTCGGCGGTTGGCCGCCGCGATCGACTGATCCACAAGCGGGAGGTTTGCCCGGTCGCCCTCCACACACTGCCTCCCCTCCTCCCCCCGTCGTGCGGAGGGCCCCGAGGCTGGGTGCATGGCCGCATCCGGAGTCCTCGCGCTCGCTCTCGCCGTCGGCCTGCTCGCCCAGCCGGCCGAGGCTAGGTGGGAGTGGCCCGTCGGCGACGGCGCCCGCCCGGCGCTGGCGGCGCCCTTCGACGCACCGGAGGAGCGGTGGGGCCCCGGGCACCGCGGGATCGACCTGCGCACGGCGAAGGGGGCGGACGTCACCGCGGTCGCCGACGGTCGGGTGACCCACCGCGGCCGGGTCGCGGGCCGGGGCACGGTGAGCATCACGCACGCCGACGGGATCCGCAGCACCTACGAGCCGGTGGAGTCCGACCTCTCCGTCGGCGACTCCGTGGCTCGGGGCGATGTCATCGGCCGGATCGGACCCGAGGCGGGCCACTGCGCCCCGCGGGTCTGCCTGCACCTGGGGGCGAAGCAGGGGGTCGACTACCTCGACCCCCTGCCCTTCTTCGGCGCTCGCCGGGTGCTCCTGCTGCCCGTGCCCTGAGCCGGTAGCACTCAGGCGCGCGGGTGGGCCTGCTGGTAGCTCGTGCGGAGTCGGTCGAGCGAGACGTGGGTGTAGATCTGCGTCGTCGCCAACGAGGTGTGCCCGAGCAGCTCCTGGACCATCCGCAGATCAGCACCACCCTCGAGCAGGTGCGTCGCCGCCGAGTGACGGAGGCCGTGGGGTCCGAGGTCCGGCGCATCCGGCACGTGCGCGAGGAGTGAGTGGACGACCTCCCGGACCTGGCGGGGGTCCACGCGGCGGCCCCGTCGACCGAGGAAGAGTGCGGGGCCGGAGTCCCCCTTGGCCACGGCGGGACGGCCCTGCTCGAGCCATGCGGACAGGGCCTCGTCCGCCGGCAGGCCGAAGGGCACCATCCGCTCCTTGCGCCCCTTGCCGAGGACCCGGACGACCCGGCGCGACCGGTCGGCGTCGTCGACGTCGAGGCCGGTGAGCTCACCGACGCGGATGCCCGTCGCGTAGAGGAGCTCGAGGATCGCCCGGTTGCGCAGGTGGATCGGGTCCGCGTCGTCCGCGGCGACGGCGGCGACGTCGAGCACGGCGGTGGCCCCGTCCCGGGTGAGGACGTCGGGGAGTGTGCGCTGGCGCCGGGGTGAGGCGAGGCGAAGGGCGGGGTTGGTCTCGATCCGCCCGCTGCGCCGCGCCCAGGCGAAGAAGGTGCGGATCGCGGCCGAGCGGCGGGAGAGGGTCGAGCGCGCCGCGCCACCCGCGGCGAGGGAGCCCAGCCAGGCGCGGAGGGTGGACAGCTCGATGTCCGGTAGTCCCCCGCTCCCCTGCTCGGCACACCACGTGAGGCAGGTGCGCACGTCCCCCACGTAGGCGCGGATCGTGTGCTCGGAGCGGTCCCGCTCCCGCTCGAGGTGCTCGGCGAAGTCACCCACCGCTGTGGCCACCCACGACGGCGTGGGGGCCGGGCCGGATGTCGGTGTCTCGCTCACCCGACCACCGTGCCACGACGGGGTCCCGGCGGCGGGGAGGCTCGGGCGGCCGGGGTCGCCCCGGCCCACCCGGGCATGCGGGTTCCTTCACCGACCGCTCACCCACCCGGGCCACGGCGCCAGCCTCCGTCGTCGCCCTGCTCGGCCCAGCCGTCCACAGACATCGCCGCCAGCTCGGCGAGGATCTCCTCGACCGGGAGGGCCAGCTCGACGGCGATCGACCCGGCGGTCGCCCCCGTGCCCCGCCGCAGGAGGTCGTGGACGCGACGCTGCGTCGCCGGCATCGCGTCGAGGGGACGGGCCCGCCCCAGCTGCTCGACCGGCTGCTCGACCTCCTCCCCCACCCGAGCGGCGAGCGCGAGGACATCCGCCGTGTCGGTGACGAGCGCAGCGCGCGCCTTCTGGATCCACTCGTGGCAGCCGGCCGAGGACATCTGGGTCACCGGCCCGGGCACGCACCCGACGGGCCGGACGAGGGCCTCCGCCCACCCGGCGGTGTTGAGGGACCCGGACCGCAGGCCGGCCTCGACGACGACGGTGGCCGCGGACATCGCGGCGATGAGCCGGTTGCGCGCGAGGAACCGGTGTCGCATGGCGGCGGTGCCGGTCGCGAGCTCGGTGACGACCACCCCACCCTCGGCGATCGCCTCGACGAGGCGCCGATTGCCCTCCGGGTAGACCCGGTCCGGGCCGCAGGGCAGGACGACGACCGCGGATCCGTCGACGGCAAGGGCACCCTGGTGGGCGGCGGCGTCGATGCCGAAGGCCCCACCCGAGACCACCGTCCAACGGCGGCTCGCGAGGCCCGCGCCCAGCTCCCGAGCGATCGCCTCGCCGTACCCCGTGCTCGCCCGGGAGCCGACGACCGCCACCGACCGCTGGACGAGATCGGCGAGGCACCCCGCGCCACGCACATGCAGGAGGTGCGGGGAGATCTCCGGATGGGACAGCGCGTCCGGCCAGTCCGCATCACCGGGCACGACGACGCGTGCTCCCGTGCGCGTGACCCGGTCCAGCTCCGCGTCGACGTCGACGGCCGACACCCGGGCGCGGGCACCAGCGCACCGCGGCAGGTCACCGTCGACAAGACGGTGCCAGGCCTCGACGTGCCCGAGGCGCAGCACCTCCTCGAGGAGACGGGGGCGCTCCTCGCTCATCCGCTCGCGACTGTGCTCGAGGATCCTCGTCCAGGCGACGCGGGCGCGCCGTTCGTCCCGGTCGACATCGGCATGGGCCCGCGCCCTCTCGGCCGCCGTCGGCACCCCGGGGCCCTCACGACTCATGCCGCCACCGCGCCCTGGGTGCGGTACATGAGGGCCAGGCCCACGTCCGCCGCACTCGGGGTCGGTCGACCGTGGAGGTCGGCCGAGGTCCAGGCGAGTCGGAGCACCCGGTCGTAGCCGCGGACCGTCACCTGACCGAGGTCCAGAGCCCGGTCGAGGGTGGCCGTCGTCGCCGACGGCAGGCGCCACGGCGAGCGCCGGAGGAAGGGCCCGGGGACCTCGCTGTTGAGCGTCCAGCCCTGCGGTCGCCACCGCTCCTCCTGGGCGGCTCGGGCGACCCGAACCCGCTCGGCCACCGCCGCGCTCGAGTCCGGTGGGTCCTCGCTGAGATCGGCCAGGCTGACCTTGGGGACCTGCACCTGGATGTCCACCCGGTCCATGAGGGGCCCGCTGAGCCGGGCGGCGTAGGCGCGCCTCTCGGTCGGGCGGCATCGGCAGGCCAGTCCCTTGCCGTGCCCCTCGCCGCACGGGCAGGGGTTGGCCGCGAGGACGAGCTGGACCCGGGCCGGGTAGGCGACGCGCTCGCGAGACCGGGCGATGACGACCTCACCGGACTCGAGCGGCTGCCGCAGCGCCTGCAGCACGGCACTGCCGAACTCGGCCGCCTCGTCGAGGAAGAGCACCCCGTGGTGGGCCTGGGAGACCGCCCCCGGCAGGACGGCCCCAGAGCCACCGCCGACGAGGGCGGCGACGCTGGCGGAGTGGTGGGGCGCGACGAAGGGGGGCATCCGATCGACCCCCGAGGAGGGCACCCCACCGACGAGCGAACGCACGGCGAGGCTCTCGAGGGCCTGCTCACGGGTGAGTGGCGGGAGGATCGTCACGAGCCGCTCGGCGAGCATCGTCTTGCCCGACCCCGGCGGGCCGTTGAGGAGGACGTGGTGCCCACCCGCCGCGGCCAGGGTCAGCGCCGCGCGTGCCTCGTGCTGCCCCGAGACGTCGACGAGGTCGAGCCGTCGCCCCGGGCGGGGCTCCTCGGCCCCCGCGACCCGGGTCGCGGCCGGCGGCAGCTCCCCCTTCGCCAGCATCTGGTACCCCTCGACGAGGCCGGCCAGGGTCGTCGCCGTCGACACCGTGATGCCCTCGACGAGACCCGCCTCCGGGACGTCGTCGGGGGCGACGACCACGTGGGTGCACCCGGCCTGCTGGGCCGCGAGCACCGAGGGCAGGACGCCGGCGACGTGCCGCAGCCTCCCGTCGAGACCGAGCTCGGCGACGTGGACGACCCGGCTGGCCGCCTCGGCGGGCACGACCCCACAGGCGACGAGCGCTGCCACGGCGATGCCGAGGTCGAATCCGGTGCCGTGCTTGGGGATCGCGGCCGGGGAAAGGTTGACGGTGAGCTGACGGGCGTTCAGCGAGTGCCCGGCGGAGATCGTCGCGGCCCGCACCCGCTGCGACGCCTGCCGCAGGGCCGTGTCCGGCAGCCCGCCGATGTCGAAGGAGGGCAGCCCCTGCCCGATGTGGCACTCGATGTCGACGACGTGGCCGGCGATCCCGCGCAGGGCCACCCCGCGGGTGACGCCGATGCTCACTGCCCCACTCCTGCCCGGTGGTCCACCCGGTAGGTGCCGTCGGGATGGCGCAGCAGGCCGACGACGTCGAGGCGGACCCGCCGGCCACGGGGCTCGTGCTCGGCCAACCAGCAACCGGCGAGCCGCCGGAGCCGGGCCAGCTTGGCCCGCGTGATCGCCTCGACGGGCTCGCCGAAGGTCGTGGTCCGGCGCGTCTTCACCTCGCAGACGACGACCTCGTCACCGTCGCGGAGGACGAGGTCGATCTCGCCCTCCCGACAGCGCCAGTTGCGGTCCAGCAGCGTCATGCCCCGCCGGGTCAGGTAGCGCAGGGCCACGTCCTCACCCGTGGCGCCCAGGACCACGCGGGCGGGTGCTTCCTCGGTCATCTCGACCACCTCCACCGCCAGTCAACGGCGCGGGGTGGTCGGTCGGGAGGGGCCGCGGATCCCTGTGCACGGCGCCCGAGAGCGCGTCAGGCTTGTGGACGGTCAGCGGCCGCCGGGACGGAACCCGCTCTCGGGCACCTCGAGGTCGGACTTCGCGAGCTCCTCGACGTTGACGTCCTTGAAGGTGACGACGCGGACCTGCCGGGCGAAGCGCGCGGGACGGTAGATGTCCCACACCCAGGCGTCCTCCATCGTCACCTCGAAGTAGACCTCGCCGCCCTCACCGCGGACCGTCACGTCCACGCTGTTGGCGAGGTAGAAGCGCCGCTCGGTCTCGACGACGTGGCTGAAGAGGTGGACGACGTCGCGGTACTCGCGGTAGAGCGCGAGTTCCATCTCGGTCTCGTACTTCTCCAGGTCCTCGGAGCTCACAGCGTCCTCCCTTCGCCCACCATCTCGCCGGCACGCTGCCAGGCGATGTCACCATCATCCACGACGACACCGGAGCCGGCCTCCGCCACCCCGGGCAGGGACCACGACCGGCGGTGCTGGGGGCAGGGGCCGTGGGTGGCGAGCGCGTCGAGGTGGGCACGCGCGGAGTAGCCCTTGTTGTCCGCCCACCCGTAGTGCGGGTGCTCCCGGGCGAGCTCGGCCATGAGCCCGTCCCGCTCGACCTTCGCCAGGACGCTCGCCGCGGCCACCGAGCTGCACCGCAGGTCTCCCTTGATGATCGTGCGGACCGGTGGTGTCGACGTGCCCGTGAGCTCGCCGAGGAGGCCGACCTCCTCGGGATCGGTGAGCCAGTCGTGGTTGCCGTCGAGGAGGACGAGGTCCGGCACGACCCCGGTCGCGGCGAGGGCGCGGGTCCCGGCCAGGCGAAGGGCGGCGATGATGCCGATCTCGTCGATCTCGGCCGGGAGCGCATGGCCGACCGCGTGCGCACGGGCCCATCTGGTCAGCCTCGGGACCATCGTCGTGCGGGCCGCCGGGGTGAGGAGCTTGGAGTCGCGGACACCGGCCGGTGCGCTCCTCGAGGTCTCGTCGATGATGACCACGCCGACGCTCACGGGGCCGGCAAGGGCCCCCCTCCCGACCTCGTCCATGCCGGCGAGCACCCGGTGCCCGTCCCGCTGCAGCTCGCGCTCGAGACGGAGACTGGGCTTGACCGACCGTGGGGTCCGACGGGGTGGTGTCACGAGGTGTGCGGCTCCCGGGCGGGGGGCGCCAGGGACTGGTCGCCCGGGTCGGGCACCTCGGAGAAGACGTCGTCATGGTCCGAGAGCCCGCCCATCCGGTCGAAGGGCCAGACGGTGACGACGGCCTTGCCGACGACGAGGTCGAGCGGGACGGACCCGTCGGAGCCGTCGCCGGCGGGGTCGTGGAAGCGGGAGTCCGAGGAGTCGCCGCGGTTGTCGCCCATGACCCACAGGCGCCCCTCCGGCACGGTGATGTTGAACTCCTGCTGGTCGGTACCGGCGCCGGGCTTGAGGTACGCCGTCTCGTCGATGGGCTCGCCGTTGACGAGCAGCCGGCCCTCGGCGTCGCAGCACTGGACCGTGTCGCCCGGCATGCCGATGACCCGCTTGATGAGGTGGCCCTCCGAGGTGTCCGGGAGGAGGCCGACGAACATGAGGCCACTGCGGATGGCGTTGAGCGCCGCGCCACGGTTGGGCTCCGGGCTCGGCTCGAGCCAGTCGCCCGGGTCGTCGAAGACGACGATGTCACCGCGCTCGATGTCGAAGGGGGTCGGCGAGAGCTTGGAGACGACGACCCGGTCCCCGACGAGGAGGGTGTCCTCCATGGACTCGCTGGGGATGAAGAAGGCCTGGACGAGGAAGGTCTTGACGATGAAGGAGAGCGTCAGGGCCATCGCGAGGACGACGACGATCTCCTTGACGGCGGCGCCGAGGCGGGCGCCGAAGCCCCGCTCCTCGCGGTCGCGCTCGGCCTTGGCGCGCTCACGCTCGGCGTCCTCGGCCTCCGCGCGTGCGGAATCAGGATCGTGTGCCAATGGTCTCTTCCTCTGCTTCGCCCCGGGCGGGCGTGGTCCGCTCCAGTATCCCTGCTCGATCGTCGTGGACCAGCAGCGACGCGGCGACCGTGTCCGTCGGGTCAGTCCCCGACCCCGCCGACCCGATCGATCGGCCAGTACCGCCAGGCGACGTGCCCCACGACGTCCTCGACGGGCACCATGCCACCACCGGGGTTCCCGAGGTGGCTGCGCGAGTCGGCCGAGGCGGAGCGGTGGTCCCCGAGGACGAAGAGGCGGCCGGGCGGGACCTCCACGTCGAAGGGGGTGGTGCACGCCTTCTCACCCTCCAGCCACGGCTCAGCGACGGGGTCGCCGTTGACGACCAGTCCCCCTTCGGGCGTGCAGGAGACGGCATCGCCGCCGGTGCCGGCGACCCGCTTGAGGTAGTCCTTCTCCCCGATGTCGATGGACAGCGTCGAGGCCGCGGCGGCGAGCGCCTGCCGCACCGCCCCGCGGGAGCGCTCCCCACCCGCGAAGGTGTCCGTGCCGTCGAAGACGATGACGTCACCGCGCGCGACGCTGCCCGCCCCGACCTTCGTCACGACGACGCGGTCGCCCGGGGCGATCGTCGGCTCCATCGAGGCGCTCGGCACGTGGAAGGACTGGATGACGAAGGCCCGCAGGAGCAGCACGAGGAGCACCCCGACGCCGATCTGCAGCAGCAGTCGCCGACCCGGACGCGCATCGACCCCCGCCGGATCACCGGCGGGGGTCGGGGCGTGGTCGTCCCTGGCAGGCTCGGTCGACATCGACGTCAGCCGTGCTCGGGAGGTCGACCTCAGTTCGCGGGGGTCTCGCGCTTCTCGCGGATCCGGGCGGCCTTGCCGCGACGGTCGCGGAGGTAGTAGAGCTTCGCGCGGCGGACGTCACCACGGCTGGCGACCTCGATCTTCTCGATGACGGGGTTGTGCACCGGGAAGGTGCGCTCCACGCCGACACCGAAGGAGGCCTTGCGGACGGTGAAGGTCTCGCCGACGCCGCCGCCGTGGCGGCGGATGACGACGCCCTGGAAGACCTGGACACGGCTGCGGTTGCCCTCGATGACCTTGACGTGCACCTTGACGGTGTCACCGGCGCGGAACTCGGGGATGTCGTCCCGCATGGACGCCTTGTCGATCTCGTCGAAACGCTGCATGGCGTTGTCGCTTCCTGCGAACGCCACAGGTCGTCCGCCCTCGTCAGTAGTGTGAGGAGTCACGCTCGCCGCCGCGCGCGGGCGCCACCCGAGGGTGGCGGGATCCGCACTCCCCCTGTGGCAGGGGCGGTGTCATGAGCGCGATGTCCAAGTCTGCCAGAGGTGAGCACGTGACCAGAAATCGAGACGAGCACGCGGTCCCGCACGACGGGGCCGGCGCCCTCCGCCGAGGTCTCGGTGTCGTGCTGACGCTCGCCCTGCTCGCCCCGAGCGCGGCCCTGCTCGCGGCCCGCGGCCACGGCCTCCTCGAGATCGGCACCCATGGCGTCGCACGGGAGTGCGGCGGCCTCGACATCTGGGGACCGGTCCTCCACGCCGGTCTCCCGACAGTGGCCCTGCTCATCGCCCTTCCCGTCGCGCTGCTCTCCCTCGCCGATCGGGCCGGCGGGTGGATCTGGCTCGCCGCCGTCCTCGCGGGTGCAGTCCTCCTCGACCTCGTCCTGCGGTCGGCCCTGCCCGGGTGCCTCTGAGGCGCGCTCAGCGCCGGGCTGCTCGGGTGAGGTCCACGGTGCCGGGGCCCGATCCGGGACCGACGACGCGGTAGCCCGCCTTCTTGTAGATCCGGAGGAGGCGCGGCTGGTCGGCCCCGGTGTTCAGCCAGAAGGCCGTGACGTCCCCCGGCGCGAGGGCCTCGGCGTGCGTGAGGAGGGCACGACCGAGGCCACGCCCCTGGAGGTCGGGGACGACCATGAGCCGGCCGATCTGCCAGGTCTGCGGGTCGTGCGGGTCCCGCCGGACCCGGACGGAGCCGACGAGACGCCCGTCGGAGCGGAAGAGGTGCGTGGACCACTGCGCGAGGTCCTCCGCGACGGTCGTCGCGTCCTCGGCGGGGGCTCCCCACCAGTGCTCCTCCGGGGTGACCATCTCCAGCCAGCAGGCCTTCTGGAGGACCGCCAGCTCGGGGGCGTCCGCGGGAGTGGCGACGGAGTGGTCGAGGTCGGCGAGGTCGCTCGTCGTGGACGCGCCGTGGAGGAGGTCAGGCCGCCGGGCCGCCGTCCGGGCGAGGCGCTGCTCATGGCGCCAGCGGGCGATCTCGGCGTGGTTGCCGCCGAGGAGGACCTCGGGCACCGGCCGGTCCACGCCATCACCGGCGTCCCAGACCGAGGGCTTGGTGTAGATCGGGTACTCGAGCAGTCCCCCTTCGTGGGACTCCTCGACGAGCGACTCTGCGTTGCCGACGACGCCCGGCAGGAGCCGACCGATGGCCTCGACCATGGCGAGGACGGCCACCTCGCCACCGTTGAGCACGTAGTCGCCGAGCGAGAGGACCCGCACCGGCATGCGCTCGCCCGCCCACTC
>DXAR01000064.1 GCA_019116945.1 Candidatus Janibacter merdipullorum | reverse complement strand
CGCCGCGACCTCCTCGTCGACGAGGAGGACGTCGTCGCCTTCTACGACGAGCGGATCCCCGACTCCGTCGTCTCCGGCGCGCACTTCGACTCGTGGTGGAAGCAGGCCCGCCACGACCAGCCCGACCTGCTCACCCTCACGGAGGAGGTGCTCACCCGCGAGGACGCCGAGGCGGTGAGCACGAGCGACTACCCGCGCCGGTGGCGCAGCGACGGCCTCGAGCTGGCCGTGAGCTACCAGTTCGAGCCCGGGCAGGAGGACGACGGCGTCACCGTCCACGTGCCCGTCGCCGTCCTCAACCAGCTGACGCCCGAGGGCTTCGACTGGCAGGTCCCCGGGCTGCGGGCCGAGCTCGTCGCCGCGCTCATCAAGTCCCTGCCCAAGGCCACCCGCCGCCACCTCGTCCCGGCACCGGACCACGCCCGCGCCGCGCTCGCCGAGCTCGACCCGGCCGCCGGCACGTCGATCACGAGCCAGCTCTCCATGGTCCTCGGCCGCCGCGCCGGCCTGCGCATCGACGAGGGGGAGTGGGACTGGTCGCGCGTGCCCGACCACCTCCGGGTGACCTTCGCCGTCGAGGACCAGCGCCGTCGGCGCCTCGGCCGCGGCAAGGACCTCGACGCGCTCGCCGAGGAGCTCGCCGGCCATGTGCAGCAACGGATGTCGCGTGCCGGGGCCTCCATCGAGCGCTCCGGCCTCACGACGTGGGAGGTCGACGACCTGCCCGACACCTTCACGACGAAGGCGGGCAGGAACACCGTCGTCGGCCACCCCGCCCTCGTCGACGAAGGGAGCTCCGTCGCCCTCCGCGTGCTCCCCGACGAGCAGCAGGCCGTCGCCGCGCACCGCGACGGCGTGCGTCGGCTCCTCCTCCTCGGGACGAGCCCACCGTGGAAGCGCGTGCTGGCCCGCCTCACCAATGCCCAGAAGCTCGCCCTCGCCGAGAACCCGCACGGCTCCGTGCCGAAGCTCCTCGACGACGTCCTCGCCGCCGCCGTCGACGACATCGTCGCCCAGCACGTCGACGGACCGGTGCGGACCCGGGCGGCCTTCGAGGAGGCGCTCGCCGCCACCCGCACCCACGTCGCGCAACGGGTGCTGACGATCGTCGCCGAGGTCGAGCCGGTGCTCGCCCAGCGCACGGAGATCCTCGCCCTCCTCCAGCGGATGACCGCGCCGGCGGTGTCCGTGACCGTCGCCGACGCCCGAGCCCAGCTCGACGGTCTCGTGCGCCCGGGCTTCGTCGCCGACACGGGCGCGGGGCGCCTGCCCGACCTGCGGCGCTACCTGCGCGGGATCTCCCTTCGCCTGGAGAAGGCTGCCGAGAACCCCCGCCGCGATGCCACCCACCAGGAGGCCATCGACGGCGTCGAGTCCGCCTACGCCGACCTCCTCGACGCCCTGCCGCCTCTGCGCCGGCGCTCGGCCGATGTCGTCGAGATCGGGTGGCTCATCGAGGAGCTGCGGGTCTCCCTCTTCGCCCAGACCCTCGGCACCCGCCAGTCGGTCTCCGCCAAGCGGGTCCGCGCGGCCATCGCCGCGATCCCGCGGTGACCGCGGGGGAATGGCCGACGGCCACGGGTCGTTGCGACAATGAGTGCACCACCGACCAGGAGGACCTGACGTGACCGAGCGCCTCTACCGCTACGAGGTCGACACCGACCCCACTGCTCTCGAGCCGGGGCCGATGATCGTCGCCTTCGACGGCTTCTTCGACGCCGGGATGGCCCAGCGCCTCCTCGTGGACCACCTCCTCGAGGCGAGCGAGCCCACCGTCGTCGCCTCCTTCGACGTCGACGCGCTCATCGACTACCGCAGCCGCCGTCCGGTCATCACCTTCGACGCCAACCGCTACACCGACTACAGCGACCCCGCGCTCGTGCTCTACCACCTCACCGACCGCGACGGGCAGAGCTACTACGTCCTCACCGGTCCCGAGCCGGACTACCGGTGGGAGGCCGTCGTCGCGGCGGTGATCACGATCATGGACGAGGTCGGCATCTCCCTCGCCGTCCACGCCCACGGCATCCCCATGGCTGTGCCGCACACCCGCCCCGTCGGCATGACGGTCCACGGCAGCGACGAGCGCCTCATCGGCGAGCACAAGCCGGTCTTCGGTACCGTCCAGGTCCCGGCGAGCCTCGCGGCGCTCCTCGAGCTGCGGCTGGGGGAGACCGACCGCGACGCCGTCGGCTTCAGCCTCCACGTGCCGCACTACCTCGCCCAGTCGACCTTCCACGACGCCGCCCTCACCGGGCTCAACGCCATCGTCGATTGCACCGGGCTCAACCTGCCCAACGACGCGCTCGCCGAGGCCGCCCGCGAGGGCCGCCTCCAGATCGAGCGCGAGGTGCAGGAGAACGACGAGGTCCGTGAGGCCGTCGAGGCCCTCGAGCGGCAGTACGACGTCCACCTCCGTGGTCTCGAGCGCCCGAGCCTCCTCGCCGGCGAAGGAGAGAGCCTCCCGTCCGCGGACGAGCTCGGTGCCGACTTCGAGGATTTCCTGCGCACGGTCGACGAGACCGACAACCCCTAGTTCCCCCGGGTCACTTCGCCTCCGACCACCGGCGCACGATCCCGGTGTCGGCGACGAAGTGGACTTCCTCACCGCCCAGCCACCGGCGGGCGGCGTCGGTGAGGGCGCGGTCGACGGCGGCCGCGGCCTCCGCCGCGTGCTCCTCCGGCACATGGACGAGGAGCTCGTCGTGGAGGCAGAGGACGATCCGACCACGAAGGGGGCGGACCGCGACCCGCACGGTCGCCGCCCATGCCTTGAAGAGCTCGGCGGCCGAGCCCTGGATCACCGCATTGCGCGCGAAGCGCCCGTGGTCCTCCGCGGCGACGTCCGTCCGCACGAGCCGCCCACCGAAGGTGCGCACCGCGACGCCGCGCCTGCCCGCGTCCTGGGCGCGCTGGAGGTGGGCCATCGCCACGGGGTACTCCCGCTCGAGCCCCGCGAGGGCCTCGGCCGCCGGGCCGGAGCGCTGGCCGTACATCGCCGCGAGGACGGCGACCTTGGCCACGGCCCGCTCGACCCCGAGCCGGGCGGCGACGGGGGCGTAGAGGTCGTCCGAGCGCGTGGCGGCAGCGAAGGCCCGGTCCCGGGAGACCGCCGCGAGCACCCGCGGCTCGACCTGCCCGAGGTCGGCGCGGACGAAGACGTGCCCCTCGTCCGCGGCCACCGCGGGCCGTAGCTCGGCCGGGAGGTTGTGCAGACCCGCTTGGGCGGTCATCCGCCCGGCCGCGCCGTCGCAGGCTGCCCACGCACCACGGAGCCGGTCGTCGCTTCCGACGTGCTCCCGCAGCCACCGCCAGCCGTAGGTCGTCGCGATCCGCTCCCGCTTGCGCCACTCGAGGAGGGCCGGCACGACGGGGTGGGCGCCGACCTGCGCCTCGAGGACCCACTTGCGGGTGGAGGGGACGTCGACACCCGCCCGCGCGAGCATCTCCTTGACCTGGGCGGGGTTGCGCAGGTCGACGTGCCCGGTGCCGGGCAGTGCCGCGAGGACCGGCGCGTCCCGCTCCTCCCTGGCGGCCAGCTCCTCGGCCGGCGTGCGGGGCTCCGGTCCCGCGGCATCCGTGACGAGCCGGCGGGCGGCCTCACGGTCGATGGGCAGCCCGGAGGTCTCCAGCTCGACGCAGAG
Organism: Candidatus Janibacter merdipullorum; assembly: GCA_019116945.1. Lineage (GTDB taxonomy): Bacteria > Actinomycetota > Actinomycetes > Actinomycetales > Dermatophilaceae > Janibacter > Janibacter merdipullorum. The sequence goes on along the minus strand of DXAR01000064.1, from coordinate 15,594 downwards.
GACGGCCGTGGCCGACTCCGCGTGGGCGGTGGCGAGCGCCCGCCGACCGGCGGCGATCCGCCCTTCGCGCTGGTGGTGGGCGACCTGCCGGGCCGCGTCGGCGAAGGCCGCGCACCGCTGCGGCGTCGTCAGCCACGCCCCGGTGACCGCGTCGGCGCGGAGGTGGCCGTCCGGGCGGACGAGGTCCTCCGCGGGGAGCTCGTCGGCGAGGAGGTCGAAGAGATCGCCCGTGGGGGCACTCGGGGCGCCCTCGGGGTCCAGTCCCCGGGCCAGCGCCCAGACCCGCTCCGGGCCCGCCACCCAGCCGCCGTGGGCGAGACGGTGCACCTCGGCGAGGTCCCAGGTGCGGTCCAGCCGGGCACCCGCTCGGATGGCGGGGGCGACGGCCCGAGCGGACCACGTGACCCATCGCGTGGTCGGGTCGAGCGAAGGGAGGAGCCCGCCCAGGTCTTCGGCGAGGACCGGGGCGCCCCGCGGCGGCAGGGCCGCGCCGACACCGTCGACGCCGATGACGAGCGCCCCCATCTCCTCCACGAGGAGCGAGGCTACCGCCGCGGGCCGTGGGAGGATCACGGCATGGGTTTCATCACCAGCAGGCTCGGCAGCGGCAAGGACTCGACGGGCGTCAAGGACACCCGGACCGCCCTGGAGAAGGCGGAGGACCCGCGGTCCGGGATGAGCGGCACCGTCGTCTCCGTCGTCCAGGGCCTCCTCGACGTCGGTATCGACGGCCGCGGCCGGTTCTCGTCCGCGCAGCGGACGGGGGACGCGGCGCTCGCCAAGCACGGGGGTGACCGCGACAAGGCGGTCGACGAGATCATCCGTGACCACCTCGCCCTCGCCGGGGCGAGCGGATTCCTCACCAACCTCGGCGGCTTCGCGGCCATGGCCGTCTCCATGCCTGCCAATGTCTTCGGCTTCTACGTCCTCGCCACCCGCATGGCCGCCTCGGTCGCCCACGTCCGCGGGCACGACCTCACCCGGCCCGAGGTGCGCTCCGCCGTCCTCCTCAGCCTCGTCGGCGCCGACGCCCAGGACCTCCTCGCCAAGGCCGGGCTCGTCGCGCCCACCGGTCGTCTCGCGGGGATCGCCTCGCAGCAGCTCCCCGGCCCGGCCCTCATGGTCGTCAACAAGGCGGTCGGCTTCCGCATCCTCAGCCAGGCGGGGAAGGGGGTCTTCGCCCGCTTCGGCAAGGCGGTCCCGCTCGTGGGAGGTGCGGTGGGCGCCGGCATGGACGTGTGGCTCCTCAAGCAGCTCGCCGACCACGTCCGGACGGAGTTCGCCCCGGTGGGGTGACCCGACGAAGGTTCTTCGGCGTGGTCCGCCCACGAGCCGGCATTCCTGCGGTACCGTCCCTCCGATTCATCGGTGAACTCGTCCGTCAGGAGAACTGCGCTCATGTCCTTTGCCGAACTGGTGGACGAGGCCAATGGCCTGGTCTGGTCACTGCCCCTCGTGGGCCTGTGCCTGCTCGCCGGGCTCTACTTCACGATCCGCACCGGAGCGGTCCAGGTCCGCAACCTGCCCGACATGATCACGCAGCTGAAGTCCGGCGAGAAGTCGACGGACGGGACCTCGTCCTTCCAGTCGCTGATGATGTCCTTGGCCAACCGTGTCGGCATGGGCAACATCGGTGGTGTCGCCACCGCCATCGCCTTCGGCGGGCCCGGTGCGGTCTTCTGGATGTGGACGGTGGCCCTGCTCGGTGCCGCCACGTCCTTCATCGAGTGCACCCTGGGACAGATCTACAAGGAGAAGGACCCCGACACCGGTGAGTACCGCGGTGGTCCGGCCTACTACTTCGAGAAGGCCTACGCGCACAAGGCGCCGACCCTCTCCCTCGTGTACGCCATCGCCTTCGCCGCGGTCACGGTCTTCGCCATGGCCTTCTTCCTCCCGGGCGTCCAGGCCAACGGCATGTCCTCGGCGATCAATGCCGCCTGGGATGTCCCTACGTGGTCGACGGCGATCGGCATCGTCATCGTCCTGGCCTTCATCGTCATCGGTGGCGTCAAGCGGATCGCGGCCTTCGCCGCCTTCGTCGTGCCCCCGATGGCCGTCCTCTACATCCTCGCGGCGCTCGTCGTCTTCTTCGTGAATTTCGACCAGATCGGCACGGTCTTCAGCGAGATCTTCTCCGGAGCCTTCGGCACCCACTCGATCTACGGCGCGATCATCGGCATGGCGGTCAAGTGGGGCGTCCAGCGCGGCATCTACTCCAACGAGGCCGGTCAGGGCACCGGCCCGCACCACGCGGCCGCCGCGGAGGTCTCCCACCCGGCGAAGCAGGGATTCGTCCAGGCCTTCTCCGTCTACATCGACACCCTCTTCGTGTGCACCGCGACGGCCTTCATCATCATCTCCACGGACATGTACTCGGTCTTCGAGGACGAGACCTACCCGGGGGACACCCTCTACGAGGGGGCCATCGGCACGGACGTCGAGCCGGGTCCCGGCTTCGTGCAATCCGGCTTCGACACCGTCGCCTCCGGCTGGGGCTCGAGCTTCGTCGCGCTGGCCCTGACCTTCTTCGCCTTCACGACGATGGTCGCCTACTACTACATGGCCGAGGTCAACCTCGCCTACCTCACCCGCAAGATCCCCAACGCGCTCGTGCGCCGAGCGATGATCCGCGCCCTGCAGGGGCTCATCCTCGCCTCCGTCGCCTACGGCGCCGTGACGACGGCCGGCTCGGCCTGGGGACTCGGCGACATCGGCGTCGGCTCGATGGCCTGGCTGAACATCCTCGGGATCCTCCTGCTCCAGGTGCCGGCGCTCAAGGCCCTCAAGGACTACCGCCGGCAGAAGAAGGAGGGCCTGGACCCGCAGTTCGACCCGCGCGAGCTCGACATCCGCGGGGCGGAGTTCTGGGAGCAGCGTGCCGACGGCCTCGTGAACCAGGGGGCGCCGGGCGAGGTCCCCTCGCGACCGCACTGATGCTCGCGACGACGGGGTCGGAATCCTTCCGGCCCCGTCGTCGTTGGTCTGGGAGAGTGGTCCCACGTCCCATGTCCCCTCAGGAGGACCCCATGGCCAGCAGACGACGTACCGCCGCCGGCGCCGCCCATCTCGCCCGCGCCGTGCACCAGGCATCCGGGCCCGGGTCGCCGAGCCTCCTCGCGCGCATCCGGGCCATCCCTCGGCTCATCCGTGCGGTGCGCTCGGGGGAGTACACCGGCATGTCCTCGATGGAGCTGGCGCTCGTCCTCGCCGGCGTGGGCTACGTGGTCTCGCCCATCGACCTCGTGCCGGAGGGGCTCCTCCTCGCCGTCGGACTCGTCGACGACGTCCTCGTCATGGGCTGGGTCGTCGCGACCCTCGTGCGCGAGACCGAGGCCTTCATAGCCTGGGAGCAGGGCCACTCCCAGCCCGGCCCCCAGTGGTCGTGGTCGGCGCACCAGGGACCCCCTCCGGGGCAGACCGTGCCCTCCCACGTCGTCCCTGACTGAGTCGCCCCCACATCCACTCAGCGGGCCTCGCCGTCGTCCACAGCCCGCGCGGGGGTCTGCCGGCGTGCCCGGCCCGGCGGCAGATTCGTGGCATGACCACGACAGTCCGCCCCCGCACCCCCGCCGAGCTCGCCGTCCTCGTGCCGTACCAGCTCGGCTACCACCCTCGCTCCTCGCTCATCCTCACCGCGGTCGACGGTCGTCGACTCGGTCTCCTCCAGCGGCACGACCTCACGGCCGACCCCGACCACTGCCCGCAGATCGCCCGCGAGGCGGTGGCGATCCTCGAGCGGGAGGACGCGACAGCGGTGGTCGTCATGGCCTTCGAGGAGGAGGACGGGAGCTCCGCGCCCCTGCGGGAGGCGGTCCTCGCGGAGGCCGAGACCAACGGACTCACGGTCCGGGAGCACCTCGTCGTGCGCGACGGGCGGTGGTTCGCCCCGGACTGCCGGGAGGCCTGCTGCCCCGAGGACGGGCTCCCGCTGCCCTGCCCGGAGGACGTGCCGGCGGTCGCCGCCTTCGTCCACGCCGGCGTGGCCCCGTGGCGCAGCCGGGAGCAGCTCGTCGAGGAGGTCCTGCCGGAGCCCGACGAGGAGCGGGCCGGGCGCATCCTCGTGCGCGTCCAGCTCCTTCTCGACCTCGCCGTGGCGACGGGGACGCTGGCCGAGCGCGGTCCGCGGCTCGCCGACGACTGGCGCGCCATCCTCGACCCGGATCCCTCGGCCCTGCCCGTCGCCGATCTCGGCGATGCCCTGCTCGCTCGTGCCGCGGTGTCCCTCGAGGACGTGCACTGGCGGGACGTCCTCATGGGTGGCCTCTGCCCGGGGACCTTCCCCGTCAGGGTGGACGAGCTCCCCGAGACGACCGAGGTGGCCCGCGGGGCGACGGACCGGTGCCCGTGGGCCACGGCAGCCGGTCCCGATGACCACGCGGACGAGGTGCTCGCCGTGCGGACCCGGCTCGTCGAGCTCGTCCGGCTGCTGCCGGTCGGGCTCACGCCACCGGCCCTCACCCTCGTTGCCCACCTCGCGTGGTGGTGCGGCGACGGGACGGTGGCGGCCATCGCCCTTCGCCGGGCACTCGAGGTCGACCCCTCCTACCGCCTGGCCGGGCTCATGGAGCAGCTGCTCATGCACGGGGTCCGGCCGTGGGATGCCACGAGCACGTCGGCTATGGTGGGGCGCAGGTCATGAGCGCCAGCGTCAAGCCCCGGCTTGCTGGCCGGCAACCCTCCTCGCGACGGGGTGCCCCGGGTGATGACCAGGCTGCATCGGAGGGATGTGGCAAGGCGAGACCCCGGGAGCACTCAGATGAGCGTGACCACGACACCCCCGACCCACACCGGGCGTCGGAGCGACGGCGAGGAGCCGGGTCGGCGGATCTTCGCCTCGATCGGTGATCTCACCCTCGAGTCCGGTGAGCGGCTGCCCGACGTCGTCCTTGCCTACGAGACCTGGGGACGGCTCAACGAGGCCCGGGACAACGCGATCCTCGTCGAGCACGCACTCACCGGGGACAGCCACGTCGTGGGGGAGGCCGGCCCGGGTCACCCCACGGCCGGCTGGTGGCCGGACGTCATCGGCCCGGGCGCCCCGCTCGACAGCGACGATTACTTCGTCGTCGCCATCAACGTCCTCGGGGGCTGCCGGGGGAGCACCGGACCGGAGTCGCGGGCCGCCGACGGCCGGGCCTGGGGCAGCCGCTTCCCTCGGGTGACGATCCGCGACCAGGTCGCGGCCGAGGCACTCCTCGCCGACCAGCTGGACATCGTCCGCTGGCACGCGGTCATCGGCGGGTCGATGGGTGGCATGCGCACTCTCGAGTGGGCCGCGAGCCATCCCGAGCGCGTGGGGACCGCCGTCGCCTTCGCCACGAGTGGCTATGCGACCGCCGAGCAGATCGGGTGGAGCCAGGCGCAGATCCTCGCCATCCGCAATGACCCGTGGTTCGCGGGGGGCGACTACTACGACCGGGAACAGGGCCCCGAGGCCGGGCTCGGCATCGCCCGCCGGATCGCGCACATCACCTACCGCAGCGAGCTCGAGCTCCACGAGCGCTTCGACCGGGACCTGCAGGAGGAGCCGCCGCGCCAGCTCGGCCGGCCGCGCTTCGCCGTCGAGAGCTATCTCGACCACCACGGCGGCAAGCTCGCCGGCCGCTTCGACGCCAACTCCTACGCGACGCTCTCCGAGGCGATGAACTCCCACGACATCGGTCGGGGCCGCGGGGGAGTGGAGGCGGCGCTCGCTCCCTTCGCCGGTCGGCTCGTCATCGCGCCGGTGGACTCCGACCGCCTCTACCCGCCGCGTCTGTCCGAGGAGCTGGCGGAGGCGGCCCCCGGTGCCGAGCTGACGACGATCACCTCGCGGGTCGGTCACGACGGATTCCTCACCGAGGTCGACCAGGTCTCGGCACTCCTGCGCCGGGTCCTCTCAGATCGTGCGCGTGGCACGTGAGACAGGTCACCACCGGCGGTGTACCGTCGGGCCAAGATCTTCCACATCGAGCAGTGCTGACGAGGAGCAAAGATGACGATCGTCGTGGGGTATGTGTCCACCCGGGAGGGCGAGGCCGCGCTGGAGCGGGCCTTCGAGGAGTGCCGCCTGCGCAAGGACAAGCTCGTCGTCATCCACTCGGACCGGGGCGGTGCCGGCCTGAGCGGTGACAGTGCCCGCAAGAACGAAGAGGACCTCAAGCGGGTCCGTGCCCGCCTCGACGAGGCCGAGATCGAGGGCGAGGTCCGGGGCCTCGTCCGCGGCAAGGAGCCGGCCGAGGACCTCATCGTCGTCGCCGAGGAGACCGACGCGAGCCTCATCATCATCGGTCTGCGCAAGCGCACTCCCGTCGGCAAGCTCATCCTCGGGTCCAATGCCCAGCGCGTCCTCCTTGACGCGCCGTGCGACGTGCTCGCCGTGAAGGCGCGCTGACCGGCGTCGAGCGAGTCCGTGCAGAGTGTCAGCGGGTGCCCGTGCGGGCGCCCGCTGACGCATTCCGTGGTGCGGCGTTTTATAATGGTGACCGAGCCCAACGCACAGCGTCCGGGCGAGTCGGGACCGAGGGCTTCGCCACCCCCTTCGCACCCCGGCGGGAATCCACCGTGACGAAAGGTTGTTGGTGACTGCTGTGTCCCCCCGGTCCGACGGGGCGCAGGGCTCCCTCCCGAAGGAGTTCTCGCACCCCGCGCTCCAAGAGCTCGTCCGCAAGGGACACACGGCAGGTGCAGTGACCAGCGACCAGCTGCAGGTCGCATTCAGCGAGGCGGAGATCAGCCCCAGTCGGGCCAAGGTCGTCCTGCGAGCGCTCGACGACCAGGGAATCGAGGTTCAGGTGCCACAGTCCACGGCCGCGAAGTCGGCGAAGAAGACCACCGCGAAGAAGGCGGCCACGAAGAAGACGACCGCCACGAAGAAGACGGCGTCGAAGAAGACGACCGCCACGAAGAAGACGGCGTCGAAGAAGGCGGCCACGAAGAAGGCCACGACGACGAAGACCGCCGCCAAGAAGACGGCGACGACGAAGACCACGGCCGCCGCGGCCGCCGCCGCTCCCAAGGAGATGGCGCCGGCGAAGAAGGCCGCCGCAAGGAAGGCGGCCGCGAAGAATGCCGCCGCCAACCCGACGACGACGACCGCCGAGGAGCCCGAAGAGGGCGAGGACGAGGTGCTCGACGGGGAGCAGCGGACCAAGGACAAGCCGGAGACCGAGACGGACGAGAAGGGCGGCTTCGTCATCAGCAATGATGACGACAACGATGCCCCCGCCCAGCAGGTCGTCACCGCCGGCGCCACCGCCGACCCGGTGAAGGACTACCTCAAGCAGATCGGCAAGGTCGCCCTCCTCAACGCCGAGCAGGAGGTCGAGCTCGCCAAGCGGATCGAGGCCGGTCTCTTCGCCGAGGAGAAGCTGGCGACCACCGAGAAGATCGACATGAAGTTCAAGCGTGAGCTCTGGTGGATCTCCCAGGACGGCAAGAACGCGAAGAACCACCTCCTCGAGGCCAACCTGCGGCTCGTCGTTTCCCTCGCCAAGCGCTACACCGGGCGCGGGATGCTCTTCCTCGACCTCATCCAGGAGGGCAACCTCGGCCTCATCCGTGCGGTCGAGAAGTTCGACTACACCAAGGGCTACAAGTTCTCGACCTACGCGACGTGGTGGATCCGCCAGGCGATCACCCGTGCCATGGCCGACCAGGCCCGGACCATCCGCATCCCGGTGCACATGGTCGAGGTCATCAACAAGCTCGCCCGCGTCCAACGGCAGATGCTCCAGGACCTGGGCCGTGAGCCCACCCCGGAGGAGCTGGCCAAGGAGCTGGACATGACGCCGGAGAAGGTCGTCGAGGTCCAGAAGTACGGTCGCGAGCCGATCTCCCTCCACACGCCCCTGGGCGAGGACGGGGACTCCGAGTTCGGTGACCTCATCGAAGACTCCGAGGCGGTCGTTCCCGCCGATGCGGTGAGCTTCACCCTCCTTCAGGAGCAGCTGCACTCCGTGCTCGACACGCTGAGCGAGCGGGAGGCCGGCGTCGTCTCGATGCGCTTCGGCCTCACCGACGGCCAGCCCAAGACCCTCGACGAGATCGGCAAGGTCTACGGGGTCACCCGGGAGCGCATCCGTCAGATCGAGAGCAAGACGATGAGCAAGCTCCGTCACCCGAGCCGCTCGCAGGTCCTCCGCGACTACCTGGACTGACGGGTCCTGCCCAGCCGCTCCCGCACCCGGCGGGGGAGGCCGAGCCACGCGTCGACACCGGCGCGGGGCAGCAGCGCGGCCCGGACCCGGGCGCCCCGCATCCGCTGGTCGCGGACCTCGCCGACGACGGCGGAGACATCCGTCGAGATGTCGGGCAGCTCCTGTCCCGGCCGCCCGTACCGAGCCCGCTCGAGCGTCGTCACGACGCGGTCGAGCCGCTCGCGGTGCTCCGCCTGGAGGTGCGCCCGACGGCCGAGCCACGCGCCGACGTCCCTCGGTGTCGCACCGGGCGGCGGCTCGACACCGAGGTCCTCGAGACGGTCGATGAGATCACGCCACTCGTGCTCGACGAGGGCGGCGTCGTCGTCGGCTGCCGCCCGCTCCCTCCGCCGGGTGAGGACAGCGGTCACCGGGAGGATCGCCAGGGCGGCGACGCCGAGCAGCCCGACGAGGATCCAGCCGAGCCAGCGTCGAAGGGGGCTCTCCTCCTCACCCTCCGGGACGGCCGTGTCCTCGTCGGAGGGCACGGCCTCGGTCGTCGTCGAGGTCGTCGTCTCCTCGGTCGCGCTCGTCGTCTCGTCCGTCGCCACGGGCCCGTCCTCGGAGCTGAGCGAGTAGCCGGGGAGGCTCGCCGAGCGCGTGCCCTTCGTCGGCTCGAAGCGCACCCAGCCCACGCTGTCGAAGTACAGCTCCGGCCAGGCGTGCGCATCGCTGGCCCGGACGAGGTACTCGTCGTCGTCGATGGCGTCACCGGGGAGGAAGCCGACGACGACCCGGGAGGGGATGTCGCGGGCGCGGGCGAGGAGGGTCATCGTCGCCGCGAACTGCTGGCAGTAGCCGGTCCTCGTCTCGAGGAAGCTGAGGATGGGGTCCTCGGGACCACCCGCGGGGTCGGGGATGTCGAGGCTGTAGGTGAAGTCCGGCCCCCGGAGGTACTCCTGGATCGCCTGGGCATCGGCGAGGTCGTCGCCGCCCTCGGGCGCCAGCTCGTCGGCGAGCTCACGGATCTCCTCCGCGGACCCCGGGTCGAGGGCGAGGTATTCGTCGCGCTCCGCCGCGGGGTCGATCGTCTCCTCGGGGGTGGTGTCGAAGTGCTCCTCCTCGAGGTCGAGCTCGGCGAAGGTGGCGGAGTAGGAGCCCGGCGCCCGCTGCACCCGAGCGGTCCCGTCCGAGCCGACGGACCAGCCGATGTCGTCGAGCTCGGCGGAGACGAGCTTGTCCGGCATGGCGACCTGCGGGGCCGCGACGCCGTTGGACTCGACGGCGAGGCTGCGGCGCTCCTGCGGGATGGTCTCCGGGAGACCGGCCACCGGGTCCGGGGGGGTGAAGTCGGTCCGGGGCGCACGGGCTCTCGACTCCATCCGACCGAAGCCGTCGGTGAAGTCCTCGACGACGGCGATGCGGAGGGGCTCGGGCGTCGGGGCGTCGGTGGTGTAGGTGAGGACCGGGTCCTCGCTCGGGGACTCGAGGCTGCGCTTGAGGTCGAGCTCGGTGGAGAGCCGGATGCCGTCCGTGGTGCCGGCCGACCCTCCGCCACCGCGTCCGAGGCCGTCGAGGACGTAGCGCGTCGGCAGGTGGGGCATGACTGCCGGCAGGAGCATCGCGGCGGCGAGGCACACCGCGGCGACGCGGGCGGCCTGCCAGCGCAGGGAGCGCTCGGCGACCCCCTGCCCGTCGTCGTGGCCCATGAGGGGGACCGAGGTCGTCCACTCCCTCAGGTCCACGTCGGACTGGTGGGCGACCATCGTCAGCCACAGGGCCGCGCCGGCGAGGAACCACCCCCAGGGCAGCTCGCCACCGGAGTTGGCGGCCGAGACGAGGAAGAGCGAGAGCAGCGGGAGCCCGGCGATGGCGGGTGAGCTCGCCGTGGCGGCGGACATGTCCACGGCGAGACCGACGACGAGGATGATGATGATGAGGGCGACGGTGATGCCGGGGGTCTCGGGCGCGGGTGCCGCGTACCGCGTGATCGTGTCCTGGGCGTCCCGGACGTGCTCGACGAGCCGGGCGGCCGTCTCGGGGGTGGGGACCACCCCCACGAGCGTCGTGTCCCGCAGCTGGGTGAGGAGCACGTAGCCGCACGCGACGACGACCTGACCAAGGATCGTCACGCCGGTGTGCCCGACGGTCGCGCGCAGGATCATCCCCGTGCCGGCGATGACGAGCACACCCACGGCGGCCGGGAAGGCCCATGCGGCGTCCCTGAAGAGGCCGGTGAGGGGGATCGAGACGATGATCGTCGCGACGGCGGCGAGCAGGCCGGGGACGATGTGGGCGCGGTGGCTCACGAGCGGACCATCCGTCCGGCGGTGAGCTGCTCCCACAGCTGCTGGATCCGGTCACCGGGGCGCACGACGACGGTGCGCCAGCCGCCGAGGGCCAGCCGGTCGGAGGTGTCGTCGGCCGCCCCCGGGACGTTGCTCCTGTCGGTGAAGCCCCCCTTGTCGATGACGAGGGCCAGGCCGTGCGCGGTGCGGGCCGCGCAGACGTCGGCGCTCGTCTCGTCGAGCGCTCCGAGGACGGCGACGACGAGTCCGCCGCCGTGCTGGGCGAACTCGTCGAGCGCCTCGACGATGCCGCGCGCGGAGGTCGTGGCGGAGGGCTGGACCGCGGCGAGCTGGTCGAGGGCGTGGTCGATCCCCTCGACGGGCGCCACCCGTCCGGTCTCGTCGGAGGCGAGGCACAGGTGGACGTCGAAGCGCTCGCCGAGGAGCTGGGTGATGACCGAGGCCACGGTCGTCACCGACCACTCGAAGGAGCCGCCGTTGCCGGTCCCGGCGTGCCCCTGGGCCCGGTCGTCGAGGAGGACGAGGGCCCGGCGCCGTGCCGGCTCCTCGTCCTGCCGGACCATCGTCTCGCCGGTGCGTGCCGTCGAGCGCCAGTGGATCCGCCGCAGGTCGTCACCGATGCGGTACTCGCGCACCCCGACGTCGTCCTCGCCCTGCAGGGCCATCCGCGGCGAGGAGGAGCTCTCCCCGCCGCCTCCCGCGGGGGCTCCCCTCACCGGCGTCAACGGCACGACGCGGGGGAGGACGACGAGCGCGGCCTCACCGGGGACGGCGGCCGAGCGCGTGGCCATGCCGAAGGGGTCGGTGACACGCACGGTGAGCGGCCCCACGGGGTGGTGACCGCGGACGTGGGAGCGCACGCGATAGGTCAGCCGGCGCACCTCGCCCGCCTCGAGGGAGGGCACGAGGAGGCGGGGACGGTCCCCGAGCGCGTAGGCCAGTCCCTCCTCACCCCGGAGAAGGGGGGAGGTCCGCCGCCCGGTGTTGCGCACCGCCAGGGTGACGTCGCTGTGGCCGTCGATGGGGACCCGCCCGGGGGAGAGGGAGCGGTGGACCTCGATGGCGATGTCGCGGCGGGTAAGGAGGCTCGCGAGCAGCGGCAGCGCGACGAGGAGGACGCCGACCTTCGTCAGGTCCGCCAGCCCCAAGGTCATGCCGATGAGACCGACGAGCACTCCCGCACCGACGAAGATGCGCCCCCGGACGGTCATGGGTCAGCGGGAGGCGGGGACGCGGGTGCGGTGCACGATCTCCGCGACGACCTCGCCGGCCGAGCGACGGGCCAGCTGGGCCTCGCTGCTGAGGAGCAGCCGGTGCTCGAGGACGACCCGGGCGAGAGCCTGGATGTCGTCGGGGAGGACGTGGTCGCGACCGGCGAGGGCCGCGTGGGCCCGACCGGCGCGGAGGAGGTGGAGGGTCGCGCGGGGCGAGGCGCCGAGGCGGATCATCGAGTGCTGCCGGGTCGCAGCAGCGAGGTCCACGACGTACTGGCGCACGGCGGGCGAGGCGTGCACGGTGCGCACGGCCCGGATGAGCCGGCTGATCCCCTCGGCGTCCGTGACCGGCCGCAGGTCCTCGAGCGGGGACCGGGCGCCGTGGTGGTCGAGCATGTCCAGCTCGGCGGTGGGCGTCGGGTAGCCCATCGAGAGACGGGCCATGAAGCGGTCGCGCTGGGCCTCGGGGAGGGGATAGGTGCCCTCCATCTCCACGGGGTTCTGCGTCGCCATGATGATGAAGGGGTGCGGGAGCTCGTAGGTGTGCCCGTCGACGGTGACCTGGGCCTCCTCCATGCACTCGAGGAGCGCTGACTGCGCCTTGGGGGAGGCGCGGTTGATCTCGTCCCCGACGACGACATGGGCGAAAACCGCGCCGGGGCGGAACTCGAACTCCCGGGTCTCCTGGTTGTAGATGCTCACGCCGGTGATGTCGCTCGGCAGCAGGTCGGGGGTGAACTGCACCCGCCTGGCCGAGGCGTCGATGCTCCGGGCCAGGGCCTTGGCGAGCATCGTCTTGCCGACGCCGGGCACGTCCTCGACGAGGAGGTGCCCCTCCGCGAGGAGGACGGTGACCGCGGTGCGGACCACCTCGGGCTTGCCCTCGATGACGCCGTTCATGGCCGCGGCCAGGGCTCCGCCGACGGCGACGACGTGCTCGAGGTCCCCGCTCGGGGCGCTCGTCGTCGGGGCGCTCTCTCTGCTCAGGGTCACCAGGACTCCGATCCGTGACGACCGCCGGGGCCCCCACTTCGCTCCGCTCTTCCCCCCGAGCCTATGTGCCCGAGGGGCCCGACCCCACTGCCCGGGGGTCATGAGCTGCCGGCGCCCCCGATGACCGGGGCACACGAGCCACCGGAGCGAGGTAGGCGGGAGAATCTCCCCCACTTTGCACCACCCCTGATTTATCAGGGAAAACTCGGGAAGTTCCTCGCGATTTCTCGCCTCTGGAGGGTGTGTTCGGGGCAGAGGTGGAGTAAAGTGGGGGGAGAAGGAAGAGCAGGGAGCCATGAGGGTCGAGACGAAGGGCAGGTGGTCGCCGTGTTCCTCGGTACGCACACCCCCCGACTCGACGACAAGGGCCGCCTCTTCCTCCCCGCCAAGTTCCGGGACAAGCTCGCCGGTGGCCTCGTCATGACCCGCGGGCAGGAGCGGTGCCTCTACGTCTTCCCCATGGACGAGTTCGAGAAGATCACCCGCAAGTTCCAGGAGGCCCCGACCTCGAGCAAGGCGGCCCGGGACTACATGCGCGTCTTCCTCTCCGGCGCGAGCGACGAGATCCCCGACAAGCAGGGCCGGGTCACCGTCCCGTCCGCGCTGCGCCAGTACGCCGGCCTCGACCGCGAGTGCACGGTCATCGGCACCGGCTCCCGTGTCGAGGTCTGGGACACGACCGCGTGGAACGACTACCTCGCCAGCACCGAGCAGGCCTTCGCCGACCAGTCCGAGGAGGTGATCCCCGGACTCATGTGAGCCGCAGCTGCCATCCGGCCTCCAGCCGTGACGGCACCGACCCGACTTCCCCCGGGCCGGAACGTCCCGGATGGGGACCAGGTGGCAGCAGCGCACACGGACCAGGGATCACCGCAACCATGAGCGACGCGCAGGAAGGGGACCCCGTGGACGCAGCCTCCCGGCACGTTCCCGTCATGCTCGACGAGGTCCTCGAGCTCCTCGCGCCCGCGCTCGCCGTGCCGGGCGCGATCCACGTCGACGGCACCCTCGGGATGGGCGGCCACGCCGAGGCGGTCCTCGAGGCCGACCCGCAGGTCCGGCTCGTCGGCATCGACCGTGACCCGCAGGCCCTGGACCTCGCGGGGGAGCGCCTCGCCCGATTCGGGGACCGGGTCACCCTGGTCCACGCCGTCAACGACGAGATCGACGAGGTCCTCGAGGGCCTCGGCCTCGAGACGGTCACCTCCGCCTTCTTCGACCTCGGGGTCTCCTCCCTCCAGCTCGACGAGACCGAGCGCGGCTTCGCCTACGCCCACGACGCCCCCCTCGACATGCGGATGGACCCGACGACCGGGCCGACGGCCGCGGACGTCCTCAACACCTACGAGGCCCGGGACCTGAGCCGGGTGCTCTCCGAGTACGGCGAGGAGCGCTTCGCGCGCAAGATCGCCGGCGCGATCGTCCGGGAGCGGGAGGTCACCCCCTTCGTCACCTCCGGGCCGCTCGTGGAGCTGCTCCGTCGGACCATCCCCGCCGCCACCCAGAAGGGCGGTGGCCACCCGGCCAAGCGGACCTTCCAGGCCCTGCGGATCGAGGTCAACGAGGAGCTCTCCGGGTGGAGGCGGGCCCTGCCCGCCGCCCTGGACCGCATCGCCGTCGGTGGCCGCCTCGCCGTCCTCTCCTTCCACTCCCTCGAGGACCGGATCACCAAGCGCGGCCTCGCCGCTGGTGCCGCCTCGACGACCCCGCCCGACCTCCCCGTGGAGCTGCCCGAGCACGCCCCCGAGCTGCGCCTGCTCACCCGGGGAGCCCTCACACCGACCGAGTCCGAGCTCGGCACGAACCCCCGATCTGCCTCGGTGCGTCTCCGCGCCGCCGAGCGCATCCGCGTCCCCCGCCGTACGAAAGGCACCGTGAGATGAGCCAGATGTCCGTCGCCACGACCGTCGCCAAGCGCTCCACGGAGGGCACGCGCCGCACCTCGCTGCGGGTCGTCACCCCCGAGGAGCAGGCCGGGTCGGCGTGGTTCCCCGCCCTCTGCGTCGCCCTCCTCCTCGCCGGCCTCGGCGCGGTGCTCGGGCTCAACACGGCGATGGCCCAGGACTCCTTCGCCGTCACCGCCCAGGAGGCGGAGTCAGCGCGGCTCGCCGACACCGAGGACTCGCTGACCCACTCGATCAACAGTCGTTCCGCCCCGCAGAACCTCGCCGGCGAAGCGGAGGACCTCGGGATGGTGCCCGCGGGCAGCGCCGCCTTCATCGATCTGGACAAGGGGAGCGTGCTCGGCGTGGCGACGGCCGCGAAGAAGCCGGACGGTTTTACCGTGGACGCAGCGTCGACGACGAACACCTCGGAGGCCGAGAAGAAGGCCTCCGAGAAGTCCTCCGGATCGACGTCGGAGAAGAAGTCGGACAAGACCGAGAAGCAGCCCGAGAAGAAGCGCTCGGGAGAGTGACCCGCTGACCACCCGTGACGTAGAGAGGGAGCGCCCGTGACCGAGCGTCGACCCCCCCGCCGCGGCGGCAGCGGGCCAGCACGCTCAGGACCGAAGGGGGGCGCCCCCCGCCGGCCGGGGGCCCAGAAGCGCCCGGCACCGAAGCGCCCCGTGCAGAAGAAGAAGACCCCGTCCCGCCGCACGCCCGCGGCGGTGCCCGCGCCCGCCGGCAGCTCGCGCCTCCGGATGCGGGCCCTCACGGTGACGACCCTCGTCGTCCTCAGCCTCTTCGCGGCCCAGCTGGTGCGGATCCAGGGCTTCGACTCCGAGACCGTCGCCGCGGACGCCCTCGCCCAGCGCACCCAGTCCGAGGCGATCCCCGCCCAGCGCGGCACGATCTACGACGCGAAGAACACCGTCCTCGCGCAGAGCCAGGAGCGGCGCACCGTCACCGTCGACCAGACCGCGGTCGGCGAGTACGAGAAGACGGTCGACGGGAAGGAGACGACGGTCGGGGTCGCCGGTGCCGCGAAGGACCTCGCCCCGCTGCTCGGGCTCACCTC
>DXAR01000063.1 GCA_019116945.1 Candidatus Janibacter merdipullorum | reverse complement strand
GCTCACCTGAGCGTCCGATGACCACCGCAGCCGCCCGCCTGGCGGGCGCCGACCGGTAGGCCCCACCCGATCCGGGTGGGGCCTACCGCTGTCTCTGGCAGGCTGGACCCATGTCCCCCCAGCTGCGCATCGCCCAGGACGAGACCGCCGACGAGCTGCTCTCCTCCGACCCCTTCGCCCTGCTCCTGGGCATGCTCCTCGACCAGCAGTTCCCCATGGAGCGCGCCTTCGCCGGTCCGGCCAAGGTCAAGGAGCGCTTCGGCACCCTGGACCCGGCGACGATCGCCGCGGCCGACCCGGACGCCTTCGCCGACCTGTGCGCCACGCCGCCGGCCGTGCACCGCTACGGCAGGTCGATGGCCGGTCGCATCCAGGCCGTCGCCGCGGTGGTGCGCGACGAGTACGACGGTGATGTCACGCGGATCTGGACCGGCGTCGAGACCGCCGAGGTCGTGAAGCGGCTCAAGGCGCTGCCGGGGTTCGGTGACCAGAAGGCTCGGATCTTCGCCGCCCTCCTGGGCAAGCAGCTCGACATCCGCCCGGACGGCTGGCGCGAGGCCATCGGCCCCTACGCCGAGGAGGGGGCCCGCCGCTCGGTCGCCGATGTCACCGATGAGGGCTCGCTCCAGGAGGTGCGGGACTTCAAGAAGGCCGCGAAGGCCCAGGCCAAGGCGGCCAAGAAGTAGCAGCGATGACGACGAAGCCTGTCGACAGGCCGCGCGGGCAGCGCTGCGGAGGGCCGGTGAGAGGTGGGGCGGGACTCAGTCGCCGGCGAAACCCGGGAGGTGGCGCTCCATGAGCCCGCGGGCCGGGACCGTCGCCCCGAGCTGGCTGAGCACCCCCATCGCCCCGACGAAGACGCGGTGGATCATCGCGTACTCCCGGGGCATGTTCATCCGCATCCCCGTGGCGAACTCGGGGGCACGCAGGTCGGTCACCCCCTTCGTCGCCGCGCGGAGCCACTCACGGGTGAAGGCGTGGGTGGGCTCGCGCAGGGGTTCGACGAAGGGGAGAAGGTAGGCGAGCACGTCATCGGCGTCGACCTCGATGCCGGGCCGGATGAAGCCCTCGCCGCGGAGGCCGGCGACGACCGCCTCCCCGTCGCCGGCGAGAGCCGCGCGCACGAGGGTGCCGATGATCGGCGGGATCCCCTCGGGGAGACGGGCCACCGCGCCGTAGTCGACGACACCGAGCCGACCGTCGGGGGTGAGCCGGAAGTTGCCCGGGTGCGGGTCGGCGTGGAGCAGGCCGGCCCGCGCGGGGCCCCTGAGGAGGAACTCGAAGTAGAGCTCACCGACGCGGTCGCGCACGTCCTGATCGGCCTCGCGGATGACCTGGTTGAGCGAGGCGCCCTCGAGCCACTCGCTGACGAGGACGTGCCGCGTCTGTCGGACGACGTCAGGCACGAGCACCTCCGGGTCGCCCCGGAAGGCCTCGGCGAAGGCCCGCTGGTGGGCTGCCTCGAGCCCGTAGTCGAGCTCTTCGTCGGCGGCGGCGAGGAGCTCCTCGGTCACCGGCTTGATGTCCATGGCGGGCATCCACGTCGTCGCCACCCGCGCGAGGCGGGCGATCTGCTGGAGGTCGCTGCGCAGGGCCTTGTCCGCCCCCGGGTACTGCACCTTGACCGCGATGGTCCGACCGTCGGCAGCCACGCCGCGGTGGACCTGGCCGATGGAGGCGGCCGCGACCGGGGCGTCCTCGATCTCGATCTCCGCGCGCCACCGGTGGCCGAGGTCGCGGGCGAGGACGGCGTGCACCTCGTCGGTCGACATGGGCGGCGCCGCGTCCTGGAGCCGGACGAGCATCTCGCGGTAGGGCTCGACGTAGTCCTCGGGCATCGCGGCCTCGAGGACGGAGAGGGCCTGGCCGACCTTCATCGCGCCGCCCTTGAGCGAGCCGAGCACGGCGAAGAGCTGCTCGGCGGTGCGCCGCTCGATCTCCTCGTTGACGACCTCCGCCGGCGTGCCGCCGAGGCGTCGGCCCAGCCCTCGAGCGCTGCGCCCGGCGTGGCCGAGCGGCAGGGAGGCGAGCCGCGCGGCCCGGCCGGCGGCTCCTCGGGGGATCTCGCTCACCCTGCCATTGTGTCGTCCCACCCGGTGGGGCCGGCGGAACCCCCGTCGTCCGTGGGTGTCGCGACGCTCCGCAGGGGTGGGCTGCCGCACTCGCCGCATCCCGGGTGGGTCGGCCAGCGGTGCCGCTCGAGGGTGGGCCCGGGGGTGGCCACCTCGAAGGACCACTCCGGCGTCGTCAGCCGACCGCCGGCGTGGTCGAGGACGAGGGTGGTCGTCAGTCCCGCGGCGAGGAGGCGGATCGCGGGGACCCCGTCCACGGGCTCGGGTGCGGTGATCCGGGA
Source organism: Candidatus Janibacter merdipullorum (assembly GCA_019116945.1). Classification (GTDB taxonomy): domain Bacteria; phylum Actinomycetota; class Actinomycetes; order Actinomycetales; family Dermatophilaceae; genus Janibacter; species Janibacter merdipullorum. Next base: position 4,591 of record DXAR01000063.1, on the reverse strand, counting down.
CCGGCTCAGCTGGGCGCGCAGCCAGGGCCAGGCGGGGTCCACCCCGGAGCGGGTCAGCTCGAGGCAGGTGAGGCACGGGCCCTCGTCGACACGCAGGAGCGGTCCGATGCTCGCCTGGTCGGGCAGGCACCAGACGGGCAGGACCGGCACGCCGGCGCCGAGCCAGGGCCGGACGGCCTCGGGCGCGGCCGGGGCGCCGCCGACGACGACGGCGAGGGTGGGGACCGCCTCCGTCTCGGCGCCGAGGCGCACCCGGGACGCGGCGACCCGCTCGGTCTGGCGCAGGACGTCGACGAGCAGGGCCGGCAGGGCGCCGCTGCCGACGACGGCCACCGTCGGTGGTTCGGCCGTCGCCGCCGGGAGGAGGATCCCGTGGGCGACGAGACGGTCGAGGACCTCGGCGGCCCGGGCGGGATCGATGCCCTCGAGGCTCGCGGCGGCGACCGCCTCGGCGAGGGCTCCTCCCGGCACGAGCGAAGCCATCCATCGGCACTCCGCGTCGCTGACCCCGGCCAGTCGCAGCGCGCGGGTCCCCACCCCGAGCTGCACGCTCCCGTCGGGGCGTCTCAGCGGGCGCAGGTGCGACTGGCGGATCGGTGGTGGGGTCGGGTGCATGCCTGTCTCGCTCGTGCCGGTGGTGTCGTGGTGACCACTGTGGCGGACTTCGGCGGACGCCCCCTTCGGCTGTCCACAGCCGGGTGTCGCGGGGTCAGGGGGCGGCGGCGAGCGCCACGAGGGAGCGAAGGGAGGAGTCCGTGTCCTCGGGCAGGGCCGAGACCGGCCACCACGCGACGTCCTCGGACTCCGCGGAGACCACGGGCCGGGCTCCGGGGGCGGCGACGGCGATCCACCGCAGGTCGAGGTGCTCGGTGCACCGGCTGAAGCCGGACCCCAGCGCGTGCCGGTCCAGCTGCGCCGGACCGGGGAGCAGGGTGAGCTCGGCCGAGGTGAGGCCCGACTCCTCGAGCGCCTCCCGCAGGGCACCGCAGGCGATCGTCGCGTCGGTCTCCTCGAGGTGACCGCCGAACTGCAGCCAGCGGCCGACCTTCTTGTGCAGCGTCAGGAGGACGTGCTCGCGATCGGTGTCGACGACGAGGCAGGAGGCGGTGAAGTGGGCGGGCGGACCGCCCTTCGCCGTCGCCTCCTCGTGCGCCCCGAGGTGCGCGACGTACTCCTGCCGGATCGCCTCCTGCTCCGCCGAGGGCGCGGACCAGTCGGTGAGCAGTCGGAGGAGGTCAGCGGTGAGGGCCTCGTGGCTCACGTGGTGGGTCCGTCGGGTCCCGTGCTGCCGGGACCGCCCTCGTCCGCCTCGCGGAGGATCGACTCGAGTGCGGCGTCGAGGTCCTCGCTCGAGGAGGACTCGCCGGCGGCGGTGCGCTCGACGAAGCCGAGCACATCATCGAGGTCGTTCGCCGTCGGGGCCACGTCGGGGTGGGCCCACACGCCGTCGCGACCGGAGGCACCGACCCGCTCCTCGAGCGCGGCGAAGAGACTCGCCGCGTCCCGCAGGCGGCGAGGGCGCAGCTCGAGCCCGACGAGCCCGGCGAAGGTGCGCTCCGCCGGCCCGCCGGTCGCCCGCCGCCGACGGATCGTCTCGGTCATCGCGGCGGTGTGGGGCAGCTGCTCGCGCGTCGCCTGGGCGGACACGTGCTCGACCCATCCCTCGATGAGTGCCAGCCACGTCTCGAGCTGGGCGAGCGCGCTCTGCTGGGCCGGGGTCGGGCTCGGGTTGAGGAAGCCGTCGGTGAGCGCGCTCTGCATCGCCTCGGGGTCGGAGGGGTCGACCTCGCGCACGGCCGCGTCGATGGCGTCGGTGTCGATGGCGATGCCCCGCGCGTAGGCCTGCACGGCGGCGAGGATCTGCGGGCCGAGCCACGGCACGGCGGTGAAGAGCCGCATCCGCGCCGACTCCCGCGTCGCCAGGTGCAGCCACACCTCGTCCAGCGAGACGTCGAGGCCGTCGGCGAAGGCCGCCACATTGCCCGGCAGCAGCGCCACCTCCCCTTCGAGTAGCGGGACGCCGGCCTCGGTCGCGGTGAGGGTGTCCTCGGAGAGCGCTCCCACCGCCTGGGCGGTCTGCCCGGTGATGAGGGTCGAGGCCATCCGGTCGACGAAGGGAGCCAGCTGCTGGCTCAGCGTGGACAGGTCCATGCCGGGCGGCAGGCCGAGGGCCTGCAGGTCGGGGGCGCCGGGGTCGTTGAGCCGGGTCGTGAAGGAGTCGCGGATGGCCCCGGCGAGGCCGTCGCCGATGGGGTCGACGAGCGAGGCCCACACGGGCATGGTCCTCGCGACCCAGTCCTCGCGGGAGAGTGCGGCCGCGGTGAGGGAGGGGGCCTCGAGGTCGGTCACCTGGTCCAGCCACAGGCCGGCGAGCCGGGCGGCCTGCTCGGCGAGGCCGAGCTCCCGGGCACCCATCGCGTGGTCCTCGGCCTGGAGGGCCTCGCGGGCCGCCTTCGTGGCCGCGGTGACGTCCACCCCCTTCGCCTGGGCGCCGGGGGAGAACATCGCCTTGATCTGGGAGGTCATGGCCGCGACCTGGGCGGGGTCGGCGTCGGCGATGCCCATGGCCTTGAGCTGCTCGACGACCTGCGGGGGGAGGTCCCGGCCACCGTTGAGGTCACGGAAGATCCGGGCGAGGTCCTCCGGCAGCCCGTCGTCCCCGGATGGGCCGGATGGGGTGCTGGGGTCGTTGCTCACGTCGGTGTCTCGTCTCTTCCTGAGAGGATGTGCTGTCCCTCAACCCAACCACGCGCGGGCCCGGATGGTTCCCGGACGCAGGAGGACTCGTGATCGACCCCGTCCAGCCAGGCCCGAGCATGCGCGGCGAGCGGATCGCTCGCGGCATCCTCGTGGTGATGGTCGTGCTGCTCATCGTCGCGCTCGCAGGCACCTTCATCAAGGTCCCGTACGCGGTGGAGCGGCCCGGACCGGTCACCGACACCCTCGGGACACTCGACGACGGGTCCGGGCTCGTCGAGGTCAACGGCGCGAAGAGCTATGACACCCAGGGGCCCCTCTACTTCACGACGGTGCGGGTCCTCGGCGGCCCGGAGGAGCACATCAACGGCTGGGAGTGGCTCATCGGGCACCTCGATGCCGACTCCGAGGTCGTCCCCGAGGAGGAGGTCTTCGGGGAGGACCGCAGCGAGGAGGAGATCGAGCAGATGAACAAGGCCCAGATGCAGGGCTCGCAGAAGAACTCGATCGCCGTCGGCATCCGCAGCACGGGGACGAAGGTGCCCCAGGACAACCTCGTCGCCTCGATCGTCAAGGGGTTGCCGGCCGAGGACGAGCTCGAGACCGAGGACGTCATCACCTCCGTGGACGGCACGCGGACGAGGTATGTGTCCGACATCGTCGAGGCGATCTCCGACCGGGAGCCCGGTGACACGGTGCGCCTGGGGATCCGCCGCGACGACAAGCCCCGCACGGTCGAGCTGACGACCGAGGACATCGGCGGCGACCGGGCGGGGATCGGCATCGGCATCGAGCCGCGCTACGACTACCCCTACGAGGTGCGGATCGATGCCGGTCGGGTGGGCGGCCCGAGCGCCGGGATGATGTTCGCCCTCGCCATCCACGACGTGCTCACCCCCGGCGCGCTGACGAAGGGGAAGCCCATCGCCGGCACCGGGACCATCGACGACGAGGGCCGGGTCGGGCCCATCGGCGGCATCGAGCAGAAGATGGCGGGGGCCCGGGATGCCGACGCCCGGTGGTTCCTCGCGCCCGAGGACAACTGCGAGGACGTCGTCGGCAACATCCCCGAGGGGCTCAACGTCGTCAGCGTCGGCACCTTCGACGACGCCCGGACCGCGGTGGAGTCCATCGCGAAGGGGGAGACAGAGGACCTCGCCTCCTGCGAGTGAGCGGTGCCCTCAGTCCTCGAGCGTCGCGCGAAGGGCGTGGACGAGGCCGGGGGCGATGTCCTCACCGGTGGCGACGCGGTCGTTCTGGTCGTGGGCGCGCTGGCGGAGGAGGCAGACCGAGCGGCCGTCCCGGTGGACGGCGACGAGGAGGCGCACGTCCTCGCGCTGCGGGTGGCGGGCGAGGGCGTCGACGGCTTCGGCCGGGTCCTCGGGCAGGTCACGCTCCGCGCCGGGCGGGATGACGACACGCTCGACGGCGACCGCCGCGCCGTGCACGGTCTCCGGCCAGGCCATGCGTCCGAGGAGGGACTCCAGGGAGGAGGTGCGCGGCAGGTCCTCCTGCTCGATGGCGGTGAGCGCACCCGGCGCGCGGTCGGCGGCACCGTCGAGCGAGTCCGCGAGCGCGGGCTCGGCCGCGACGAGGGCGGCGGTGTCGACGAGGGCGAAGACCCGGGGGTTCTGGTCCCACCCGGAGGCGGCGACGTGACGCTCGGTCTCGAGGGCGGCGACGGTCAGCGGCTCGGTCGTGGGCACGGCGTCGGGTGAGGAATCAGGCACGGGGACCATGCTGCCTTACCCGCTCGCAGGTCGGCTGGGTACGGTGTCCCCACCATGAGCAGCGCGAGTTGGCCGCAGGACGGCGACGAAGGGGGCGCGCCGCCGCCCCGTGACGACGAGCAGCCGCCCGCGCGTCGGCGGCCGCCGAGCCGGTGGGCCAAGGC
>DXAR01000062.1 GCA_019116945.1 Candidatus Janibacter merdipullorum | reverse complement strand
AGCACCCGCCGCCGAGATCGGGGGCCTTGTCCAGCAGCGTGACCGACGCCCCGCGACGCGCCAGCTCGTAGGCGGTCGTGGCACCGACGACGCCGGCGCCCACGACGATGACAGAGGTGGTGTCGTGCATGGGCGCCACGCTATGGCGGCGATCGCACCGCCCACCTCATCCCCGAGGGAGGAGGTCTGTCCCACAATGACGGGATGACGACCGCCCCCTCCCGCGTCCTCCTCGTCGAGGACCACCCGCTCATCCGCTACGGGCTGGCGGCGCTCGTCGACGAGCAGCCCGACCTGTCGGTCGTCGGGCAGGCCGACACGGCCGAGGAGGCCCGCCGCCTCCTCCCCAGCACCACCCCCGACCTCATCGTGCTCCCCCTTCGCCTCGGCGGTGATCGCGTCGCCGGGATCGAGCTCTGCCGTCACCTCCGGGGGGCCTCGACCACCAGGACCCTCGTCTACACCTCCTTCACCGACGTCCCCGACCTCGAGGCGACCATCCTCGCCGGCGCCGACGGTCTCGTCGGCAAGTGGGCCGCGCCCGAGGAGCTGCTGCACGCGGTGCGGGCGATCCTGCGCGGTCGACGCATCTGGCTCCCCGGCCCGCTCGGCACCCCCGTGCAACGCCGCAGGACGCTCATCGACGACTCCCGCCTCACCGAGCGGGAGCGCGAGGTGCTCGCCCTCATCCTCGAGCGGCACACCAACCAGCAGATCGCCGATCGGCTCGTCGTCACCCTCACGACGGTGAAGACCCACGTGCGCAGCATCCTGCGCAAGCTCGGCATGGAGTCGCGACGGGACCTCTTCACGCCCTGACGCGAGCCGGGACTCAGCGGGCGCTGAGGTCCAGGGTGAAGCCGGAGACGAGGACGGCGACCGCGAGGGTCACGAGGGTGATGACGTCGACGAGCGGTCCGCGCACCGCGATGCCACCCGCCTTCGACCCGGGGAGGGACACCCGCAGGACCGCCGCGAGGAGGAGGGCCCCGGCGCACGCGACGGTCGCGCGCAGGACGTGGTCCGTGAGGAGGAAGAGCATCGCGACGAGGAGCCCCGCCGCGATGACCCACCAAGCCGCGAGCGGGCGCACGTCGAGCGCGGGGCGGGTGGGTCCGGGGTCGTCCGACGGCGGACCGGCGGTGGTCTCCGCCGCGTCCCCCGTCGCGTCCTCCCCGGCCTCGGTCATGCGGCCCCGCGCTCCGCGGCCTCGACGACATTGCTCAGGAGCATGGCGCGGGTCATGGGACCGACGCCGCCGGGGTTGGGGCTGACCCAGCCGGCGACCTCGCGCACGTCGTTCGCGACGTCTCCGGCGACCCGGCTCTTGCCGTCCTCGCCCTCGACCCGGCTCACGCCGACGTCGAGGACGGCCGCCCCCGGCTTGACCATGTCGGCGGTGATGATGCCCGGCCGGCCGGCGGCAGCGACGACGATGTCCGCCTGACGCACCTCGGCGGTCAGGTCACGGGTCCCGGTGTGGCAGAGGACCGGCGTGGCGTTCTCGCTGCGCCGGGTGAGGATGAGGCCGAGCGGACGCCCGACGGTGATGCCGCGGCCGACGATCGCCACGCGGGCCCCGTCGAGGGGGACGTCGTGCCGACGGAGGAGCTCGATGCAGCCCATCGGGGTGCACGGCAGGGGCGCGGTGTTGCCGAGGACGAGCCACCCGAGGTTGACCGGGTGGAGCCCGTCGACGTCCTTGACCGGGTCGACCGCGGAGAGGATCGCGTTCTCGTCCAGTCCCGTCGGCTGCTGGACGAGGAAGCCGGTGCACGCCGGGTCGTCGTTGAGCTCCCGCACGACGGCGAGGACCTCGTCGAGCGTCGCGGTCGCCGGCAGGTCCCGCCGGATGCTCGTGATGCCGATCTCGGCACAGTCCTTGTGCTTCGCGCCGACGTACCACCGGCTGCCGGGGTCGTCGCCGACGAGGACCGTCCCCAGACCGGGGGTGATGCCTCGGTCCTTGAGCGCGGCTACGCGGAGGGCGAGCTCCTCCTTGATCGAGGCGAGCGCCGCCCTGCCGTCGAGGATCTGTGCTGTCACGGGGTCATCCTTCCAGTCAGGTGCGCGGGTCAGTGGGCGAAGTGGCGCGTGCCGGTGAAGTACATCGTCACCCCGGCGGACTCGGCCGCGGCGATGACCTCGTCGTCCCGCACCGACCCACCGGGAGCGACGACGGCGGCGACCCCCGCGTCGAGGAGGACCTGCAGGCCGTCCGCGAAGGGGAAGAAGGCGTCCGAGGCGGCGACGGCCCCCTTCGCCCGGTCCTCGCCGGCCCGGGTCACCGCGAGGTGGCAGGAGTCGACCCGGTTGACCTGCCCCATCCCGATCCCCACGGATCCGCCGTCCGCGGCGAGGAGGATGGCATTGGACTTCGTCGCGCGGACCGCACGCCAGGCGAAGGCGAGGTCGGCGAGGGTGGGCTCGTCGGCGGCCGCACCGGCCACGAGGGTCCAGGCGCTCGGCTCGTCACCGTGGCCCTGCGTCGGCTTGTCCTCCGCGGTCGTCTCGACGACGGCGTCGATCGCGTCGCGCTGCTGCACGAGGAGGCCACCGGAGATCGGTCGGGTCTCGACCCCTCCGGGCGTGGGTGCGGCGACCTTGAGGAGGCGACGGTTCTTCTTCTCCCGGAGGATCTCCAGCGCGTCGGGCGCGAAGTCGGGCGCGAGGACGACCTCGGAGAAGGTGTCGTTGAGGGCGGTCGCCATGGCGGCGCTGATCGGGCGGTTGCTCGCGACGATGCCGCCGTAGGCGGACACCGGGTCGCAGACGTGGGCGCGCTCGTAGGCCGCTTCGATGGTCTCTCCCACGGCGATGCCGCAGGGGTTGGCGTGCTTGATGATCGCGACGGTCGGCTGGTCGCCGTGATCGTGGGCGGCGCGCAGGGCGGCGTCGGCGTCGACGTAGTTGTTGTAGGACATCGCCTTGCCGTGGAGCTGCTCGGCCCGGGCGAGGCCGTCCTCGCCGTCGCCGACGTAGAGGGCCGCGGCCTGGTGCGGGTTCTCGCCGTAGCGCAGCGTCTGCTGGCGGCTCCACGTGCCACCGATCTGCGCGGCGAAGCCGGTCCCGTCACCGGTGTCGGCGACCGTGCCGGCCATCCAGTCGGCGACCGCGACGTCGTAGCGGGCGGTGTGGGCGAAGGCCTCCGCCGCGAGCCGCTCGCGCTGGGCGAGGGTGAAGCCTCCCCCGCGGACGGACTCGAGGACCTCGTCGTAGCTCGTGGGGTCGGTGACGATGGCGACCGAGGCGTGGTTCTTCGCCGCGGCCCGGACCATCGTCGGGCCGCCGATGTCGATCTTCTCGATGCAGTCCTGGACGGAGGCGCCGGAGGCGACCGTCTCCGCGAAGGGGTAGAGGTTGACGACGACGAGGTCGAAGGGAGCGACCTCGAGATCGGCGAGCTGGCGGACGTGGTCCTCGAGCCGGGTGTCCGCGAGGATCCCGGCGTGCACCCGCGGGTGGAGGGTCTTGACGCGCCCGTCGAGGCACTCGGGGAAGCCGGTGATCTCCTCGACCTTCGTCACCGGGAGCCCGAGGCCCTCGATGGCCGCAGCGGAACCTCCCGTGGAGACGAGCTCGACGCCGGCCTCGGCGAGGCCCCGGACGAGGCCCTCCAACCCGGTCTTGTCGAAGACGGAGACGAGGGCACGGCGGACGGGGTGACGGTCTGGCACGGGTACTCCTGGAGGTCGCTTGCAGCTCGGATGGGCGCACCCAGGCGGGCGATGCACCTCGACGTCGTCACTCCCCGGTGGTGACCCACCTTCGCCAGTCGTGTGCGGCCGAGTCTAGGGCCTCAGCCGACGTGCACCCGACGGCCCTCGACGCGCCAGCCGCCGGAGGCCATGGCGGTGACGACGTCGACGAGCATCTCCCGCTCGACGACCTTGATCCGCTCGTGGAGGGTCTCCTCGGAATCGTCGTCGGCGATGGCGACGACGCGCTGCTCGATGATCGGTCCGGTGTCGACGCCCGCGTCGACGAGGTGGGCCGTGGAGCCGGTGACCCGGACGCCGTGGGCGAGCGCGTCGCGCACCCCATGGGCTCCGGGGAAGGCCGGCAGGAGCGCCGGGTGGGTGTTGAGGACGGTCGCGGCGGCGAGCGTCCGGGGACCGAGGATCTTCATGAAGCCGGCCGTGACGACGAGGTCGGGCTCGTGCTCGGCGATCCGGGCCGCGAGCGCCTCGTCCCAGGCCTCCCGGTCGTCGTGGTCGGCGACCCGCTCGACGAAGGTCGCCACCCCGAGGGCTTCCGCCCGCTCCAGGCCCGCGCAGGCCCGGTCGGCACCGACGGCGACGATCTCGGCGGGCAGGTCGGCGGCGTCGAGGAGGGCCTGGAGCAGGGTCCCGGAGCCGGACACGAGGACGACGAGGCGAAGGGGGGCGCGCACCCGGTGAGTCTAGGACCCGTCAGTGCCGCAGGGTCCACCACTCGCGGGCAAGGACCGCGAGAGCGCCGGCACCCAGCTCGAGCACGAGCACGGCCCCGAGCCGCAGACCCGGCGCGCCCAGATCGCTCAGCTGGTCGGCGCCGAGCGAGCCGCCCGAGAGCCCGTCGAGGAGGACGACGCCCAGGGCGGCGACCCCGACCGCCACGGCGACGACGGCCAGCTTGGCCCGGGTCGCGGCGAGGCGCGGAACCCAGGCGAGGGCCTCCCGGCCCAGCCAGGCACCGATCGCCAGCGGCAGCAGCACGAGCAGGTAGGTGACCCACGGCAGCGCACCCGGCTGCGGCTGCGCGGCGAGGACCGGGACCATCGGGAGGACGCCGCTCTCGGCGGCGGACCACGTCGTCATCGCTCCCCCGGTCGTGGAGAACCCGGGCCCGGCGGCGAAGGACACCGCCCAGATCCCGAGGTTGGGCAGGAGGAGGACCTGGAGGAGGACGAGGAGGAGCCCACCGAAGAAGCCGGCCTCGAGCTCGGAGTGCACGTGGAGCACCCGCCCCGCGTGCACCACGGTCGCTACAAGGACGAGGAGGGAGCCCGCGACGACGGTGACCACGGCCCCTTTGACCCCCGGGACGAAGCCCCGGTGGAAGGCGAGGGGGGCCCGCTCCCACACCTCCCCGAGCCGGGGTGGCAGGCCGTGCGCCCAGACGAGACCGACGGCGGGCAGGAGGAGCAGCGGGAGCGGAAGGGAGAGGACCGTCGCCGAGACGGGGGTGAGCAGCCCCAGGAGGGCCGCGACGACACCGACACCGGCGTAGCCACCGAGCCACGCGCCCTGGACGCGCAGGTCCGGGGCCTCCGGCAGGCCCCGCCGCGCGCCGGACCGCGCGAGGAGGACGAGAAGGAGCACGCCGAGGAGCGGGGTCAGCGCCAGCGTGCCGGAGCCGAGGTCGAGGCGGGCGCCACCGAGGACGAGCCACAGGAGGGCGCCGGAGCCGAGGGCGTCGCCGACACCGGCGGAGGCCCGGGGCACGGCCAGGGCGCCGAGCACCGTGAGGAGGAGTGGCAGGAGGAGCCCGGCGGCCGCCGTGAGGGCCCCCGTCCCGGCCGCGCTCAGCTCCGGACGTCGGCGGGCCTCGTCGTCGGTCGTCGCCGATCTGATGAGCTCCAGCACCGTCACGGGCCCCATCGTCACCCAGAAATGTTCCCGGACCGCGCCGACAAGCCGTACCGTCGGAGAGGAATTTGTTCGGGGGACGCAACCAGAGCGCCGCCACACGCGTCTGGAGGGGTGAATGACGGAAGGAGATGTGTCGGCGGCGGCCGCGTTCGACGAGTTCTACCGCGCCTCCGCACAACGAGTCGTGCACGTCGTCTACGCGTCCACCGGCGACCTCGAGCTGGCCAGGGACTCCGCCCAGGAGGCCTTCGCCCGCGCGTGGCAGCGCTGGGACCAGGTGAGCGCCGCGGACGAACCACTCGCCTGGGTGCGCACCGTGGCCCGCCGCATCGCGATCTCCGCGTGGCGCAAGGACACCAACCGCGTGGCGGCGATGGAGCGTCACGGGGAGCTGCCCGGACCGGCGGCTCCGTCCGAGGACCGGGTGGCCGTCGTGGCCGCGCTGAAGACGCTCGGGGACGATGTGCGCGAGACGTTGGCCCTGCACTACCTCGCCGACATGTCCGTCGACGAGATCGCCCGAACGACCGGGGCCCCACCGGGGACCATCAAGGCCCGACTGCACCGCGGTCGGGCCCAGCTCGCCAGGACACTGACCGACCGAGGAGAAGGAGACCGCGATGACCGACCGTCATGACGATGCGCCGTGGTCTCCCGAGGACGACGAGCTCGTCCGCCGGGCGCTCATGTCGCTCATGGAGGACGTCTCCGACGAGCCGCTCCCGGAGCCGGCACAGATCCGTGCGCGCGCCGAGGGACTGACCGGGGGGGTGGAGGTCGTCGACCTGGCCTCCCACCGCCGCCGGCGCCGATCGCTGGCCTACCTCGCGGGTGCGGCCGCGGCCGTCCTCGTCGCGACGGGCGCCGGCCTGCTCGTCGTCAACCAGTCCCCGGACACCCCCGTCGCGACGTCGTCGACCGACCACGCGACGACCTCCAACAGCACCACCGCCGACGACTCCCGCCTCGTCGCCCTCGGCCCCGCGGAGTGGCA
>DXAR01000061.1 GCA_019116945.1 Candidatus Janibacter merdipullorum | reverse complement strand
GGCACCCGCTCTTCTCCCACATCACGCTGACGCGCAGCGAGCGCAGCCCGATCGCGGCGCTCGTCACCGACCTGCTCGAGGGCGCCGACACCTGATCGGCAGCCGTCTGCGTCGAAGGGGAGGGGCCCGCCGGGCGCGGGTCCCTCCCCTTCGGCGTGGTGTGGGCGGTGCTCCACGTCATCCACAGTGGAGGGCGTCAGGGGTTGGCGGGTGGGTCGGACGTCAGTTAGTGTCTCGAAGTGATAACGGCGGGCTGAGGCCCTCGGGTGCGGACCGCCACCTCACAGCCACTCCTCGGGGTGGCTGTCGTCGTGAAAGGAGCTGGTGACGTGGGCTCATCGAGCTACACGCCCCGGCACGGGTCCCACCACGAGCGTCGCCGCGGCCGCGTCGGGCTGCTCTCCGCCCTTCGTCGTCCCGTCGTCGGCGGGGCGCTCGCCGTCGCGATGCTCGGCTCCGTCGGCGCGACGATGGCCATCGGTGACCCCTCGCACCGCGCGACGGCGGCCCTCACCGGGCACAGCGAGCCCGACGAGGCACCCGAGCAGGACACGGCCACCGAGGACACCGCCCGCCTGGCCGACGAGCGGCGCTCGACGAATGTCTCCCGCAGCGCCTCCCGCGAGCAGGACCGCCGAGCGCTCGTCGAGCGGAAGCAGAAGGCGGCGGCCGAGGAGAAGGCCGCTGAGAAGGCCAAGGAGATCCGCGCGGCGAAGAAGGAGAAGGCCGAGCGGGCCGCACGCGCCGAGAAGCGGCGCGAGAACGACGCGAAGCCCGTGGGCGAGCGGCACTTCACCGCCGCCCAGCTCGCCCAGATCCGCAAGGACCCCAAGCCCTATGCGGTGGAGCTCATGCGTGAGCGCGGCTGGGACGACGACGAGTGGGGCTGCCTCGACTCGCTGTGGATCGGTGAGAGCGACTGGGAGTGGAACGCAACCAACTCCTCCTCCGGCGCCTACGGCATCCCCCAGTCGCTCCCCGCGAACAAGATGGCCAGCGCCGGCGCGGACTGGAAGACCAACCCCATCACCCAGATGGAGTGGGGCCTGGACTACATCAAGACCTCCTACGGCAGCCCGTGCGAGGCCAAGTCCTTCTGGGACAGCAAGGACCCGCACTGGTACTGACCCGCGGGTCAGAGCTTGCGCAGGCGGATCCGACGGACCTGGTGGTCCGACCCCTTCGTCAGGACGAGGCTCGCCCGGCCACGCGTCGGCAGGACGTTGTCGAGGAGGTTGGGCTCGTTGATCGTCTCGAAGATGTGCAGCGCCCGCGCCACCGCCTGCTCGTCGCTGAGTTCGGCGTAGCGGTGGAAGTAGGACTGCGGGTCGGCGAAGGCCGTCTTGCGCAGTCGTAGGAAGCGCTCCACGTACCAGCGTCGGATGTCGCTGACCTTGGCGTCCACGTAGACCGAGAAGTCGAAGAAGTCGCTCACCGCCAGCCCGGTGCGTCCGTCGCTGCGCAGGCCCGGCGGCTGGAGGACGTTGAGGCCCTCGACGATGAGCACATCCGGCTGCCGCACGACGATCTGCTCGTCGGGGACGATGTCGTAGGTCAGGTGCGAGTAGACCGGAGCGGCGACCTCGGGCTGGCCGGCCTTGACCGCGGAGATGAAGCGCAGCAGGGCCCGCCGGTCGTAGGCCTCCGGGAAGCCCTTGCGCTGGAGCAGCCCCCGTCGTTCGAGCTCGGCGTTGGGGAGGAGGAAGCCATCGGTCGTCACGAGGTCGACCTTGGGGGTGTCCGGCCAGCGCTGCATGAGCTCGCGGAGGATGCGGGCGGTCGTCGACTTGCCGACGGCCACGGAGCCGGCGACGCCGATGACGAAGGGGGCCTTGGGCGGGCGCTCCCCGAGGAAGGTCGACGTCGTGCGGTGCAGCCTCGTCGTCGCCGACACGTAGAAGGTCAGCAGCCGGGAGAGCGGGAGGTAGACCTCCTGGACCTCCTCGAGGTCGATCGGGTCGCTGAGACCGCGGAGCCTGGCCACATCACTCTCGTCGAGATTGAGCGGGTGGTTCTCGCGGAGCTTGGCCCACGCCGCGCGGTCGAGCTCGACGAAGGGCGACGGCAATGTCGCCGTGGGGGCGGTGGACACGCACCCATTGTGTCGCACGTGTCAGGACGGCGGTGCCCGGGCGGTTAGCCTGTGCCCCATGTGCGGAATCGTTGGATATGTCGGGCCCGACGCGGGAGACCGTTCGCTGGACGTCGTCATGGAGGGCCTCGCCCGTCTCGAGTACCGGGGGTACGACTCCGCCGGGGTGGCGCTCGTCCGGAGCGACGAGGTCTTCACCGAGAAGCGGGCGGGCAAGCTCGCCAACCTCCGGGCGGCCCTGGACGCCGAGGCTGTCCCGGTCTCGGCGACCGCCATCGGTCACACGCGGTGGGCGACCCACGGTGGGCCCACGGACGAGAACGCCCACCCGCACCGCGGCGGCGACGACGGCAAGCTCGCGGTCGTCCACAACGGCATCGTCGAGAACTTCCACGCACTCAAGGCGGAGCTGCTCGAGCAGGGGGTGACCTTCACCTCCGAGACCGACACCGAGGTCGCGGCGCACCTGCTGGCGCGGGCCTTCGCGCAGTCCGGTGACCTCACCGAGGCGATGCGCACGGTCGTCAACCGGCTCGAGGGCGCCTTCACGCTGCTCGCGGTGCACGCCGACCAGCCCGACGTCGTCGTCGCAGCCCGCCGCAACAGCCCCCTCGTCGTCGGCCTCGGCGAGGGGGAGAACTTCCTCGGCTCCGACGTCGCGGCCTTCATCGGCTTCACCAAGCAGGCCGTCGAGCTCGAGCAGGACCAGATCGTCACGATCACCCCGACGAGCCACTCCGTGATCAACTTCGACGGCTCGGCCGCCGAGGGCAAGCCCTACGAGGTCACCTGGGACGCGGCCGCCGCGGAGAAGGGCGGCTTCGACACCTTCATGGAGAAGGAGATCCACGACCAGCCGCAGGCGGTCGGCGACACCCTCCTCGGCCGCACCGACGCCGACGGGCGCCTCCTCCTCGACGAGCTGCGCATCGACGAGGAGCAGCTCAAGCAGGTCGACCGGATCACGATCGTCGCCTGCGGGACCGCTGCGTACGCCGGCATGGTGGCGAAGTACGCGATCGAGCACTGGACCCGGATCCCCGTCGAGGTCGCCCTCGCCCACGAGTTCCGCTACTGCGACCCGATCGTCTCCGAGCGCACGCTCGTCGTCTCGATCAGCCAGTCCGGGGAGACTGCCGACACCGCGATGGCCGTACGGCACGCCCGCTCGCTCGGGGCGCTCACGGTCTCCGTGTGCAACACCCACGGCGCGACGATCCCCCGCGAGTCCGACGCGGTGCTCTACACGCACGCCGGGCCCGAGATCGCCGTCGCCTCGACCAAGGCCTTCCTCGCGCAGATCACCGCCTGCTACGTGCTCGGCCTCTACCTCGCCCAGCTGCGGGGGGAGACCTACGCGGACAGCGCGAAGTCGGTCATGGCCGAGCTCCACGGGATCCCGGCGAAGATCGAGGAGCTCCTCGGGACCATGGACCGGGTCGAGGAGATCGCCCGCTTCATGGCCGACACCCGCGCGGTGCTCTTCCTCGGCCGCAATGTCGGCTACCCGATCGCCATGGAGGGTGCGCTCAAGCTCAAGGAGCTTGCCTACATCCACGCCGAGGGCTTCGCCGCGGGCGAGCTCAAGCACGGCCCGATCGCGCTCATCGAGCCCGGCCAGCCGGTCTTCGTCGTCGTGCCCGGCCCGGACACCCCCAACGACCTGCACAAGAAGGTCGTCTCCAACATCCAGGAGATCCGCGCCCGCGGTGCCCGCACGCTCGTCATCGCCCAGGAGGGCGACGAGGAGGTCCTCCCCTTCGCCGACGAGGTCATCCGCGTGCCGCACAGCTCGCCGCTGCTCCAGCCGCTGCTCACGGTCGTCCCGCTGCAGGTCTTCGCGCTGCACCTCTCCACGGCCAAGGGCCTGGACGTCGACCAGCCGCGCAACCTCGCCAAGTCCGTCACGGTCGAGTGAGCCGATGATCGTCGGGGTCGGCATCGATGTCGTCGACATGGCCCGCCTCGGCGACCGTCTCGACCGCAGCCCGGGGCTGCGCGACCGTGTCTTCACCGAGCGGGAGCGGGGCCTGCCGCTGCGCTCGCTCGCGGCACGTTTCGCGGCGAAGGAGGCGGTGGGCAAGGCGCTGTGCACCCCCGGTGACCTGCCGTGGCAGGAGGCCGAGGTGACGAAGGGGGAGCACGGCGAGCCGATCCTCGAGATCACCGGGGCCGTCGCGGCGCGCGCCGAGCTGCTGGGGGTGACCCGCCTCCACCTCTCCCTGAGCCACGACGGCGGCATCGCCACGGCGATCGTCATCGCCGAGTCCGCCTGACCCCCTTCGCTACGCAGGGCTGACGGCAGCCGCGTCTCAGGGAGCGGTAGCGTCGACGGCGTGATCACTGCGTACTCGGTCGAGACGATCCGTGCCGCCGAGGAGGCCCTCCCCGACCTCCTCGAGAGCGGGGAGCTCATGGCCAGGGCGGCGAAGGGCGTCGCCCGCCTCACCACAGGCCGCATGCGCGAGCGTGGCCTGCGCAGCGTCGTCGCCCTCGTCGGGCCGGGCAACAACGGCGCGGACACCCTCTTCGCCATCGCCCGGCTGGCCCGCCGGGGGTTCCGGGCCACCGCGGTGTGTGTCGACACGAGCGCCTCCGCGGCGCAGACCGAGGCGGCGGAGCTGGCCCGCAGCCACGGGGCGACCGTGCTCCCGGGGGAGGGCAGCGAGGCCCTCACCGCGATCTCCCGGGCGGAGGTCGTCCTCGACGGCATCACGGGGATCGGTGGACGCCCGGGTCTGCCCCCCTTCGCCCGGCCGTGGGTCGATGCCATCCGCGACCGGGCCTGGGTCATCTCCGTCGACACCCCGAGCGGGCAGCCGGTCTCCGGGGGGCCGGCCGTGGCGGACGCGGTCTTCGCCGACGAGACGGTGACCTTCGGCGCGCCCAAGCCCGTCCACCTGCTGCCGCCGACCGAGGCCGCGTGCGGGCTGCTCACGGTGCTCGACATCGGTCTGGACCTCGAGCAGGCGGAGCCGGTCGTCGCCCGGCCCACGCCCGATGACGTGGCGGACCGGTGGCCGGTCCCGGCGGCCGAGGACGACAAGTACTCCCGCGGGGTGCTCGGCATCGTCGCCGGTGGCGAGGACTACCCCGGCGCCGCGGTGCTCACCGCGACGGCGGCCGTGGTCGCCGGCGCGGGCATGGTCCGCTACACCGGCACCAAGACCCCGCGACGCCTCGTCCAGTCGGCCCTCCCCGAGGTGGTCCACGGCGAAGGGAGGGTCCAGGCCCACGTCATCGGGCCCGGTCTCGACACGACCTCCGCGGCGAAGGGAGCCGATGACCAGGTCGCCGCCGCGCGGGCCGCGCTGGACTCGGACCTCCCGGTCCTCGTCGATGCCGGTGGCCTCGACCTCCTCTCGGGGCGCCGGGAGGCGCCGACCCTGCTCACCCCGCACGCGGGGGAGTGCGCTCGGCTGCTCACGCGCCTCCTCGGGCGCGCGACCGACCTGACCCGCGCCGAGGTCGAGGGTGATCCGGCCCGGCACGCCCGGATGCTCGCCGAGGTGGCGGGCGCGACGGTCCTCCTCAAGGGTGGGGTCACCCATGTGGTCGGCCCTGACGGTCCGCTCCACGTCCTCGACGACGCGCCGGCCTGGCTGGCGACCGCCGGCTCGGGCGATGTGCTCGCCGGCCTCGTCGGCACCCTCCTCGCCGCCGGCCTGGACCCGGTCGAGGCCGCCTCCCTCGGCGTTCTCGTCCACGGCCGCGCCGCGGACCACGCCAACCCGGGCGGACCCGTCCGCGCGCTCGCCGTGGCGGAGGCCATCGGCCCCGTCGTCGCCGACCTCCTTACCGCATCTGCCTAGGCGGATGCGGTCCAGGTGCGCACGCCCTCAGGGTGTGCGGTGGGTCAGGCTTGCGAGGACCAGGCCCACCAGTTGATGCCCCCGTCGACGGCGAACTCGTCGATCCGGCGGAGCTCCTCGTCGGTGAAGCCGGCGGAGTCGAGCGCCCCGAGGCTGTTGTCCAGCTGTTCGACGTGGCGTGCCCCGACGAGCACCGAGGTGATGCGGGGGTCCCGCATCGCCCAGGCGAGGGCCATCTGCGCGAGCGACTGGCCCCGCTCCCGGGCGATGGCGTGCAGCCCTCGGATCCGGGTGAGGTTGTCCTCCGTGAGCTGGTCGGCCACGCCGGTACCCTCGCGCCCTGCCCGCGAGTCCGCCGGGATCCCGTCGAGGTACTTGTCCGTCAGCAGCCCCTGCGCGAGCGGGGAGAAGGCGATCGACCCGACGCCGAGGTCCTCGAGGGTGTCGAGCAGCTCCTCCTCGATCCACCGGTTGATCATCGAGTACGAGGGCTGGTGGATGAGCAGGGGAGTGCCGAGCTCCCGGAGGATGGCGTGGGCCTCGCGGGTGCGCTCCGGCCCGTAGGAGGAGATACCGACGTAGAGCGCCTTGCCCGCGCGGACGGCGGCGTCGAGCGCGCCCATCGTCTCCTCGAGCGGGGTGTCCGGGTCGAAGCGGTGGCTGTAGAAGATGTCGACGTAGTCCAGGCCCATCCGCTGCAAGGACTGGTCGAGCGAGGCGAGCAGGTACTTGCGTGAGCCGCCGCCCTGCCCGTAGGGGCCCGGCCACATGTCGTAGCCGGCCTTGGTCGAGATGATGAGCTCGTCCCGGTAGGGCCGGAGGTCCTCGGCGAAGATCGTGCCGAAGTTGCGCTCGGCGGAGCCGTGGGGCGGGCCGTAGTTGTTCGCGAGGTCGATGTGGGTCACCCCGCGGTCGAAGGCCCGGCGGAGCACCGCTCGCTGGGTCGCGAGCGACTCGTGGTCGCCGAAGTTGTGCCAGAGACCGAGGGAGATCGGCGGCAGCTGCAGCCCCGAGCGGCCGCAGCGGCGATACTCCATGGCGTCGTAGCGGGTGCGATCGGCCTGGTAGTCATCCGTGCGGTAGGTCATGCCTCCCATCCTGCCTCCCTTCGCCGCTCTAGACTCGACCGGAGCCCATGGACATCTCGAACCCGCACCCAGCCCTGCCGTCCGCCGCGACCCCCTCGGTCCTGCCGAAGGAGGCGTCCACGGACGGCCTCTCCGCATGGGCCGACATCGACCTCGCGGCGATCTCCGACAACGTCGCCCAGCTCGGACGCCTCGCCGGCGACGCCGACGTCATGGCGGTCATCAAGGGTGATGCCTACGGCCACGGCCTCGTCCCGGTGGCCGGTGCCGCGCTCGCCGGCGGCGCCACCTACCTGGCGATCGCCCAGCTCTCCGAGGCGCTGGCCGCGCGCGCGGCGGGCGTCACCGCCCCCGTCCTCACCTGGCTCTTCCCGCCCGGCGCCGACCTCGCGGCCGCGATCCGCGCCGACCTCACGCTCTCCGCCGGCGCTCCGTGGGCGCTGGCCGAGATCGCCGCCGCAGCCCGCGAGACGGGCACGACGGCCCGGATCCACCTCAAGGTCGACACCGGCCTGGGTCGGGGAGGTGCCTGGCAGGAGGACCTCGCCGGCATGCTCATCGACGCGGCCCGGCTCGAGGCCGAGGGCGTCGTCGACGTCGAGGGGATCTTCTCCCACTTCGCCTACGCCGACGCGCCGGAGCACCCCACCGTGCGCGCCCAGCAGGAGACCTACGCCGCGATCCTCGCCGACGCAGAGCGTGCCGGCTTGCGACCGCGCATCCGGCACCTCGCCAACTCCGCGGCGACCCTGACCAACCCGTCCGCCCGCTTCGACATGGTCCGTCCGGGGCTCTCGATCTACGGTCTCTCGCCGGTTCCCGACATCGGGGGGCCGACGCACTTCGGCCTGCGGGAGGCCATGCGGGTCACCGCCCGCCTCGTCAACGTCAAGGACTGCGCGGCCGGCCAAGGGGTCTCGTACGGCCACCAGTACACGACGAAGGGGGACACCCGCCTCGGTCTCGTGCCCCTCGGCTATGCGGACGGGATACCCCGCCACGCGGGCAATGTCGGACCGATGCAGGTCGGTGGGCGCGACTACACCGTCGCCGGTCGGGTGTGCATGGACCAGATGGTCCTCGACCTCGGCGCGGACAGCACTGCCGTCGCCGGCGACGAGGTCGTCATCATCGGCCGCGAGGCCGACGGCGAGCCGACGGCGCAGGACTGGGCCGCCGCGATCGACACGATCAACTACGAGATCGTCACCCGGCTCGGCCCCCGTGTGCCGCGCCGCTACCTGGGAGTGCAGTGATGGAGTCCACGAGCCCGACACCCGCGAGCAAGAAGCCGGCGGCCGCGCGCGTCGGCCGA
Source organism: Candidatus Janibacter merdipullorum (assembly GCA_019116945.1). GTDB lineage: Bacteria > Actinomycetota > Actinomycetes > Actinomycetales > Dermatophilaceae > Janibacter > Janibacter merdipullorum. Next base: position 10,782 of record DXAR01000061.1, on the reverse strand, counting down.
GCGGCGGGAACCGGCATCGGTCTCGCCGCTGCCGTCGTCGGTGGCGCGGCCATCGCCGGCGCCGGACTCGTCGGCCACAAGGCGGTCGAGCGCTCCCGAGCCAAGGCCGTCACCCCCCAGGACAAGGTGCACGTCTTCCCCTTCGAGGCGGACAAGGTCCTCGCCGTCCCCGCGAACGACGGCCTCGTGCTCCATGTCGAGGTCGACGAGCCGAAGGGGTGGAAGCAGAGCAAGCGGCCCACCGTCGTCCTCGTCCACGGCTTCGTCCTCAACCTCAGCTCCTGGATCCACCAGCGCCGGGAGCTCGTCGACGCCGGCTACCGCGTCGTCAGCTACGACCAGCGCAACCACGGGCTCTCCGAGGTCGGTGACCTCGAGAAGTGCACCATCGACCAGCTCGGCCAGGACCTGCGGGCGGTCATCGACGCGACGACGCCGGACGGCGACCTCGTCCTCGTCGGGCACTCCATGGGCGGCATGACGATCATGAGCTTCGCCGGTCGCTACCAGGCCTTCACCCACGCCCGGGTGCGAGGGGCGGCGCTCATCGCCACGAGCGCCGGCGGCGACAGCCTCGTCCAGCTCGGCCTCGGCAAGACCTTCGACCGGATCATCGCCCTCCTCGGCCCCGGCTTCCTCGGCAACATGGCCCGACGCGAGGGTCTGTGGGGGAGCGCCCGCTCCGCCGGCCGGGGCATCGAGGCCAAGGCGGTGCAGCGTTACGCCTTCGGCACCGAGATGCCCAAGGACCTGCTCCGGCAGGTGGCGACGATGGTCTTCGGCACGCGCCTGGACACGATCGGCGCCTTCCTGCCCGAGCTTGACGGCCTCGACGTGCGCCCGGCACTCCCGGCCCTCGTCGACGTCCCGGTGCTCATCGTCGCCGGCTCCCGCGACGTCCTCACCCCACCGGCCCACAGCGACCGGCTCGCGGAGGCACTGCCGGCCGCTGAGCTCGTCCTCGTCCCGGGCGTCGGGCACATCCTGCAGCTGGAGCGGCCCGGCGCCGTCACCGACGCGATCTTCGGCCTGCTGGAGCAGCCGCACGGCGAGGACGCCGAGGCGGACGCACAGCGGGCGAAGGGAGCGGTCCGGGAGCCCAGCGCGTGACCCTGCGACTGCGCGACACCGAGGCGACCCTGGAGATCGGACGCCGACTCGGCCGGCTCCTGCGGGCCGGGGACCTCGTCGTCCTCACCGGGGGCCTCGGCGCCGGTAAGACGACCCTGACCCGCGGGATCGGGGAAGGGCTGGGCGTGCGAGGAGCGGTGACCTCACCGACCTTCGTCATCGCCCGGATCCACCCACCGCTCGGTGACGGGCCCGAGCTCGTCCACGTCGACGCCTACCGCCTCGGGGGCGTCACCGAGCTGGACGACCTCGACCTCGACGCCGAGCTCGACGAGGCGGTGACCGTCGTCGAGTGGGGCGCCGGGCTGGCCGAGGGGCTGGCCGACGACCGCCTCGAGGTCACCCTGACCGCCGACCCCGCGACGGAGGAGCGCACCATGGAGGTGCGGACCGTGGGGGAGCGGTGGTCCGCGTCGGAGGTCGAGGCACTGCTGAGCGAAGGGAGCGGGACGTGAGACTCCTCGCGATGGACACCGCGACGTCGGCCATCACCGTCGCCGCCCACGACGGTGAGCGGGTGCTCGACGCCCGCAGCGTCAGCGACGCCCGGCGCCACACCGAGCTCCTCGCCCCGCTGCTGCTCGAGACCCTCGAGGCCGCCGGGACCTCGCCGGAGCAGATCACCCACGTCGCGGTCGGGACCGGTCCCGGGCCCTTCACCGGGCTGCGGGTCGGGCTCGTCACCGCGCGGACCTTCGCGCTCGCCCGCGGCATCACCGTCCACGGGGTCTGCTCCCTCGACGCCCTCGCCGCGGCTGCCGCCGCCGACGGCCACGAGGGCGACCTGCTCGTCGCGACCGATGCCCGGCGCAAGGAGGTCTACTGGGCCCGGTACCGCTGCAGCGCGGGGCAGTCCACCCCGCTGGACGGGCCCGCGGTGACCAAGCCGGCCGACCTGCCCGAGGACGTGCGCGCCCTGCCCACGGTCGGTCGGGGACCGCTGCTCTACCCGGACCTGCTCCCGCACGGGCTCGACCGGCTCGACGTCGACGCCGCGGTGCTCGCCACCGTCGCCGCGCAGCGGATCGAGCAGGGGGCCGACATGCCCGTCGAGCCGCTGTACCTCCGCCGCCCCGATGCCGCCGTGCCCGCCGCCCCGAAGTCGGCCCGCGTCACCCCGCGCCAGCAGCAGGGACGGCGAGGGGAGGCCCCCGTCGTGGAGCAGGGGCAGCAGTGAGTGCGGCAGTGACGAGCCTGCGCGAAGTGCGCTGGCAGGACCTCGAGGTGCTGGCCGAGCTCGAGACCGAGCTCTTCGGGACCGAGGCGTGGAGCCTGACCTCGTGGTGGGGTGAGCTCGCCGGCCGACCGCGCCGGGAGTACCTCCTCGCCGAGGACGACGAGGGCATCGTCGGCTATGCCGGCCTGGACCACGGTGGTGAGGTCAGCGATGTCATGACGATCGCCGTTCTGCCACGCGCTCGCCGGACCGGCCTCGGTCGGCGCCTGCTCGAGGAGCTCGTGGCCAGGTCCGTCGCCGCCGGAGCCGACCGTCTGCTCCTCGAGGTCCGCGCCGACAACGACGCCGCCCGGGGGCTCTACGCCGCACGGGGATTCGACCTGCTGCAGACGCGACGCGGCTATTACCCGGGGGGCGTGGATGCCCTCGTCCTCGCCCTCGACCTGACCCAGGAGACGACATGAGCGGCGCACGGACCGAGCGACCCCTCGTGCTCGGCATCGAGACCTCCTGCGACGAGACCGGCGTCGGGATCGTCCACGGCAGCGAGCTGCTCGTCGACGCCATCGCCTCGAGCGTCGACGAGCACGCCCGCTTCGGTGGTGTCGTGCCCGAGGTCGCCTCCCGGGCCCACCTCGAGGCGATGGTCCCGACGATCGAGCGGGCCTGTCGCGAGGCGGGCGTCGCCCTCTCCGACCTCGACGGCATCGCTGTGACCGCCGGTCCGGGCCTCGCCGGCGCTCTCATGGTCGGGGTCGCCTCCGCCAAGGCGCTCTCGGTCGCCCTGGGCGCCCCCCTCTACGGGGTCAACCACCTCGCGAGCCACGTCGCCGTCGACATCGTCGAGCACGGCCCGCTGCCCGAGCCGACCATGGCGATGCTCGTCAGCGGCGGGCACTCCTCCCTTCTCCTCGTCCCGGACGTCACCCACGACATCCGCAGCCTCGGCGCGACGATCGACGACGCGGCGGGGGAGGCCTTCGACAAGGTCGCCCGGGTCCTCGGGCTGCCCTTCCCCGGTGGCCCGCACATCGACCAGGCGGCGAGCGACGGGCAGATCACCATCGACTTCCCGCGGGGGCTCTCCAGTCGCAAGGACATGGAGCGGCACCGCTTCGACTTCTCCTTCTCCGGGCTCAAGACGGCGGTGACGCGCTGGGTGGAGGCCGAGCGGGCCGCCGGTCGTGACGTGCCCGTCGCCGACGTCGCCGCGTCCTTCCAGGAGGCGGTGACCGATGTCCTCACCCGCAAGGCCGTCCTCGCCTGCCGGGAGCACGACGTCGCCGCGCTCCAGGTCGGGGGAGGCGTCGCGGCCAACACCCGGCTGCGCGCCATGGCCCAGGAGCGGTGCGACGCGGCGGGGATCACCCTTCGCGTCCCACGCCCGGGGCTGTGCACGGACAACGGCGCGATGGTCGCGAGCCTCGGCGCGCAGCTCATGCTCAAGGACCGCCCACCGAGCGACCCCTCGCTACCGGCGGACAGCTCGCTGCCGGTGACCGACGTGCGCACCGGGCTCCCCGTGCACGTCGACCACGACCACGCGCACTGAGCCCCCGACCCTGCATTGCCCTAGGGGAATGCACGAAGTCAGCGCATTGCCCTAGGGGAATGCGGGATCGTCGTCGCCCAGGGCCGAGGGCGGGAGATGCGGCGGCACTCAGCCGCAGCCGAGGAGCCCCATGTCGTCCTTGAGCGTGAGCACGCGCGTGACCGACTCGTCCATCTTCGCGGCGAAGGCCTTGTCCTGCTTGGCCTTCGTCGTCAGGGCCTCGACCATCGTCGGCACCTGACTCGCCTCCGCGGTGAGGACGATGTCCCCTCCGGCGTCGACGAACTGCGTCGCCCGCTCGCCAACCGGCGTCGCCGCTACGGACTTGGCGACCCCGACGTCGTCGGTGACGACGACCTGGTCGAAGCTGAGGTCCTCGCGCAGCATGCCGTCGATGATCTTCTCGGAGAATACCGCCGGGGTGTCGCCGTCGATCTTCGGGTAGCGCGCGGACCCGACCATGATGATCTTCGTGCCGCTCTCGATGGTCTCGGCGAAGGGAGCGAGGTAGGGGTCCTGTCGCGTCGCCGTCTCGTCGGAGGTGCCCTCGGCGGTGAGGTCGGTGTTGCCGGTGATCCGGCCGATGCCGGGGAAGTGCTTGGCGGTGGGCTGCACGCCCGCGTCCTGCATCCCGCGGGCGAAGGCGGTGGCCCCCTTGCCCGCCGCCTCCGGTGTCGAGCCGTACTGCCGGCCCCACTTGCCGATCGGTTCGTTGGCCCGGCCGATCTCGTCGGGGACGGTGTCGGCGGTGGGGGCGAGGTTGACGTTGACGCCGGCCTGCTTCAGCTCCGTGCCCCAGCCCTTCGCCGAGTCACGCAGGGAGGCGTCCCGCGCCTGCTCGAGACCGGAGGGCATCTCGGAGAAGCCGGCCCCGGTGAGCTGCTGGACCTCGCCGCCCTCCTGGTCGGCGGCGACGAGCATCCCGACCTTGGTGCCGTCGATCGTCGGTGCGGCCTGTTGCAGGTGGTCGCTCGCGGCCTTGACGGTGCCGGACCCCTCCCAGCCGCCGAGGTAGAGCATCGAGCCGAGGCCCTGGCCGCTGATGTAGGGGTCAAGGGCGATCGCCGGGCCGGGCTGCATGGCCGCCATGATCAGCTGGCCCGCCTTCTGCGTGTCCGACATGGCGTCGCGGACCCCGGCGACGCAGGCACTGGCGTGGGGTGCGTCGGAGGTGGAGGACGAGGACGGGGAGGACGAGGAGGTGGAGGAACCGTCTCCCCCCTTCGTCGTGGACGAACTGCCGGAGGAGCTGGTGCTGCTGCTCCCGCCGGAGCGGCTCTCGCTGGCGGTGTTCCCACCTCCTGCTCCGCAGCCGACGAGGGCGAGCACGGCGGCGCTGGCGGCGATCCGGGGCAGGCGGAGGGGGCGAGTCGGCATGCCCGCAGGCTACCTGCGACGCGGGCCCACGACTCACTCGGCGGGGGCGACGACGAGCACGGTCTGGGCCCCGGCGACGCGGGTGAGCACGATCGTCCCGCTCTCCCCGTTGCCCGCGCCGCGGCCGATCTTCAGCTGCTTGCGCAGCTGGTCCTCATCGAGGCGGATGCCTCGCTTCTTGATCGTCAGGCCGGTGATGCCGCGCTCGCGCAGCCAAGATCGAAGTCCCTTGACGGAGAAGGGCATTGCCTCGAGCACGGCGAAGCGTCGCGCGTGCCCGAGGTCGAGCTCCGCCTCGCTCGTCACGTAGCCGAGACCGGCCTCGAGCTCGTGGCCGGAGGTCGCCGAGGTGACGGTTCCGATGAGTCCCGCGCGGGTGACTGCGCGGTCGGCCTCGTAGAGCCAGGGGCCGATGTCGGCAAGGGACGCGGCGCTCGGCGGGTCCTCGTCGCAGGTGCGCTGGTCGACCTCGACCGGTGCGTGACCCTTGCGCAGGACCCGGGCGCTGCGGCCGGTCTCCTTGACCAGGGGCCCCCACCACACGGCGCACTCGAGAACGGTGCCCTGCCACGAGGTCCACTGCGCCTCGGTGCCGAGGGGAGGGATGTCGTGGGGCAGGGAGGGGCTGAGCTTCGCGCCCGTCGCGGGGACGTCGCGAGCGACCGAGAGGACGAAGTCCCAGCTGGGCGAGATCTCGTCGAGCCGGAAGACCCGACGGGTGCGTCCCGAGCGGTCGCTGACGCCCGGGGTGCGCCGGGCCGGGTCGAGCCAGACCCCCGCTCGGGCGTGGAGCGGGTCCAGTGGCGGCTCGAAGTCCTCCGCGGTGCCCGTGCGGGCCCGGCTGTCCGGCCACGGGCGCAGGTTGATGTCGGCCAGGGCCGCGGTGAGCGGGTCGGCGTCGACGGCCTGCACCGTGACCCCGAGGGCGCTCATCGCCATGGCGTCCGAGCCGATCCCACAGCCGAGGTCGTGCACGGTCGCAAGGCTCGCGGCGGCATACCGCCCGGCATGGCTCGCCGCCACCTCGAGGCGGCTGGCCTGCTCGAGCCCGTCGGGGGTGAAGAGCATCCCCTCGGCGAACTCGCCGAACTTCTCCTGGGCCCGCCTCTGCAGGCGCTTCTGGGTGAGGACCGCGGAAGCCTGCTCCGCGGTCAGCCCCGCCGCACGCAGGCGGCTGACCTCGGACACCGCCTCGGACTCGCGGTAGTCCGGCTGGTCGTGCAGGACGGCGTGCCCCTCGGGGGAGGCGAGCCATCGCACGGTCTGGGTGTCCACCGGGCCCATTGTCCACACCCCGGCGAAGGGCGGCGACGGCTGCCGTGGGCGGGGGAGACGGACGCGCCGACGACGCTGTTGGCACTCGGGTTGACCGAGTGCCAACCGCGGCCTAGATTTGGCATTGGCACTCACCAGTGGCGAGTGCCAAATGCCATGGCTGGTCGACCCCCGCGACGGCGTCCGGCCCGGCACTCCAGAACTCATCATCACGACCCTCACCAAAGGAGTCAGCGTGTCGGTTTCCATCAAGCCGCTCGAGGACCGCATCGTCGTCCAGTCCGTCGAGGCCGAGCAGACCACCGCATCCGGTCTCGTCATCCCGGACACCGCGAAGGAGAAGCCTCAGGAGGGCGAGGTCGTCGCTGTCGGCCCCGGCCGCTTCAACGACGACGGCGACGAGCGCGTCCCCATGGACATCTCGGTCGGCGACCGGGTCATCTACTCCAAGTACGGCGGCACCGAGGTCAAGCACGGCGGCGAGGAGTACCTCATCCTCAGCGCCCGCGACGTGCTCGCGATCGTCTCCTGATCGCTCCTCACGTGTGCAGCTGACGCCCCGGGTGCGGCCCTTCCCGGGCCCTCCGGGGCGTCGCTCATTCCCACTTCCCCCTTCGTAGAGACCAAAGGACACCCATGGCCAAGGAATTGGAGTTCAACGACTCCGCCCGTGACGCCCTCCAGCGGGGCGTCGACCAGCTCGCCAACGCCGTCAAGGTGACGCTCGGCCCCAAGGGCCGCAATGTCGTCATCGACAAGGCGTGGGGCGCACCGACGATCACCAACGACGGCGTGACCATCGCCCGCGAGGTCGAGCTCGAGGACTCCTACGAGAACCTCGGCGCCCAGCTCGCGAAGGAGGTCGCGACCAAGACCAACGACGTCGCCGGTGACGGCACGACGACCGCGACCGTCCTCGCCCAGGCGATGGTCAAGGAGGGTCTGCGCAATGTCGCCGCGGGCGCCGCCCCGGCCGGCCTCAAGCGCGGTATCGACAAGGCTGTCCAGGCCGTGTCCGAGCGCCTCCTCGAGAACGCCCGCGAGCTCGAGGGCAAGGACGAGATCGGTCAGGTCGCCGGTCTCTCCGCCCAGGACCAGGTCATCGGTGGCACCATCGCCGAGGCCTTCGACAAGGTCGGCAAGGACGGCGTCATCACGGTCGAGGAGTCCTCGACCGCCGAGACGGCGCTCGACTTCACCGAGGGCATGCAGTTCGACAAGGGCTACATCAGCCCCTACTTCGTCACCGACCCGGAGCGGATGGAGGGTGTCCTCGAGGACGCCTACGTCCTCATCAACCAGGGCAAGATCTCCAACATCCAGGAGATCCTCCCGATCCTCGAGAAGGTCGTGCAGTCCGGCAAGCCGCTGCTCATCATCGCCGAGGACGTCGACGGCGAGGCCCTCTCGACGCTCGTCGTCAACAAGCTCAAGGGCGTCTTCAACGTCGCGGCCGTCAAGGCCCCCGGCTTCGGTGACCGCCGCAAGGCGATGCTCCAGGACATGGCCATCCTCACCGGTGGTCAGGTCGTCGCCGAGGAGGTCGGGCTCAAGCTCGACCAGGTCGGCCTCGAGGACCTCGGTCAGGCCCGTCGCGTCGTCGTCACCAAGGACACGTCGACGATCATCGACGGTCAGGGCAACGCCGACGACGTCAACGGTCGGGTCAACCAGATCAAGGCCGAGATCGAGCGGACCGACTCCGACTGGGACCGCGAGAAGCTCCAGGAGCGCCTCGCCAAGCTCGCCGGTGGCGTCTGCGTCATCCAGGTCGGTGCCCACACCGAGGTCGAGCTCAAGGAGAAGAAGCACCGCATCGAGGACGCGATCTCCGCGACCCGCGCGGCCATCGAGGAGGGCATCGTCGCCGGCGGTGGCTCCTCGCTCGCCCACGCGGTCGCCGTCATCGACGGGCTCGGGCTGGAGGACGACGAGGCCGTCGGCGCCAACATCGTGCGCAAGGCCGCGGTCGAGCCGCTGCGCTGGATCGCCGAGAACGCCGGTCTCGAGGGCTACGTCGCCGTCGCCAAGGTGCAGGAGCTGACCCCCGGTCAGGGCCTCAACGCCGCGACCGGTGAGTACGGCGACCTGGTCTCTCAGGGCGTCATCGACCCGGTCAAGGTGACCCGCTCCGCGCTGGTCAACGCCGCGTCGATCGCGTCGATGGTCCTCACGACCGACACGCTCGTCGTGGACAAGAAGGAGGAGGAGGACGAGGCGGCCGGCCACGGCCACTCGCACTGACCTCTCCACGCTGGCGAAGGGAGCCGCTCACCGCGAGGTGGGCGGCTCCCTTCTCGTGGCTCAGGCGGTGTCCGGGTTCAGGTACAGCCAGTGGGGCTCGTCGGTCAGGGCGACGACCCGGTCGACGGCGCCGTCGAGGAGGATCGTCAGGGTGTCAGGTGGCATCGCGAGCACCTGGGCCAGCTGGGGCTGGCGCTGGACGACCTGCCACAGCGGGACCTTGAGGATGTCCTCCCGCGGGTAGGGCTCGTCGCGCTCCTCGGTCGAGCAGATGAACCACCCGGAGTAGATCTCGATCCTCGAGACCTCTCGTGAGGCCTCGAAGTCCTCCAGGTCCTCCCAGCCGCGCAGGATGAGTGCCTCCTGGTCGAAGCGCACCTCCGCCGGTGCCACGTTTGCGGCGTCGGGGAGCCACCTCTGGCTGACCTGGGTGGCGATGGCCGCTGTGAGGTCGTCGGTGCGGTCATCGGCGGCATTGCCCCGGTAGTCGGGGGTCGACAGGCGCAGTGCCCCCTCCTCGGCCCGCAGGAAGATCGGCCCCCAGCCGAACTGCAGCACATAGCCGTCACGCAGGTGCTCCGTCTGGCCCTCGAGCACGCCGAGGACGTCCTCGACGATCGGCGCGAACTGCGTGGCCGCGGTCGCGACGAGCGTGTGCGTCCCGACGTCGCGGGTGATGGTCGCTGTGTCCACGAGGCGTCCTCTGGGTGCGTGGCCGGTGTCAGGCCGTGACGATGACCCTGACTTCAACGGTCTCCTCGAGGTCGCGCAGGCGCTGCTCGGTGTCGGCCGGCAGGCTGCTCGCGAGGTCGGTCACGGCGTAGCCGTACTCGCCCTTGGTGCTCAGCTGCTGGCTGTCGATGTTGACGTCGCCCTCGGAGAGGATCGTGTTGACCCGGGCGAGGACGCCGGGGACGTTCTTGTGCAGGTGCAGGATCCGGGTGCCACCGCTCACCACGGGCGCGGCGACGGCCGGGACGTTGACCGACATCGAGGTGGCGCCCGTCTCCGCCCAGTCGCGGAGCTTGCCCGAGACGTAGCGCCCGATGTCGAGCTGGGCCTCCTCGGTGGACCCGCCGACGTGAGGGGTGAGGATGACATTGGGGATGCCCTGCAGGCAGTTCTCGAAGGGGTCGCCCGCCTTCTTGGGCTCGCTGGGGAAGACGTCGACCGCAGCGCCGGCGATGTGCCCCGAGACGAGGTTGTCCCGCAAGGCCTCGAGGTCGACGACGAAGCCGCGGGAGAGGTTGAGGAAGAGGCTGCGTGGACGCATCTTGGCGAACTGCTCTGCCCCGAAGTTGCCGGCATTGCCCGCCCGACCGTCGACGTGGAGGGTGATCGTCTCGCAGGTCTCGAGGAGCTCGTCGAGGGAGCTGCACTTCTTCGCATTGCCCAGGGGGAGCTTGTCCTCGAGGTCGTAGAAGGACACGTGCATGCCGAAGGCCTCGGCGACGACCGAGAGCTGGGCGCCGATGTTGCCGTAGCCGATGATCCCGAGGGTGCGCCCGCGGACCTCGTGGGCGCCCTTGGCCGACTTGTCCCACACGCCGCTGTGGAGGGCGGCATTCTTGTCCGTGAGGTGGCGGGCGAGCGAGATGATCTCGCCGAGGGCCAGCTCGACGACGCTGCGGGTGTTGGAGAAGGGGGCGTTGAAGACGACCGTGCCGGTCTGGGCCGCGGCGTCGAGGTCGATCTGGTTGGTGCCGATGCAGAAGGCACCGACGACCTTGAGCTCCGGGCGAGCCTCGAGGACGGACCTCGTCACCTGTGTCTTGGAGCGGATGCCGACCATGTCGACGCCCTCGAGCGCGGCGATGAGCTCCGGCTCGTCGAGGGCTCCGGAGCGGGTCTCGACCTCGAAGCCGGCGGCCTCGAGGCCCTCGCGGGCGGTGTCATGGATGTTTTCGAGCAGCAGGACCTTCACGGTCAGCAGGGTATGCCTGCGGCACAGGGCGCCTCACACCAGCCCGCCATGCGGGACCGCTGACTAGGGTGTGCCCATGCGTCTACTCGGAGTTCTCGGCGG
>DXAR01000060.1 GCA_019116945.1 Candidatus Janibacter merdipullorum | reverse complement strand
GAGGCGATAGGTGCCGATGTCGTCGCCGAGGTCGACCGTCCGGGGCTGCCTGCTCAGCCCTGCGGCCTTGAGCTCGGCGACCTCGGCGGTGTCGAGGCTGTCGTTGTCGCCGTCGGCGTTGACGGCGTAGTTGAGCTCCTGCCCCTGGTCGTCGACGACGACGTCACCCTCGTGCAGCACGACATGGAGGACGGCATTGCCGCTGCCTGCGGGCGGCCCACCCCCGGGGATGCGCGGCCCCGGACCCTGGGTCCCGTCGATGGCTCCGACGAAGCGATCCGAGACCGCATAGAGGTCGTCGTCGAGCTGCTGGGTGAGGTAGGCACGGACGGCGAGGCTGGTGAGGGCGCCGGTGAGCACGGTGACCGCGAGGCTGACCATTGGTCCGCCCGCGGTAGTGGACCTCGCCCGTCGGCGTGTAGACGCGGGACCACGCCTCGTCGAGGACGAGCTCCCGCTCCTGCGGGTACTGCCCTCCACGACGAACCCGGTCGTGGAGGCTCCGAGCGCGCTCGCGGTCACTGGCGAGCTCGATGCGGATCACTGGCACGCCACCAGCCTGCCATCAGCGGCCGTCTATGCCCCAGTCCGTAGAGCGGTCACTCAGCTAGGGCGCGAGCCATCCGGGATGGACCCCGAAAGCCGGTAGCGTCGTGACCACGTCAGGACGAGGGGGCGAGATGACACGTCGGAGCAGGGTGCGAAGGGCGGTCGCCGGGGGTGCCGCAGCAGGGCTGCTCCTGCTGGGGGCCTGCAGCGCGGAGGACCCGGGGGACCCCCCTTCGTCCTCGGCGGCGAGCGAACCGTCGGCGGACACTGACGACGTGGACCGACTGCGGGATGCCCTGTCCGCCCAGGGATCCGACGTCGCGGAGACGCTGGACGCGGACTCGACGACGGTCACGCAGGTAGAGAGCCCCTTCCCCCGGTGGCGGGTCCTCGAGGTGGAGGACACGAGTGGGGACCACCCGCTGTCGTGGACCTTCGTCGTCAACCGTTCCGGCGAGCCGCGCGCCGTCAATCTCGCCGCTGATGCCAGTGCCTGGGACCAGCTGCTCGAAGGGGTGCAACTGACGAGCTCGTCGGAGGCACGGGAGATGGCGACGACCCATCTCGACCTCACCCATGACGCCGCCGAGGGTGTGTACGCGGTGAGCACCGCGGACGACATCCGGTGGCTCGCCAGCGACAGCTCGAATGCCAAGGAGTCGGTCGCGTCGGACCGAGAGCGGGTCCGCGATGACGTCCACGCGCCCCGGGTTACGACGTCCAGCCAGGGATGGAAGGTCACGCTGACGGCCATGCACCAGCAGTCCCTCGTGGAGCACGTCTTCACCGTCACCCGGGACGGAGCGGTCGACGAGACCACCCGCACGGTGGCGCGTGACCTGGCGACGCGGGTCGCCCACTGACCGACGAAGGGGAGTCCTCCCCATGTCCAGTGATGATCGCCATTCGTAGGCTGAGCCATCAGGGACGATCGAAGGGGGAGTGGTGATGGCGGGGGACGTCACGCACGGTGCGGATCCGGACCGGCTGGACGCGGTCGCGGACGGCATGCACGACCTGGGATCACGGACCAAGGAGGTCGAGGGCAGGGGGACGCTCCAGCTGACCGTGCTCGAGGAGTCCTGGCGCGGCGCTGACCTGGCTTACTTCATCTCGCAGTGGGACGCCGCCCGGGGACAGATCGACCGGGCCGGCGATCACCTCTTCGACGGCGCCACGGCGCTGCGCGAGCACGCCGAGCAGCAACGGCGAGCCAGTGGTGACTCCGGGTCGGGTGGCGGCGGGGGCCCTGCTGGTCCGGTGTCGCCCGGCGGGGGCGAGGCCGGGCCGGGTCCCACGCCCACCCCTACACCCCCTTCGCCGCCGAGGGAGGATCCGTCGCCAGAGCCGACTCCGTCACCCAGCCCCGGCCCGCCGCCCGTCCCTCCACCACCGCGGGAGGAGCGGACCATCGACAACATGGAGGACCCGGGCGCGGACACCGAGCTGCCGAAGGGGTTGGACGGCGACGAGCAGTGGGTCAAGGACATGATGGCCACGCCCGAGGGACGCAAGACCCTGCAGTATCTCCACGACCACGGGTACACGATCGACACCTCCGGGAACGACGGTGACCGGTACTACCACAGCGGCAAGAAGATCTACCTCGGTGAGTCCTGGCAGGACGGCGGGGCCCTCATCCACGAGGCGAACCACGCCGAGGCGAAGGTCACCGGTCAGACGCCGACCTACGACGACTCCCGCGAGGACTACGTCGACGGGATGATCGAGGAGGAGATCGAGAGCAACGCCCGTCAGCTCGAGTGGGGAAGGGAGCACGGGCCGGACCAGCCCTTCCAGTCGAGGTACAACCGGGCCTACGACACCGCCTACGAAGACGCGATTGACTCTGGGCAGAGTCCTCAGCAGGCAACGGCCGCAGCGGAGAGCGCCGGCAGGGACGAGATCCGTGACTTCCTCGAGTCCGGCGACATGTACCCGACCGGCAGCCCGGACAAGACCTACCGCGAGAACTACGGTGAGCAGTGGGACGAGAACCAGGACGACGGTCCATGGTGGTGGCCGTTCTGATGGAGGAGCCCATGGACACGTCAACGGACCGGGCCGTCCGCGCCACGCCCGAGCAGGTCGAGCGGCTCCGGGCAGCGATGGCCGTCCTCGATCCTGATCTCGCCCCCCGGCTGGCAGGGCCGTCGGTGGCGATCGCCCACGGGCACGTCCCCGACTTCCCCCGGTGGGAGGTCCTGACCATCGCGGAGCGTGGGAGTCACCCGTACTTCCGATCGGTGGCGCTCCCGCGGGGTGACACCGAGCCGGTCGCGATCGTCCTCGACGGTCGCACCGACACCTGGAACCAGCTCGTGGCCGGGACCGAGGTGCTCGATCCGGGTGCTGCGCGGTCCACCGTCGAGCGCTACCTGCAATTCGCGGCGGGCGACCGCCGGGTCACCGTGGTCGAGGCCACGGAGGACATCCCGTGGTCCTCCCCACGGACTGACGCCTCACGGGAGGTGCTCGCGGAAGGGCAGGCGGCCGTCGAGGGGCAGGTGCGACCGGGAGAGGTCGTCGACGCCGACGGCGACTGGCGCGTCGGGCTCACGACCGTCGACCAGGACCGCCTCCTCGCCCACGAGGTCATCATCGACCGTGGGGGAGCGGTGCAGCGGCACGAGACCGAGACCCTCGTGACCGGCCTCCTGGTGCCCATCGCGGGCTGAGCGGACGGTCATCGCCTGCAGACGCGGAGGAGGGCCGGTCGGATGACCTCAGTGGCGAGCACGCCGTCGCTCCTGCGGGGGCGGCGGCGTGCCACCCGCGAGCAGATGGTGCAGCAGCGCGACGACCTAGGTCGGGGGCCGGGACCTCGTCCTTGACGTGCCAGGTGCCGAAGGCCCGCTTCTTGGTGACGAGGACGCGGCCGTCCGTGACGAGCAGCAGCGGCGGGTCCTCGGTGGAGTCCTCACCGACGAGGACGTCGTGGACCGTCTCGGCGGGGTCCAGCACCCGCTCGGCGAGATCGTGGTCGAGGGCTCTGAAGCGGAGGTCCGCGTTGAGGAGCATCGCGTCCCGGTAGCTGCGCTCCGCCTGCGTCGATCCGCTGCGGACGTAGCTCGTGCGCAGCAGCTCCTCCGTCTCCTCCGGAGGAAGGTGGCCCAGGCTCTCCTGCGCCTCACGTGCTCGCCTGATCTGGTCGAACCACGACATGATCCGACCCTACGGGCGAGCTGACGGCTTTCGCCTTCCGTCGGACCGGTGACGTCAGTCCCCTTCGCGCTCGTCCTCGTCGAAGGGGGCGGCCTGCGACTGCTCCCAGACGTCCGCGGGGTTGGCGTCGTCGGGCAGGTCCACGGGCGTGTCGTCGGGCTCCCGGTCGGACTCGTCCTCTGCGGCATCGGGGTCAGGGATGTGCGTGCTCATCGACCTCTCCTCTCCGTGTCCGTCCACGGCTTCCGAGGCTACTAGGGGAGGCGCGACCATGGGGCCGGCGATCTCGGATCGCCGCCGGGTACGGCACGATGAGAGCCATGGGCAATCCCTTCGACCAGGAGGTCATCGACGCCGTCACCGGCCACATGAATGCCGACCACCCCGAGGACAGCCTCCTCATCGTCAGGGCACTCGGCGACCAGCGCGACGCCACCTCGGCGGTGATGACCGGACTCGACGGGGCGGGCGCGGACTTCGAGGCGACGGTCGAAGGGAGGCCGGTCACCGTCCGGGTGCCCTGGAGCAGGCCGCTGACCGAGCGGCCCGAGCTCCGGCTCGAGGTCGTGCGGATGTACCACGAGGCCTGCGAGCTGCTCGGCGTCGAGCCCCGAGGCGCGCAGGAGCACTAGTTTCTTACGTCGGCGACCGCGAGCCGCGTTTGCGGGTGACCGAGCTCAGGTGGGGAGCCAACGAGTCGGGTACCTCGACTTCAGCTGGCTCCCCGGTGGTGCTGCGCTCATGTGCTTCGGCGAAGCGAACGAGGCCAGCCACGACGTCATCGCCCGCGTCGACCAGGCCGGTGAACCGAACTCGTGCCTTCTGAGCACCATCCACAGCAGCCACCCCTGCGCGAGGGCAGCCGCCCAGGCAGCTCACACGTCGCAGGGTCGGAGCCGCACCTCCGGCGGCTCCGACCCTCTCGCAGGCAGTGACGAACCTGTCGACGAAGGTGCCTCGTGTGGCCGCCTCGTAACGCGGGCACGTCGTGCAGATGAGGATGGTCACGCGGCTCCCGGAACCGCGACGGTCTCCTCGCGGGGAGTGGACGGCTCCTTGTGGAAGACACCGTCCTTCATCACCGCGTGCACCTTGGACGGATCCTGGAAGATCGTGATGTCGGCCAAGGGGTCGCCGTCGACGAGGATGAGATCGGCGAGGTACCCGGGCTGCACCTTGCCGAGCTCGTCGGGCATCTGCATGATCTCGCCGCCGAGGGCCGTCGCCGAGAGGATGGCCTCCATCGGGGTGAAGCCCAGTAGCTCGACGAAGTGCTCCAGATCGCGGGCATAGGTGCCGTGAGGCGTCCATGCGAACCCGTAGTCGCCGCCGGGGAGCACCCGGATCCCGCGCCGGTGCATCTCGCGCATGCCCTCGACGGCGACGTCGAGCTCGCGCTTGTACCCGGCCGCCTCGGCCACTTCCGGGGGGTACCCGAAGGACTCGGCCTCGTACGCGGTCGCGACCAGCCAGTTGAGCCCAGGCGCAACGAAGAGCCGGTCCTTGTGGGCTTCGAGCAGGTCCATGCCCTCGGCATCAGTGAAGCTCGCGTGGTAGATGATGTCGACGCCGTGGCGCACGCACATCTTGACGCTCTCGGCAGACCGCGCATGGGCGCAGACCCGCTTTCCGCGGCGGTGAGCCTCCGCGACGGCCGCAGCGACCTCCTCGTCCGAGAAGTAGGTGTCCTCGGCGTGCTGGCTGCCGGTGATCTCCTCACCGGTCATCGACAGCTTGATCTGATCAACACCGATCTCGATGAGCTCGCGCACGGCCTTGCGCATCCCTTCGGGCCCATCGGCGAACTTGGTGATGCTCTTGACGAGTTCGCCACCGGTCACCGAGATTTCGGGTCCGTTGGCGAGGTACCGAGGGCCCGGAACGCGGCCTGCGGCGATGGCGTCTCGCATGACGACGTCCAAGCGGTCCTTGGCGGAGGCCGCGCCTAGGCACATGGTGTAGCCGGCGTCGATGTACGACTTGGCTGACTCCATGCACCCGATGAGGTGCTCCTCGACGGGCATCGTGCCGAGGCCGTAGAGGTCGCCGCTGTTGATCCAAGAAAAATGGGTATGCGCGTCGCAGAGCCCGGACATCAGCGTGCGGCCGTGCCCCTCCACGACTCGGGTGATGCCGTCCGGTGTGCCGACGTCACCGACGGCCACGATGCGGTTGCCTTCGACCAGGACGTCGCCGGAGTAAGGGTCCGCTCCCGTCGAATCGAGAATCTGGACGTTGCGGAAGAGGATCCGCGTGGTTGGGGTCGACATGACCTACTCCTCGTTGAGTGGTGTGGTTCTAAACGGGTGGGGATTACAGAAAGGCAGCGAGCTGCCCGTAGACGTCATCGGCTGCCTCGAGGGCAGTCCAGTGACCGACGCCGGTGAGGATTTCGACGCGAGCATCGGGGTGGCCGGCGGCCAGGTCGTGACTGGTTTGCGGCGGCCCGACCTTGTCGGCATCGCCGGTGATGAGGAGCAGCGGCAGGTCAGCGGACACGGGGCCCGGGTTGCTTGCTCCAGCCAGGGCTTCGCAGTTGCGTGCATAGCCCTCGGGGTCCTGACCCGCGACGAGTTCCTGGACGAAGGCGGCCACCAGAGGCTGATTCTCGTGGGTCTGTGGTGACAGCGCGTTGGCCACCACGGCGGCGGCCACGCCACCGGTACCTTCGCGGCGGACCAGGGCGGCTCGATCCTGCTGCGCCTTCTGGGCATCCGGGCCCGGTGCTGCTACCGCCCCGAGAAGAGCCATCTTCGAGACCCTCTGCGGGAAGCGGGCCGCCACCTCGCGGACGACGAGGGTGCCCATGGAGTGTCCGACGAGAGCGGCCGTGTCGATCTCGAGCGCATCCAAGACCGCGACCAGGTCCTCAGCGTGGTGGGCGACGCTGAGGTCCTCGACGACATCGGACCTACCGGCGCCTGCGCTGTCGACGCGGATCACCGTGAACCTGTCGCGCAGCTCGTCGGCCAGCACCTTGTAGTAGTTGGTGGTCCCGCCCAGACCATGGACTAAGAGGACTGCCGGCCCGGTGCCGTCCACCTCGACGGTCAGATTGTGGTTGTGGATCTGCATCATCGTTCTCCTCGTTGCGGTTGCGTGTGCTCCGTGTCGTGGCTCAAGCAATGCGGTTGCGTTGCGCGCCCAGACCGGTGATCGCCACCTCGATCACGTCGCCGGACTTCATGAAGCGGGGCGGGTCGAAGCCGATGCCGACACCGACCGGCGTCCCGGTCGCGATGATGTCGCCGGTCTGCAGG
The DNA here is from genome assembly GCA_019116945.1 of Candidatus Janibacter merdipullorum. Taxonomy (GTDB): domain Bacteria; phylum Actinomycetota; class Actinomycetes; order Actinomycetales; family Dermatophilaceae; genus Janibacter; species Janibacter merdipullorum. Next base: position 5,468 of record DXAR01000060.1, on the reverse strand, counting down.
GTGATCCCGGCCGAGATGGTCACGATCAGCTCGGGAATGTCGAAGATCAAGTCGGAGACGTTGCCGTCCTGTCGGAGCTCGCCGTTGACCCAGGACTGGACCTGCAGCTCGGCCGGATCGGCGACCTCGTCCCGAGTGACGGCGAAGGGCCCCATCGGGCAATGGGTGTCGAGCGACTTCCCCAAGAGCCACTGCTTGTGCTTGCGTTGCAGGTCACGAGCGGTGAAGTCGTCGATGATGGTGTATCCCCACACGTGCTGGAAAGCGTCCTCACGTGTGATGCCCCGCCCGCCCCGGCCGATGATCACGCCGAGCTCCGCTTCGTAGTCCAGCTCCTTCGTGATGGATGAGTGGGGCTGGATGTCGTCGTAGGGGCCCGTGACTGACGTGGTCATCTTGGGGAAGACCACCGGTGCCTCCGGAAGGGCTTCGGACCGGTCAGGAGAGTCGTAGCCGGAACGGCCGAACTCCTTCACGTGCTCCGAGTAGTTCTTGCCGACGCAGAAGATGTCTCGGTTGGGCACAGGGAAGGGTGCGTGAACCGTGACCTCGGAGATCGGGTACTCGTCCAGCCCCTCCGCTGCCGCCAGCTTCGGCTCGTACGCATCCCACTCCCGGACCACGTCCAACAGCGTGACGCCCGGAGGGACGGTGCCCGACAGGTCGCGCACCACGGTGCCGCCGGAGTCGGCGAGTCCGACACGGGGTCCGCCGTTCGCATTCGAAAAGGTCAGGAGCTTCATGGCAACCAATCTGAACCAATAGAACCAATAAGGACACAGCGAGAGTATGGCAGTGCCCGATCTCCTGTCTAGGCCTGTTTAGTTAGCTGTTTCTTCGATGTCGATTGGTGCTGATTGGTCATTGTGCGTAGAGTCTTGCCGTGCTCAACACCCACCAGTCCCTGCGGGCGCTCCTCCAAGACGGCATCGCCGACGGCAGTTACGTGCCGGGTGCAAAGCTTCCGACCGAGCGGGAGCTCGTCGAGCGACTGTCTGCTCCGCGGAGCGCGGTTCGCCGCGCCCTGGGGCAGCTGGAGGACGAAGGTTTGGTCATCAGGCACGTCGGTCGGGGGACCTTTCTGACCGAGACGGCGCAGCCCGAGGGGGCGCCTGCTGACACCAGTCCAGCGTCGATCATGCAGGCTCGGTTGGTCATCGAGCCTCCGATCGCTGCGGTTGCTGCCCGGGTGGCGACCTCGACGGACCTGGATCGGGTGTCAGAGTGCTTGGCGGGTGGCGGTGCTGCCGACGACTTCCATGGTTTCGAGTCCTGGGATGCAAAGTTGCATCGCGCCATCGCCGAGGCCGCGCACAACGGCCTCTTGCTCCGCATGTTCGATGTCATGAACTCTGCTCGGGCGCTGCCGGTATGGGGTAATCGGAAGCGGCAGACGTCGAGCCCCGAGCGGCGAAGGTGTTATCACTCGGAGCACGTCGAGATCGTGGATTCCTTGCTGCAGCGAGACCATGAGGCGGCTGAGGCGGCCATGCGCAGGCACCTGCGCACTGTTCACGACAACCTTCTTGGCGGACCCTGAGTCTTGAGCTCGAGCCGGCGCAGGCTGTCGACAGCCTTCTCGTCGCCGTCGGCCAGCGTTGGCCGTGACCCCTTCGATGACACCGTCCTCGAAGGGGTGGGCCCAGGGGCGGAGGGCGCCGTGTCAGGTCGACGTTCATCGCTGGTGCGGCCCCGGGAGGGAGCCCACCGCCCCCCGCCCGAGGTCCGATCACCGAGGGGTCACAGCCCCTTGACGCGGTCCTGCGGCGCGGAGAGGTCCGGCATGGCCTCGAGGTACTTCACGAGGTTGTCCAGGTCCTCCGGGCCACCGACGAGGTTGGTGCCCTTCTCGAAGGCGGTGAAATTGTCGCCGCCCTGCTGGAGGAAGCTCAGCGTCGAGACCTTGTAGGTCTCGTCGTCCTCGATGGCCGTGCCGTCGAGCTTCATCTCGGAGACCTTCTGCCCCTGGGGCTTGCTGTCGTCCCAGGTGTAGGTGAAGCCCTCGGAGACCCCCATGGCGAGGTACTGACGACCCCGGCTCGGGTCGTACTGCTGCTCGAGGACCTCCTTGATGTCCGACCCCTTCATGTCGATCGTCACGACGAGGTTGCCGAAGGGAGCGACCTTGTAGGCCTCCTCGTAGGTCACCTCGCCGACGGCCTCACCGTTGGTGATCTGGTCGCGCAGGAGCGAGGCACGGACGCCGCCGACGTTCATGAAGGAGATTTGGGCGCCGCCCTTCTCCTGCGCGCGGGTGCCCCAGAGGATCGAGTCCGCGACGACATTCGCCATCGGGGTCTCGATGCCGCGGTCGCCACTGGCGTCACCGGTGATGTCCTCGGTGACATTGCCGACGACCTTGGCCCGCTCCGGGCCGGCCTTCTCCTGCCACTTCTCGACGATCGCGTCGACGTCGGCGTCGCGGATGTCGCGGGTGGTGAGGCGGTTCGTCGCCTTGCTGTACTTCTTCGCGACGTCGCCGGTTCGGCGGTCGACCGTGAAGGTCATCTTGTTGAAGGCACGACCCCAGTCGCCGCTCGCGACGACCGGACGCTGGCCGCCCTTCCAGTCCTGGAGGGTGCAGTTGAAGGCGGCGTGGGTGTGGCCGCTGACGATGCCGTCGACGCGGGAGTGGATGCGCTCGTTGAGCTCGACGATCGGCCCGGAGAGGTTGGCGCACTCGTTGTACGTTCCCTCCTGGTTGCCGCCCTCGTGGACGAGGACGACGATCGTCTCGACGCCCTTGGCGTTGCTCAGCCAGCTCGCGGCCGTGTTGGCGCGCTTGGCCATGTCGTCGAAGCGCACCGAGGAGATCCCGTCCGGGGAGACGAGGCTCGTCGTCTCCGGGGTCACGAGCCCGATGAAGCCGACCTTGACGCCGTTGACCTCCTCGACGTGGGTGGCCGGGAGGATCCGCCGGCCGCTCTTCTTGTTGAAGACATTGCCCGCGAGGTACTGCATCTTCGCCCCCGGGTAGGGCTTGCCGGGGAAGTAGTTGCCGTCCTTCCAGTGCGACCCGCCGTGCTGCATGCGCAGCAGCTCGTTGGTCCCCTCGTCGAACTCGTGGTTGCCGACCGCCGAGGCGCTGACGCCCATGGAGTCGAGGGCCTCGATCGTCGGCTCGTCGTGGAACATCCCGGAGAGGAAGGTCGAGCCGCCGATGTTGTCGCCGACCGAGACCGTCGCCGAGGCCGTACCGCGGTGCTTCTTCAGGTGGGCCGCGAGGTGGGAGGCACCGCCGACGGGCGTCTGGTCCGGGTCCACCTCCGGGTCGAAGGGAGGGTCGTCGGGCGTGAGGTGCCCGTGGAAGTCACTGAAGGACAGGACGTTGACCTGACCCCACCGGTCGCCCCAGGCAGAGGTCGAGTCGGTGTCGGTGGTCCGCTCGGCATCGCTCGGGGCGGCCGACGAGATCGTCGCCGAGCCGCCGGCGGCGAGGCCGAGGGAGAGGAAGAGGGCCAGGGCCCCGCGGGACGTGCGCTTCATACGGTCGTGCTCCTGATGTGGGTGTGGCGAGTCACGGACATTGAAGCCGACCATCGGGCCGGTCGGGACGATGTGGCAGAGACGTCGGCATCTGTTCGCCGAACGGTCACCGGGACCGCGACAAGGCCCTCAGCGCAGACGCCGTGCCCCGTCGTGCGGAGCAGCGATGAAGGCCGTGGGGGCGGTGAAGCCGGCGTCCGCGTAGGCGCGCTCGACCGCAGCGACGGTGGCGTCGACGGCGCCCTCCTCGACGAGCGCGAGGACGCACCCGCCGAAGCCCCCGCCCGTCATGCGGGCGCCGTGCGCGCCCGCCTCGAGCGCCGCGTCGACGGCGGCGTCCACCGGGGGCACGGTGATCTCGAAGTCGTCCCGCATGGAGGCGTGGGAGGCCGTCATGAGCTCCCCGATGCTGCGCGGGTCCGCGCCGGAGCGCAGCATCTCGGCGACGTGCTCGACCCGGTCGTTCTCGGTGACGACGTGCCGGACGCGGCGGCGCAGGAGGTCCTCCTCCAGCCGCTGCAGGGTCTCCTCGAGACCGGTGACGCCGATCTCGCGCAGCTGCCGCACCCCGAGCAGCTCGGCGCCGCGGGCGCACGAGGTGTGCCGCTCCGCGTACTCGCCGTCCACGAGGGCATGGGGCGCGCGGGTGTCGATGACGAGCAGCGCCAGGCCGTGGTCGGCCAGCTCCAGCGGCACCTGCTCGATGGCCATCGACCGGGTGTCGAGGAACATCAGCGCCCCTGCCCGCCCGTGCAGCGAGGCCATCTGGTCCATGACCCCGGTGGGGGTGCCGACGACGTCGTTCTCGGCGCGCCGGGCCGCGGCGGCCAGCCTGTCGCGCTCCAGGCCAAGCCCGGCGAGGTGGTCCCAGGCGACCGCGATGGCGCCCTCGAGCGCCGCGGACGAGGAGAGTCCGGCGCCGATCGGCACGTCGGAGTCGAGCGCGACGTCCAGTCCGGGGACGTCGTGACCGGCCTCGGCGAGGGCCCACCCGACGCCGGCGAGGTAGCCGAGCCAGCCCGGCGGTGCGCCCGGCCCCACGTCCCCGAGACGGACGGAGGCGATTCCCCCTTCGTGGGTGGAGTGGACGCGCAGCAGGTCGTCGTCGCGGGACCGGGCCGCGACCGCAGCGCCCTGCGGGAGGGCGAGCGGCAGGACGAAGCCGCCCTGGTAGTCCGTGTGCTCGCCGATGAGGTTGACCCGTCCCGGCGCCCACCAGACGCCGTCGGGCCGCCCTCCGTCGAAGGCCGCGGCGAAGGCCCGGGTCGCCCGGTCGGCCACCTCCTCCGCCGTCACGACAGGACCTCCCCGTCGGGGATGGTCCGTGGCCCGACCACGTGCACGCGGCCACGGACGACGACGTCCCGACCGAAGGTCACCGGCCCGGTGACCTCGAGGCGCTCGCACTCACGAAGGGAGGGTGCCCCCTTCGCCACGAACCGCTCGAGACCGGCGAGCTGCCGGTAGTGCTCCGGGTCGAGGGCCACGACCGGGCCGGGCCCGTCGAAGGTCGGCAGCAGGCGTCCGTCGTCACCGAGGGCATAGGCGTCGGAGCGGACGACGAGCAGGTCGTCGGTCGTCTTCACCGGGGCGAAGCGGGTGCGTGGCACCTCGAGCGCACGTGCACCGGGGATCGCCCCGATGGCCGCGCCCATCGCGCTCTCCAGCTGGAGCACCGCGGGCGAGGTCGGGTCGGTCGGATCGACGGTCTTGCGGTTGACGATGAGCGGCAGCGCGGGTGCGCCCGGGGCCTCGGCCTGCAGGTCCCGCAGGGCCTCGAGGTCGATCCAGAGGTTGTTGGAGTTGTAGTAGCGCCACCGGTCGACATCGGTGAAGGAGCGGTCGCCGGCCGGCACCTGCGCGGTCTCCCGGAGAACCATCCGCCCCTCGTGCAGGGCGAGGTGGCCCCCCTTCCGGTCGGCGGCGGTGCCCCGCACGGCCTCCATGACGAAGGGAGCGCCCTCCGCAGCCATCCACGTCAC
>DXAR01000059.1 GCA_019116945.1 Candidatus Janibacter merdipullorum | reverse complement strand
CCCCCTTCGGGCTGGGCCTCGGCGGCGTCCTCAAGGTGCTTCTTCAGCTCCTTCTGCGCCTTGTCGTAGGCCGTGAAGTCGCCCTTCTCGAGGGCCTCCTGGCCCTCCTCGTAGGCCTTCTCCATGCCGGCGATGGCCGAGCGCAGCTTCTGGCCGTCGGAGGGTTCCTTGTCTCCGCCCCTGTCGTTGCCCTTGTCGTTGTCTCCGTCTCCGCCACCACCGGGCGAGGCGGTGCCGTCACCGTCGACGCCGGAGTCACCCCCGAAGAGCTCGTCCAGGGCCGACTCGAGCGACTGCCCCCAGGCGACCTTGCCGCCGAAGGTGGCGATGACGATCCGCAGCTGCGGGTACGACGTCCCGGACGCCGAGGAGAGATAGATCGGCTCGACGTGGAGGAAGCCCTCGCCCACCGGCAGCGCCATCTGGTTGCCGAAGTGCACCTGAGAACCACCGCGGTTGGCGTTGTTGAGGTAGTCCTGCAGCGTCTGGCTGCCCTCCCCCGACGTCGCATTCGAGGAGACGATGTCGTTCTGCACCTGGCCGACGCCGGGGACCGTCGTGTTGCGAGGCACCGACAGCATCCGCAGCTGGCCGTAGCCGTCCGCCGGATCCCCCTTCGTCGACCCGGCATCGGCATCGACGGCGAGGTAGCCGGCCATGACATTGCGCGACCCCCGCGGGATGTAGCTCGAGGTGAGCGACCACGAGGGACCCTGCTGGTCCGGCATCGCCATCGACAGGTAGTAGGGCGGCTGGGCGACGCCGTCGTCACCGCGGGACGGGTCGTCCGGGACCCGCCAGCGATCCTGACCGGCGCGGAAGTCGCTCGCCGAGGTCACGTGGTAGTCCGCGAGCACCGCGCGCTGCATCCGGAAGAGGTCCTCCGGGTAGCGCAGGTGCGACATGAGCTCGGCGCTGATCTCGCTGCGGTCCTTGAGCGCGTCCGGGAAGGCCCGGTCCCACGCGTCGACGATCGGGTCCTCCTCGTCCCACTTGTAGAGGTCGACCGTGCCGTCGTAGGCGTCCACCGTCGCCTTGACCGAGTTGCGCATGTAGTTGACCCGGTCCCCGACGAGGGAGCTCTCCCGCTGCGTCGACACCGAGGACACCTGTCCCGACTGGACGCCCGAGACGGAGAAGGCCGTGCTGTAGGGGTAGTTCTGCGAGGTCGTGTAGCCGTCGACGACCCACTTGACCCGACCGTCGACGATCGTCGGGTAGACGTCGTCGTCGACGGTGAGCCACGGGGCGACCCGCTCGACGCGCTCCTTGGGAGTGCGGTGCTCGAGGAGCCGGGAGTCCTCGCCGACCGCGTCGGAGAGGAGGAACTTGATGTCGCGCTGGGTCACGGCATAGGCCGCCTGCCGAAGGGGGGTCCCGATGGAGACTCCTCCCTCGCCCTTGTAGGAGTAGCGTGAGTCGTCACCGCCGGACGGCTTGTCGACCTCGCGCGGCTCGTTGGTGTCCCCGCGCCCGACGATCGAGAAGTGGTTCATCTGCTCGCCGAAGTAGATCCGGGGCTCGTACTCGCCGAACTCCTTGGCCGGGTCGATCCACTGCGGGTTGCCGGCCCGCACCTGGGTGCCGCGGGCCATGACGAGGCCGTAGCCGTGGGTGTAGACCGTGTGGTCGTTGACCCAGTCGCGACGGTCCTCGGGGACGTTGTCGAGGTCGAGCTCACGGGCGCCGACGACGACATCCGTCGGCTCGCCATCGACCTCGTAGCGGTCGACGTCGAGCTCGTCCTGGAAGGTGTAGTACGGCTGCTGCGCCTGCAGCTCCTGGTAGGTCTGGCCGACGACCGCGGGGTCGAGCAGCCGGATGCCCGGGATGGACTCGGCGTCCTCGCGCAACTGCCCAGACGAGACGTCCGAGACGGCGTCGTAGGTCTCGTCCTTCACCTCGTCGACGCCGTGGGCCGCACGGGTGGCGTTGATGTTGCGCTGGAGGAAGGGCTCCTCGAGGGAGTTCCGCGACGGGGAGACCTTGTAGGTCTCGACGAGCGCGGGATAGATCGCGCCGACGACGACGGACACGACGACGAGGCTGCCCACGGCGATGAGCGGCAGACGCCACGAGCGGGTGCGCACCGAGGCGAGGAAGAGGCCGGCGCACATCGCCGCGGCGACCGCGAGGATGTACTTCGTCGGGACGATGGCATTGGCGCCCGTGTACCCGATGCCGGTGAGGACCTCCCCTTCCTGCGTCGTGAGGTTGTGGGCGTCGAGGATGTAGCTCCACGCGCGCAGGAGGGCGAGCAGGGCCGCGATGACCGCGAGGTGGAGGAAGGCGGCGCGGGTCGACCGGCCGCGCCCCGGCGGGACGAGGCCGCCGTAGACGTAGTGGGCGAAGACCGTGGCGAGGAGGGCCGCGAGCAGCGTCACGGTGAGGAAGCCGACGACGAAGTTCCACCACGGTAGGGAGAAGAGGTAGTAGCTGATGTCCCGGCCGAACTCCGGGTCGGTCGTCCCCGTGGCCCGGCCGTTGCGCCAGAGCTTCCACGTCTGCCACTGCCCCGCCGCGGCGAGCCCACCGAGGATCCCGAGGACGCCGGGGAGGACCCACACGGCCACCTTGCGGAAGGGCTCGATCGCCTGCCGGTACTGCGCCAGGGCCTGCTCGCCGGCGGTCATGGGCACGGTGAGCGGACGGGTCCGGTAGGCCAGCCACAGGCTCAAGGCGACGGGAAGGGCGGTGAGCAGCCCTCCCGCGATGAAGAGGAAGACCTGCGTCCGCAGACGCGACCACCACATGCCGGAGAAGCCGATGGAGTCGAACCACAGCGACTCGGTCCACAACCCGGCGAGCATCGTCAGGAGGAAGACGACGACGGCGAGCCCGAGGAAGGCCTTGGCCCACCGGCTCGGCGGCCGCCGACGCGCGGGCGGCTGCTCGTCGTCACGGGGCGGCGGCGCGCCCCCTTCGTCGCCGTCCTGCGGCCAACTCGCGCTGCTCATGGTGGGGACACCGTACCCAGC
>DXAR01000058.1 GCA_019116945.1 Candidatus Janibacter merdipullorum | reverse complement strand
CAGCGTGGACTTGCCGGCCCCGCTCGGGCCGAGCAGCGCGATCCGCTCTCCCGGGCCGACGGTGAGGTCGACCCCGGAGAGGGCGGCGACGTCGTGCCCCTCGGCGCGATAGATGTGCACCAGGCCCTGGGTGCGTACGGACAGACCGGTCACGTCGGCTCCCCTCGTGCGGCATCGAGCCGGAGCCGGCGCAGCACCGCGCCGGCCAGCACCAGGGCGAGCAGCAGCAGGACGAGGGCCACCCCGCCCGTCGCGATGGCGACCACCGGCCACGCGGGGCTGAGGTCCGCCACCGGGACAGCGGCCGGGGTCGTGAAGAGGGGGATCGAGGGGAGGGCGACCCACGAACCGACGAGGGCGCACCCGGTCCCGAGGAGGATCCCGACCGCGACACTCACGAGGTGCTCCGCCCGCAGCGCCCCGGACACCGCACGGCCGCCCAGCCCGCTGATCCGAAGGGCGGCGAGGTCCCGGACCGTGGCGCGCCACCCGGTCACGGCGAGGACGACGAGGACGAGGCCGGCGAGGAGCACGGCCAGGCCTCCGCCGACGAGGGCGAGCTGGAGCCCCCAGCCGGAGGCGGATCGGTCGTAGACCCGGTCCGCCTCTGCGGTCGTCGCCACCGGTCCCGAGCTCACGCCCTCCGCGGCGAGGACCTCGCGGGCCCGCTCGATGCCTGCCGAGGAGGCATCGGCCAGCCAGATCTGGGTGTCGCTGCGGCTGGAGTCGAGGTCGCCCTTGACCCGCGCCAGAGCGGGGAGGGAGACGAGGACACCCTCGTCGGTGACGGCCGGCAGCTCCGCGACGTGGTCATGGACCCGGACGTCGGTCTGCTCCCCGGCCACGTCGACGACCTGGAACTCGTCCCCCTTCTCCGTGCCGGTGTTGGAGGCGAGGGCGGGCACCGGCCGGGGGACGTCCGCGACGTACGTCTCGACATCGGCGCCGTCGATGGCCGCGATGTCGAGGGTGAGGGCGTCCCCCTTCGTCGCGACGTCGATGCCGGTCCCACCCTCGGAGCGGGTGGAGACCCACGTGTCCTCACCGGTGACCGGGAGGGGGGTGCCGTCGACCTCGAGCCCGCGGATCGTCACGGTGCCACTGATCCGGCTCCCGGGGCTGCCGGAGGTGGCGACGCTCAGGCCGGAGAGCCGGCAGCCGTCCTCGCAGTAGAGGTTCTCGTCGATGCGTGTCCGGCCGCTCGACCCCGGACCGAGGGTGGCGATGTCTTCGGCGCGGTCGTCGCCGGACGGGGTCGTCATCTCCACCGAGAGCGTCGGGGGCTCGCCGTCGCCCGAGGCCTCGAGGTCCCACTCGACTGACGCTGTCGCCGTCTCGCCGGGGATCCGGATCGGCTCCTGCTCCGGGAGCGCGAGGGCGTCGAGGTCGAGCCCCTCCACGGTGTCGGGGTGGGCCACCTCCCCCAGCGTGTCCGGGTCGACCGCGATCGTCGCTGCGGAGTCGGCCGAGCGCGGATGGATCACGGCCACCGGGGACGCCTCGACCCCCTCTTCGTCGAGGGCGTCGGCGGCCTCGAGGAGCTGCGGGGTCTTCGTGACGTCGACCGACATCACGGCCGGCGCACCGGTCTCGAGCTCGGCGCGGGCGCGGCGGTTGTCCTCCGCGACGACGACGGCATTGGCCCCGAAGACCGCGATGGCGGTGGCGACGGTCGTCACGACGAGCACCCGGCGGGCCGCGGGTCGGCGCCCGATGCCGTGCCCCGCGAGGGTCACCGCGACCCGACCGCGCCGCATGGCCCGGCGGGCCGTCAGCGAGGCGAGGTGGGGCACGAGGCGGGCAGCGAGGACGCCGACGGCGATGGCCAGGAGCGTCGGCGCGGCGAGTGCTCCGGGTCCACTCAGGGCGCCCGTCGCCAGCCCGAGTGCGCCGAGGCCGGCGAGCACGACGACGACCGTGTCGACGACGACGGAGCCACCGGCGGCACCGGGCGAGACCGACCGCAGCAGGTCCCCCACCGGTTCGCGCAGCACGGGTCGAGCGGCGAGGTACACCGCGAGCACGGAGAGCAGGAGCGCCCCGAGGAGCCAGGGCAGGACGCCGAGCGGGACCTCGAAGGGGAGGTCCGCGGGCAGCATGAGGCTCCGGACGACGACGGCGAGGCCCAGTGCGGTGAGGACACCGAGCGGCAGCCCGAGGAGCACCGGGGTGACCAGCTCGGTGAGGAGCAGCCGTCGCGCGCCTCGGCGGGAGTGACCGCGCAGGCGCGCGAGCGCCACCTCGTGCCGACGTTGGTCGACGGCGGCCCGGGCGACGAGGAAGAGCACGAGGACCGACAGCAGCGCGAGCTGCACCATGACGAAGGGCACGATGACGGCCGTCTGGTCCTGCCCCGCGGCGACGCCGTCCACGAGCTCGCCGGCGGACTCGCCGACCTCGAGCGCGGGGTTCTCCTCGCCGAGCGTGGTCGTGGCCGAGGCCGCCCGCGGCAGGGACTCGAGGGTGGCCGCCTCGGGGTCGAGGGGCAGGACGACCACGGCGGAGGCGCGCGGGAACGCGTCGACGAAGGTCTTCTCCGTCGTGATGAGGTCGTCGACGCCCGGGACGTTCTCCCGGTCGGTGTTCGGGAGGCCCGACTTGCCGTCGGGCCGGTCGCCCAGCCAGTAGCGGGGCTCGTCGGCAGGGGCTTCGTAGACGCCGACGACGGTCAGCTCGACCGGGCGCGGCTCCGGCGCGAAGGGCTCCTTCTTCTCCTGGGGGACCTCGAGCCTCGTCCCGGTCTTCCAGCCCCACGCCTCGGCGTCTGCCGACGAGACGACGATCTCCCCCGCGGCCCGGGGGCAACGACCGGCGATCTCGAGGTGCTCGCAGACGTCCGAGCGGGTCCGGAGGACGACGGGCGAGGGGAGCTTGCCCTCCTGGGGGACGACCTCGGTCCCCTTCCGCATGCCCGAGATGGGCTCGTCGGAGACCGCGGCCAGGTCATCGGGGACGAGCCCGGCGACCTCCGGAGGGAGCACCGCGTCGTCGGACTGGGTGCGGGCCAGGGAGAGCGTCGTCGCGCTCGTCTCGGGGCCGGCGTCGACGACATGGACCCGCAGCAGGGCCTGGTCGATGCTCCGGGCGAAGACCGGGGCGAAGACCGCGCACGTGGCTACGAGCGCGGACACGAGGGCAAGGGCGATCGCCTGCCCCTTGCGGTGGCGCAACGCTGCCCACATGGATGGATCCCCCTTGTCGGGGGGACACCCTAGTGCCGGTGGGCACCGATGTCGCAGTGAACGGGCTCAGTCCCCGATCTCGGCGCCCATCGCCCGGCCGGCGGTCCGTCCGGAGAAGATGCAGCCGCCGAGGAAGGTCCCCTCGAGGGCGCGGTAGCCGTGCAGCCCGCCACCGCCGAAGCCCGCGGCCTCCCCGGCGGCGTACAGACCGGGGATCGGTTCGCCGTCGTGGCCGAGCACCCGCGCGGAGAGGTCGGTCTCGAATCCGCCGAGGGTCTTGCGGGAGAGGATGTGCAGCTTGACCCCGACGAGCGGCCCCTTCTTCGGGTCCTGCAGCTTGTGCGGCGGGTAGGCGCGCTTGGAGATCTTGTCGCCGATGTACGAGCGGGCGACGCGCATCGCGGCGATCTGCGCGTCCTTGGAGTAGGGGTTGTCCAGCTGGCCGTCACGTTCAGCGACCTGCCGCTGGACGTGGGCGGCGTCGAGCCGGGGCTCGCCCTCCTCGACGAGCTCGTTCATCCGCGCGACGAGCTCCTCGACGGTGTCCGCTTGGACGAAGTCGGCCCCCTTGTCGAGGAAGGCCTGCATCGACGGCGTGATGTCGGCGAGCGAGCGCTTGCGGACCACTCCGGCGATCTCCTTGCCGGTGAGGTCCTCGTTCTGCTCCGAGCCGGAGAGGGCGAACTCCTTGCCGGCGATCGAGCGGTTGGTGATGAACCACGAGTGGTCGTGCCCGGTCGCGCGCAGGTGGGCGAGCGTCCCGAGGGTGTCGTAGCCGGGGAGGAGCGGTGCGGGCAGGCGGTTGCCCTCGGCGTCGAGCCACATGGAGCTCGGGCCGGGCAGGATGCGGATGCCGTGCCGGTCCCAGATCGGCGAGTGGTTCTGGATGCCCTCGACGTAGTGCCACATGCGGTCACGGTTGATGAGCCGACCTCCGGCCGCCTCGGTGATTCCGATCATCCGGCCGTCGACGTGCGCCGGCACGCCGGTGATCATGTGCTTTGGCGGGGTGCCGAGGCGCTCGGGCCAGTTGTCCCGGACGAGGTCGTGGTTGCCGCCGATGCCGCCGGAGGCGACGAGGACGACCGGGGCGCGCAACTCGAAGCCGCCCACGCTGTCGCGGTTGGTCGCCACGCCCCGCTCTGCGGGGTCGTCCGCCAGCCGGGCGCCACGGACGCCGGTGACGGCGCCCCCTTCGACGATGAGCTCGTCCACCCGGTGGCGGTGGGCGAAGGTCACCAGGCCCCGCTCGCGGGCCTCCTGCACCCGACGGACGAAGGGGGCGAGGACACCCGGTCCGGTCCCCCACGTGATGTGGAAGCGGGGAACGGAGTTGCCGTGCCCGTGCGCGGAGCCGTCGCCGCGCTCAGCCCAGCCGACGATGGGGAACCAGCGCATGCCCTGCTCGTGCAGCCATGCCCGCTTCTCCGCCGCGGCGAAGTCGAGGTAGGCCTGCGCCCACTGCCGTGGCCAGTGGTCCTCGTCCCGGTCGAAGCCGGCAGTGTTCATCCAGTCGGAGTCGGCCAGGTCGGTCGAGTCCTTGATGCCCATGCGCCGCTGCTCGGGGCTGTCGATGAAGAAGAGCCCGCCGAAGGACCAGTGCGCCTGACCTCCGAGGTTGGCCTCGCTCTCCTGGTCGACGACGAGGACCCTGCGACCGGCGTCGGCGAGCTCCGCGGCAGCAACGAGACCGGCCAGCCCGTGGCCCACGACAATGGCGTCTGCATCCATGCGGTGAGACTAGACCTTGCTACTCACCGGTAGCAAGATTGGGTCAGACCGCGGGGAAGGCCGGCGGGTGGACCTGGGCCATCTCCTCGAGGACACGCACGACCTGGCAGGAGTAGCCGAACTCGTTGTCGTACCAGACGTAGAGGACGACCCGGTCGCCGGCGGCGATGCTCGCGCGACCGTCGACGATGCCCGCGTGACGGTTGCCGACGAAGTCCGTGGAGACGACCTCGGGGCTGTCGATGAAGTCGAGCTGCTTGTGCAGGTCACCGTAGAGCGAGGCCTGACGGAGGAAGTCGTTGAGCTCGTCGCGCTCGACCGGCTTCTCGAGGGTGAGGTTGAGGATCGCCATCGAGACGTTGGGGGTGGGCACGCGCACCGCATTGCCGGTGAGCTTGCCCTCGAGCTCGGGCAGCGCCTTGGAGACCGCCTTGGCCGCACCGGTCTCGGTGAGCACCATGTTGAGCGCGGCGGACCGGCCGCGGCGCTCACCCTTGTGGAAGTTGTCGATGAGGTTCTGGTCGTTGGTGAAGGCGTGGACGGTCTCGATGTGACCACCGACGACGCCGTACTCGTCGTTGACCACCTTGAGGGTCGGGACGATCGCATTGGTCGTGCACGAGGCGGCGCTGACGATCGCGTCATCACCGATCATCGCGTCGTTGATGCCGCTGACGATGTTGGGCAGCCCGCCCTTGCCCGGGGCGGTGAGGAGCACCCGCGAGACCCCGGGGCACTCGAGGTGCTGGGACAGGCCCTCCTGGTCGCGCCACTTGCCGGTGTTGTCGACGACGATTGCGTCCTCGATGCCGTACTGGGTGTAGTCGACGCTCGCTGGGTTGTCGGAGTAGATGACCTGGATGAGCGTGCCGTTGGCGAGGATCGTGCCCTTGTCCTCGTCGACGGTGATCGTGCCGGAGAAGGAGCCGTGCACCGAGTCGCGGCGCAGCAGGCTGGCCCGCTTGGCGAGGTCGTTCTCGGAGCCCTTGCGGACGACGATGGCGCGCAGGCGCAGCCCGTGACCGCCGCCGGCGTGCTCGATGAGGATGCGGGCGAGCAGCCGGCCGATGCGGCCGAAGCCGTAGAGGACGACGTCCGTCGTGCCGGGCCGGCCCCCACCCTCACCGCCGCCGACGACGTCGGCGAGCTCGGCGCGGAGGAAGTCATCGAGCGGCGCCTCGGGTCCGGTCTCGAGCCGCCGGCGGTGGAGCCGCGCGATGTCGACGGAGGCCGGGGCGAGGTCGAGGCCGGCGAGGGCCTCGAGCATCGGGAGGGTGTCGTCCAGGGTCAGCTCGACGTCGACCCGACGGGCGAAGCGGTGCGCCTTGAGGATGTCCGTCGGGGACTGGCCGAGGAGGGTGCGGCCGTGGATCGAGGTGACCACGCCGTGCTCTCGGTAGAGGCGACCCACGATCGGGATCATCGCCTCGGCCTTGGCCTGCCGGTCGGCCCACTCGGTCAGGTGATCGTCTGCTGCCATGCTCGTCTGAGGCGTCGTCGTCATGGTGCCCGAGGATAGTCGGTACCGAGGGGGCCCCTGCGCCGGCTTCAGTCCTCGACCCGGACGACGAGGGCCATCCCGGTGTCACCGGCGGCGCACCCGGTGAAGAGACCGGTACCCCCACCACGCAGGCGCAGCTCCTCCACGAGCTCGGCGATCGAGCGCATCCCCGTGGGGCCCTGCGGGTGCCCGAAGACGAGGCTCGACCCGCGGACATTCATCCGCTCCAGCGGGTAGCCGGTCTCCCGCGAGAAGTAGAGGTCGTTGACGGCGAAGGGGTTGTGCGTCGTCACCAGATCGACGTCCTCGATCGTCAGGCCGGCGGTCTCCAGCGCTGCCCGCGCCGCGGGGACCGGGGCCTCGGGCATCCGCGACCGGCCCACCCGTGCGGCCCCGGTCGCCAGGAGGCTCACCACCCCTTCGCCACCGGAGAGCTCACGGGCCCGCGCCGTCGAGGTCACGACGGCGCCGGCGCACCCGTCGGCCGGGTGGGTCTGCGACGCGAAGGTGTGGACCCCCTCCGGGTCGACGGTCTCGAGGCGGGCGATGGCCTCCTGCTCGGCCGGTCGGACCCCCTCGTCGGCCTCCAGGGTGATCGCACGGCGACCGCTGCCGACCTCGACCGGCACCATGTACCGACGCTGGAAGGCCCGGTCGTCGGCCAGAGCGGTGGCGTACTGCTCCCCACGGAGCACCGTCAGGGCATCGGCCTGCTCGCGGGTGAACCCCCCTTCGCTCGCGACGAGGTCACCGGCCGCGAGCATGCCCCGGCCCGCCCACGGGTCCTTCGCAAAGCTGTCCAGGACCCAGTGGGTCGTCCTCGGCGAGCCGCCGGGCCCGCCCGGGTTCGGGTACACGAGGGTCGGCCCGTTGCTCGTGCGGTCGGTCGTCACGACGAGCTCGACGTCGTCGCCGGACCGGGACGCAGCGGCCGCCTGGAGCGCAGCCACCGAGGTCGCGCACGCCTGGCTGACCATCGGTCCGCTGATCCCCTCGGCGCCGATCCGGGCCGCGAGCAGCGGGGCGCCGTAGAAGATGTCCGGCTGCGGCACCGACCACCCCAGGACCAGCCCGGACAGCTCCCCGGGTGCCACGCCCCTGTCCGCCAGGGCCCGCGTGGTCACCGCCGCAGCGAGATCCAGGCTCGACACCCCCGACAAGCTTCCTTGCCACTTGGCGAAGGGAGAGGACCACACCATCCCCGCGGGAATCGCGGTATCAGTGAGCTTCATGAGGCACTCCTCGCGGGGGTGATGACGGCGCTGTCGTCGTCGGCGTGGAGGCGCTCGACGAGGTGACCGCGGAGGCCGCGGACCTTGCGTTGGTTGACGTACCCCTTGTCGGTGATCTCGCCCGAGTCGAGGTCCGCCGGCGCGGACATGAGCAGGAGGCGACGGATCTGGCCAGCGGACCCGGCCCGCGCGTTGTGCTCGGCGAGGGCCGCGGCGATGTGCCCGGCCAGCTCGGCGTCGGCGATGACCTCGCCGTCGACGGTCGGCGCCCGGCCGAGCACCCGCTCGACCTCGGCCGCATTGGTCCACGCGAGGGCTCCGGCCTCGGAGGCCCCCTCCCCGGTGATGACGGCGTCGCCGAGGAGCGGGCAGGAGGACAGGAGTGCCGTGCGCACGGCACCGACGCGGACGAAGGTGCCGGTGTCGAGCTTGAAGTCCTCCGCGAGCCGGCCCCGGAAGAGCAGCCCGCGGTCAGGGTCGTCCGGATCGGCGAGGGTCACCGCGTCGCCCGTGCGGTAGAAGCCCTCCTCGTCGAAGGCCGCCTCGGTGAGGTCGGGCCGGTGCATGTAGCCGGGGGTGACCATGGGCCCGCGCGCGCGGATCTCGTAGGCATCGCCGTCAGGCGCGAGCAGCACCTCGGCCCCGGGGAGCGGGACGCCGATGTTGTCCGACTCGTCGAAGTCGTAGTGGGCATTGGTCACCGCGGGCGCGGTCTCGGTGAGCCCCCACGACCCCGTGATGGCGACCTGGTGGCCGGTCGTCCTCTCCGCCACGGCCCGCAGCCGCTCACGCAGGTTGGCCGGAAGGGCGGCGGCCGCGTTGAAGAGCAGCCGCAGCCGGGAGAAGAAGGTCCGCGCGAAGTCGGGGTCCGCCTCGAGCGCGGGCACGAGCTGGGCGAACCCGGCCGGCACGTTGAAGTAGATCGTCGGCGGCCGGTCGGCGACATTGCGCAGGGTCGTGTCGAAGGCCCCTGGGGCGGGGCGGCCCCCGTCGATGTAGAGCGTGCCTCCGTTGACGAGGACCATGCCCACGTTGTGGTTGCCGCCGAAGGTGTGGCTCCACGGGAGCCAGTCGACGATGACCGGTCGCTCCTCCTCGAGGAAGGGCCAGACCTCGCGCATCATCTGCTGGTTCGCCGCCCACATGCCGTGGGTGACCTGGACCCCCTTCGGGGATCCGGTCGACCCGGAGGTGAACTGGATCTTGGCCAGCGAGTCACCGGTCATCGTGGCGAAGGCCTCGTCGACGGCGGGGGTGGCCGCCACGGCCTGCAGCTCCTCGAGGGTGTGCTCGCCCGGCCCCTCGACGACGATCCGCGGGAGGTCACCCAGGGAGCCGATGGCCTCGTCGAAGGCGTCACCGTCCTCGGCGAAGACCGCGCCGGGGGTGATGAGCTCGGCGATCTGCCGGATCCGCGCGTGGTCCCGGGACAGGAGCGAGTAGGCCACGCTCGTCGGGGCGATGGGGATGCCCACGCCGAGGGCGCCCATGGCCGTGAGCATGTGGGCGACGCCGTTGCCGGAGAGCATGAGGAGGGGCCGATCCGGGCCGAGCCCGAGGTCGAGCAGCGCCTGGCCGATGGAGCGGATCGCCGCATCGGCCTCCCCGTAGGTGACCTCCCGCCAGGCACCGTCGCCGTCGCGCTCGCCCACGAGGACGTGGTCGGGGTCGCGCTCGACCCACGCGCGGAAGGAGTGCATCACGGTGGCCGGGTGATCCCCGAGCGGCTGCTCGGACGTGAGCAGCACCGAGCCATCGGGCCTCTCCTCACGGCGGATGCGCGGCGGGGCGAAGAGCGGGGTGTCCATGGGCAGCCTCCCGGTCGCGGCGGATTACGGCTCTGTGATCCGAGATCGCCGAAGGGGGCGACCCCGCCGAAATATCAACATGCGCTGCGTTGTGACGTCAAGCACATGTAGCACGTCGCAGGAGTCAGGCCTGGACGACCTCGAAGAGGGCCTGGGGCTTGCTCCCGCCGGTGCACGTCAGCTGGTGCGCCTCGCTCATCGTGCGGGTGACGACCCTCCGGTGGGTCGCGCCAGCCAGGTCGACGTCGACCTGCCAGCGGTGCTGGTCGAGGGCGGTGACGACCGGGTCGGGAACCTCGTCCAGGCGCCCGCCCAGCTCGCCGAGCAGCGCGTGGACGGCGACCTGGGCGGCCGGCGACCAGGACGAGCGTCCGCGCCAGCGGTCGAGGTCGACCCGTCCGTCGAGGTGGCCAAGGACCACCTCCGGTGCGACGTCCCCGTCGAGGCGACCGTACATCGATCCCTCGGGGAGGATCGCCACGTTGCCGGCGAAGCGGTCCCCGCCGAGGTGGGTCGTCTCCCACACCGCTCCGGGGAGGACGTCGTCGAGGACGGCGGCCACAACCCGGCCGTCGATGGCGCAGCACACGTCCTTGCGGGCATGGGTGCACACGAGGAAGAGCGGCTCGGTCGTCGGGTCCGGCAGGTCGTCGAAGCGCTCGGCGATCGCGACGAGGTCCGAGGGCTCGCGCCACGTCGCCCGGCCGACGAGCCCACGGCGCACGTCGACGAGGAAGACCGGCTGCTCCGGGGCGTCACCCTCCTCGAGCCGACCCGACTGCCCTGCACTGGGATCGGAGGTGTCGCCCTGCCGCCCGTGCCGCCGGATGAGCTGGAGCCGGGCGCCGACGGCGTTGAGTCGCGCCGAGAGCTCAGCGGCGACCTCGGTGAGCGGCTCCGTGGCGATCGGCTTCGGGGGCCACGGACCGGGGTGCCCGACGAGCATCCAGTATGGGGCGGGCACCGCCGTACCGACGGGCACGTCCCCGCGCTCGCGGGCAGCGATCGAGCAGCGGAAGCGCTGCGTCGGGGCGGGCGTGGTCATGTGGCCGACCTTACGTCTCGGGGGTGGCGAGCGTCGCCACCCCCGAGAGGAGCAACCGGCGGGCCAGAGCCGGGTCGAGACCCCCGTCGCCGTCGAGCCAACGACGGACCGGGGGCACCTCGTCGTCGGCGAGCTCCAGCCGGCCGGCTCGCGAGACGAGGACCGGCCGGTCCCCGGACCGCACGACTCTCGCCCGCAGGTGCGCCCGGGGGTGCACGTCCGTCCCGGCGAGGGCGTCAGCGGACTCGACCGTCGTCACGGGGGCGATGGGGGCGGGCCGCTGCCCGGACCGGTGTCGCGCCTCGATCGTGGCGGCGACGCGCTCGCCGTCAACCTGCGCCAACGCCTCGAGCAGCGCCTCGCGCACCTGCTCGAGGTCGTCGCCGATGTCGGCAGCGTCCCCGACGTCCACCCCGGGGCGAAGGGAGGTGCGCTGAGCAGCGGTGGCGGACACCGCCCTTCGCGCCTCGTCGACGAGGGCCTCCGCGAGGTGGCCGCGGTGCCAGACGTGCACGCCCAGGGTGACGTGGATGCTCACGCCACCGAGAGCCGTGGCCGAGTGCAACCATCCCCGGGGGATGTAGAGGACGTCGCCCGGCAAGAGCGTGACGTCGGTGTGTGGGTCGTCCTGCGCTGCGGCCGCGACCGCGTCCTTGCGCTGGTCCCACGGCTGGTTCCGAAGGGGGTGCGGGTGGACCGGGGCGTGCAGGCGCCAGCGCTTCTGCCCCGTGGTCTGCAGGACGAAGACGTCGTGGACGTCGTAGTGGGCAGCGAAGCCGGTGCTCTGCGCGGGCGTGACATAGGCATTGGCCTGAACCGGGTGCCCGAGGTCTGCGGCGAGCGCCTGGGTGAGCTCGAGGATCGGCGCATGGGTCCGGTGCAGCCCCTGGAGGACGAGGGTGTGACCCTCGGCGAAGAGGCGGAGCAGGGCCGTGTCGTCGAGCTGGTCGGCGACGGCCGCGCCCACGCCGCCACCGCGCGTGAAGTCGTCGTCCGGCAGGGTCTGCCCGTCCTTGGCCACCCGGAGGAAGGGGGTCCTCAGGCCGCGCCACGAGAGCAGCTCGTCGACGTCGGCCACGCTGAGGAGGTCGTCGAAGGTCCGCTCGCGGGCGGCGACGTAGCGGGGCTCTCGGCCCCAGATGTCGGCCAGACCGACGAGATCGAGGTCGAGGATGCGCTCGAGGCCGGTGCACCGCTGGGGTGCACCGGCCTCGGAGGAGCGGTTCACTCAGGCGCCACCATCGGCGCCGCCGTCACCGGCACCACCGTCAGCGCCGCCATCACCAGCGCCACCGTCAGCACCGCCGTCACCAGCGCCGCCGTCGGCACCGCCATCTCCGGCACCACCATCGGCGCCGCCGTCGGCCCCGGCGTCACCCACATGGGCTCCGGTGGGCACTCCCCCGATGGCCTCCTCGGGCAGGTCGGGCGTCTCGTTCGGAGGCTGCGTCATGGTGCTACTCCTTTGCTGTCGGTGGGCGGCGCCGTGCAGCGCCGTCCCTGTCCCCATGTCTACCGAAGGACCCGCGTCGACGGAAGACCCCCAACCGGAGGAACGGCAGAAGCGTTGACTCCCAACGGTTAGGGTCAACTCATGACTTCATCCACGGAGGATCGCACCTACGACATCGTCCTCGTCGGTGCCACCGGATTCGTCGGGCGCCTCACCGCGGCACACCTGCGGGACCACGCCCCGGAGGGCCTCCGGATCGCGATCGCCGGCCGCTCCCGCGCCAAGCTCGACGCCGTCGCGGCCGAGCTCGGCGGCGCGGCGGCATCCTGGCCGCGCGTCCTCGTCAACGTCACCGACCCGGCAGCGTGCGCCGACCTCGCGGGCTCGACGCGGGTCCTCGTCACGACGGTCGGCCCGTATGCGCTGCACGGCCGAGAGCTCGTCAAGGCCTGCAGCCTCGCCGGCACGCACTATGCGGACCTCACCGGCGAGGTGCTCTTCGTCAGGGACACCGCGGACGCCTTCCACGACGTCGCCCACCGGAGCGGGGCCCGGATCGTCCACTCGTGCGGGTTCGACTCCATCCCCTCCGACCTCGGCGTCCTCGAGACCGCCCGCGTCGCGGCCGAGGACGGGGCCGGCGAGCTCGCCGACACCGTCCTCTTCGTCCGCCGGCTCAAGGGCGGGCTGTCCGGGGGGACGATCGCCTCGATGCGTCAGCAGACCATCGCCGCCCGCGAGTCGGTCGAGGACCGCCGCGCCATCAACGACCCGTACGGCCTCAGCCCGGACCGGGCCAACGAGCCGACGCGCGCCGACCGGGTGGCCACGACCCCCGAGGCGCCGACGTCGGAGCGGACCCGGCGGCTGCGGGCCATCGGTTCTCGGCTCCCGGTGCGGCGCACCGAGGACGGCCACTGGACCGGCCCCTTCGTCATGGCGTCGTACAACACCCGCGTCGTCCGCCGCAGCAATGCCCTCCTGGGGTGGCGCTACGGCCGGGCCTTCCGCTACCACGAGGTGACCGACTTCGGATCGAGGATGATGTCCCCCGTCCGGGCGGCGGGCACCACTGCCGGGCTCCTCGGCGTCATCGGTGGGATGTCCTTCGGCCCGACGCGTTCGCTGCTCGACCGAGCCCTGCCGGAGCCCGGCGAGGGCCCCAGCGAGGAGACCCGGGCCAACGGCCGCTTCCTCATGGAGGTCGTCGCAACGACGACGAGCGGGGTCAAGTACGCCACGACCGTCGCCGCCGAGGCCGACCCCGGCTACAACGGCACGGCGATCATGCTCGGCCAGTCCGCGCTCTGCCTCGCCGAGGACGACCTGCAGAGCGAAGGGGGCGTGCTCACCCCGGCCGTCGCCCTCGACGGCCACCTCGTGGACCGGCTGCGGGCGCACGACTTCACCATCGAGACCCGGCGACTCGACTGACGCCGTCCGGCCCGGGGCTCAGCCGTCGAGCCTGGCCTGGGGCACGGGGTCGTCGGTGCCCTCGAGCCGGATGTCCTTGTGCCAGGACTCGGTCCGGTGGCCGGTGACCCACCCCATGGACTCGTAGAGTCCGTCCGCCCCGGTCGGGCTGTCGGCATCGACCTCGAGCGAGACCCGGTTGCGGCCACGCCGCGCCGCGTCCGCGAGGACGGTGTGGAGCAGCGACTTGGCGACCCCGCGGCCGCGGGCCATCCGGTGCACGCCGATGTAGTCGATGTAGGTCCCCTCGACCCCGCTCTCGTCCTCCGGCAGCACGAGGGCGGCCACGGCGCCGCCGGGGACCCACTGACCGTCGACGTCGATGTCGGCGATCCACCAGTGGTCCCACCGGTGCCCGGGCGCCTCGCGCAGCCGCGCGAGGAACTCCGGGAAGGACTCGCGGTAGGAGTTGAAGTGGTCCGCGAAGGACTCCTCGATCATCCGGTACACGGCCTGCAGGTCGGCGGCGACGGGGGTCCCGTCCTCCCGCTTGGCGACCCTGCGGACCTCGACCCCCTCCCTTCGATGGGTCGTGACGAGGTCCTCGTCCCCCGCCTCGCAGCGGCGGGTCATCTGCTTCCACGTCCGCGCGAGGTGGTAGCCGGCGGGACTGAGCATCGAGCGCAGCCGGTCGTCGTCCTCGTGGACGGACACGTCCAGCCGGGTCCCGCCGAGGCCGCGGCCCCGCGCGATCGTGAAGGCGACCTCCTCCGCCCACGCGAGGAGGATGCCGGCGAGGGCCTGCTCCTGCTCGCGGTCCAGCTCGGGATCGGCCGTGAGGTCGACATTCGTCCGCCCGGCGGCCCGGTCATGGACCCGGGCCCACACCCGGATCCGCGCCTGCTCGTCGAGGACCACGACCTGACGGCGGGTCCACGCGCCCTGGCCGACGGCCTCGCCCGCGATGACCTCCGCCTCGACGAGGCCGGAGCCCTCGATGGCGCGCTTCTCGGCGCTGACCAGCGCGACGAGGGCGTCGACGTCCGACTCCTCCGGGGCGCGGCTCGACCACCCCTCGGGGAGCCCCTCGGGCTCGATGGGGAGAAATCCTGCAGGGGGTGCCTCGTCGCTCAACGGACGAGCCTCCGGCTCCGGGGCAGGTACTCCGGCGCTCTACGCTCGGCATTCGCCACCCGTGCCTGTCGGGCATTGGGGCCGAAGAGCAGACCCAGCTGCTCGATCCGCTCCCGGGCGAAGGTCCGTCGCGGCCCCGCATGCCAGGTGCCGTCGAAGAGCCGCTTGGCGCTGGCGAGGGCATCGGGTGACCGGGTGGCCAGCTCGTCCGCCAGGAGGTGGGCCGCGGCGAGCGGGTCCTCGGCCACCTCGGTCGCCAGGCCGATCTCCCGGGCCCGGGTGCCGGGGACCTTCTCTGCCGTCATCGTCAGCTTTTTCGCCACGTCGATCCCCACGAGCTGGGACAGGGCATGGACGCCCGACATGTCGGGGATGATGCCCCAGCGGGCCTCGAGGACGGACCACGTCGCGTCCGGGTGGGTGATGCGGAAGTCGGCGGCGAGCGCGATCTGCAGACCACCGCCGAGGCAGTGACCGTGCACGGCGGCGATGACCGGGACCTCGAGGCGCCGCAGGGCCCACGCCGCCTCCTGGAAGACGTTGGTGCCGGTCCACGGGCGCGGGACGAAGCGGCGGAGGATCCCCTTCTGGTCCTTCATCGCGGAGCCGAAGTCGAGGCCGGCGCAGAAGGCGGCACCCTCGCCGGAGACGATGACCGCCCGCAGGCGTCGGTCGCTGCTCAGCCCTCGAGCGGCGGCGACGAGGTCGTCGAGCATCTCCAGGGTGAGGGCGTTGAGCTTGTCGGGTCGGGCCAGCCGCAGGTGCGCGACGCCCTCCTCGATGGTGGTCGTGACGTGGCGGGGCATGACTCCCAGCCTAGAACGCCACGGGTCACAGCTCGTCGAGCATGCCCTGCAGTGCGTCCGCCAGCTCGTCCTCGCTCAGGTTGGAGGAGGTCGCGAGGAAGGTCGACTCGTTCTTCTCCGCGGTGCAGTACACGCTGTCCCCCTGGCTCGCCCGCTGCCCGCAGGAGACGTCCCCGTAGGTGTTGACGTCGTCCCACAGCTGCTCGTAGTTCGAGGGGCGGAGGTAGTTGGAGGCGATGACGCTGAAGCGGTCGCTGCCCTTGGCATAGCTGGCGAGGGTGGTGCTCGACGGGGTGTTGTTGACCCAGCCGTCGTAGGAGCTCGGGAAGTCGACCGAGGTGCCGCCGCCGGTCGGCGCGTCCGTGCTGGTGTCCGTGTCGTCGGTCGGCTCGTCGGTCGTCGGGTCCTCGGTGGGGTCCTCGTCCGTGGTCGGCTCGTCGGTGGGGTCCTCGTCCGTCGGGTCCTCCGTGGGGTCCTCGTCGGTGGGGTCCTCGTCCGTCGGCTCCTCAGAGGTCTCGCTCGTCGAGGTCGCGTCCCCGTCGTCGTCCTGGTTGTTCTGGTAGAGGAAGAAGCCACCCACGCAGCAGATGAGGAGCACGAGGCCGACCACACCGGCGATGGCGGCGATGACCCCGCCGCTCAGCCCCTTCTTCGGCGGCTGGCCCGACATGCCGGGCCCATTCGGACCTCCGGGCCCACCCGGGCCACCGGGTCCACCCGGGCCGCCGTAGCCCTGACCGCCGTAGCCCTGTCCGGGCTGGCCGTAGGCCGGTCCCCCCTGCCCGGGGGCGCCCCCGTAGCCCTGCCCGGGCTGGGATCCGTAGGGCTGACCGCCGTACGAACCGCCGGGCGGCGGAGGGACGTTGGGACCGCTGGGAGGGTAGGCCATGCACAAATCGTCACACACGCCCGGCCGAACCGGTAGCGGCGAGCCCGACGGCACCTCCCGCGATCAGGCGGACCGATCACCCCGTGGGACACGACGAAGGCGGGACTTTCCCCTGCGAAGTCCCGCCTTCGTCGGCTCCGTGATCCCCCTGCGGACCACGGAGCACATCAGCTGGTGGTTCCCCCCGGTCACCTGCCGACACCGAAGAATCTATGAGCACCCGACAGACGGGTCGATGGGGAGAAGTACCCATGTGACCGGGGGGAGTGCACGAGGGGCGAAGGGGGGCCTCCCCCCCTTCGCCCCTCGGCCGGCGCGACGCCTCAGCGTCCCTCGAGGACGGCCTTGAGCCGCTGCAGGGTGACGGCCATCCCGGCCTCCATCTCGCGGTCGAAGTCCGCGACGCCACCGAGGACCTTGTCCTGCAGGAGCTGCGAGACCTTCGTCGTGCCCTCGGCCGCCTCCCGGCGGTGGGTGACCAGGGTGCCGCCGGTGGCGGTGGGCTCGAGCGCGAAGGACCAGGTGCTCGCGTTGTCCTTGATCCGGAAGGCGTAGTCACGCGGCCGCTCGAAGCGGATGACCTTGGCGCGCGTGGGCCACACGAGCGGGCCACGGCGGTTGATGTTGATCGTGCGCGTGCCGCGGCCGATGGGCGCGGTGCCGACCACGTGGGTACGCAGCACCTGGTCGCTCAGGCCGCCGAGGGCCCGCGGGTCGGTGATGACGGCCCACACCGCCTCAGGGGTGGCGTCGATCTCGGTCGTGCTCTCGAGGAGCGGGGCATTGCCGGTCACAGACGTCATGTCGACGACCCTACGGACTGGGGCTGCGGCTCGTCCGCCTCCACGCGGGTGCCCTGCGCCTCGAGGGACGTCCCCTCGACATCGAGGTCGGGCAGGATCCGGTCGAGCCACCGCGGCATCCACCACGCGGCGTCGCCGAGCAGGTGCATCACGGCCGGGGTGAGGGTCATCCGCACGATGAGCGCGTCGACGAGCACACCCACCGCGAGGGCGAAGCCGATCGGTCGGATCATCGTCAGGTGGGCGAAGATGAAGCCCGCGAAGACCGCGGCCATGATCAGCGCCGCGGCGAGGACGACCTTCGCCCCGTGGGTGAAGCCGGTGCGCACCGCCGTGTGCGAGTCCGCGCCGTGGGCGTGCGCCTCGCGCATCCCGGAGACGAGGAACATCTGGTAGTCCATCGCGAGCCCGAAGAGGACACCGATGAGCATGATCGGCATGAAGCTGAGCACCGGTCCGGGGACGTCGACGCCGAAGACGCTGCCGAGCCAACCCCACTGGTAGACCGCCACGGTCGCACCGAAGGACGCGGCGACGGACAGGAGGAAGCCGGCCGTCGCGACGAGCGGGACGAGGATGCTCCGGAAGACCACCGTCATGAGCAGGATCGACAGGCCGATGACGATGGCGAGGTAGGGCGGCAGGGCCGCGGCGAGCTGCTCCGAGACCTCGATGTTGGCCACCGTCTGGCCGGTGAGACCGATCTCGGACCCCGTCGTCTCGCCGATCGGGCCGGCGCTGGCCTTGAGCAGCCGCACCGACTCCTCGGTCTCGGCGTCGGCGGGGCCGCCTTCGGTCACGACCTGGAAGGCGAGGGTCGAGCGGTCGTCGCTCTCGCCGAAGGGCACGACCGCCTCGACACCGCCGACGGCGCCGAGCTCCTTGACGATCTCGGCCTGCTTGGCGAGGACCGCGTCCTCGTCCTCCGCGGCGTCGTCGAGGGACGCGACGGCGATGACGGGCCCGTTCGACCCGGCACCGAAGTGCTCGTCGGCCTGGACGTAGGCCTGGTGGGCGGTGGAGTCGGCCGGCTCGCTGGACCCGTCCGGCAGACCGAGACGAAGGGACAGCGCCGGGATGGCGATGATCCCGCAGAGGAGCACCACGGCCGCCACGACGAGGGCGGGCCGCTTGGTCACTGCGGAGACATAGCCGGCGCCGTGCTCCTCGTCCGTGTCGGAGGACCCTGCGGCCCTGGCCCACGCGCGCTTGGACAGGACGCGTGTCCCGGCGAGGTGGAGCAGCGCCGGCGTGAGGGTCAGCGCGACCGTGACGGCGACGATGACGGTGGCGGCCGCGACGAGACCCATCTGCGCGAGGAGCGGCACCGGCGTGACGACGAGGGCGGCGAGCGCGATCGCGACGGTGGTGCCGGCGACGACCACGGCCGAGCCCGCCGTGCCGACCGCGTGCGCGATCGAGTCCGTCATCGCGTGACCGCCGAGCAGCTGGTTGCGGTGCCGG
This sequence comes from Candidatus Janibacter merdipullorum, assembly GCA_019116945.1. Taxonomy (GTDB): domain Bacteria; phylum Actinomycetota; class Actinomycetes; order Actinomycetales; family Dermatophilaceae; genus Janibacter; species Janibacter merdipullorum. The sequence continues at coordinate 8,529 of DXAR01000058.1, read as the reverse complement.
TTGACGATGAAGAGCGCGTAGTCGATGCCGACGGCCAGACCGATCATGAGGGCCAGGGCCGGGGTCATCGAGTTCATCTCGTAGAAGTGCGTGGTCGCGACCGCACCTGCGAGACCGACCCCGACGCCGAGCAGTGCGCCGGCGATGGGGAGACCGGCGGCGACGACCGACCCGAGGGCGATGAGCAGGACGACGGCAGCGACCATGAGCCCGATCGCCTCGCCGGGCCCGACGAGCGAGTTCTCCTGGGTGATCTCGACGCTGTACTCGGCGTCGACGCCGGCCTCCTCGAGCTGCTCACCGATCTCGGGGATGGCCTGCTTGGTCTCGGGGTCGACGGAGTGCGTGTCGGTGTCGAACTGGACCTGGGTCAAGGCGTAGCCGTCGTCGGTGACGAAGCGGGTGTTGCCCGCGCCGTCCGCGACCGCGCTGCCGTCACGGTAGGAGGCCTTGCCCTCGGCGAGCTCCTGCTGCCCCTTGCGGTACTCCTTCTTCGCGGAGGCCAGCTCGGACTTGCCCTCGGCGACGTCGGAGCGGATGTCCTCGAGCATCGGGGAGTCCGGGTCCTCCTCCTCGAAGTACTCGATCCAGGACTCGCCGTAGTCGACCTGACCCTGACCCTTGGAGATCTTCTCCCAGGCCTGGTCGAGCTCCTTCTCGCCCGACTCAATGTCGGACTTGCCGGAGGCCAGCTCCTTGCGGGACTCGTCGAGGGTGCGCTGGTTGTCGAAGGGGCTGAGGACACCCTTGACGTGCGGGACCTCCTCCCACTCCGCGAAGACGTCGTCGATGGCCTCGCGCTGCTGGGGCGTGAACTCCCCTTCGTCGCTGTGGAGGACGACGGTGCCGAACCCACCCGCGGCATCGGGCACCTCCTCCTGGAGCTCCTCGAGCACCTGCTCGAAGTCGCTCCCGGGGACGGAGATCTCGCTCGTCATCGGGCGGCCGAATCCGGCGGCGGCGAGCGCAGCCACGACGAGCAGCAGCAGCCAGACGGCGATGACGCTCTTGGCGTGGGTGGCGCACCAGCGGCCGAGGCGGTAGAGGCGAAGTGCCATGCGAGTGATCTCCTGATCGAGTCTTCTACTTCCGTAGACCAGTCATCTACAAATGTAGAGGCAATGTTGTTGAGCGGTCAAACGGTGAGAGAGAATGGATCGGTGAATCCCCCTTCGCCCCCCACGGTTGCACGATCGTCCACCGATGGTCGGGCAGGGACAGCCCTCGCCGCCCTGGTGCTCGGGGGCGTCGGCATCGGCGTCACCGAGTTCGTGACGATGGGACTGCTCCCGGAGATCGCCGGGGGCATCGACACGACGATCCCGCGAGCCGGGCACACGATCTCCGCCTACGCCCTCGGCGTCGTCGTCGGCGCCCCGACGATCGCGGTCCTCGGCAACCGGCTCCCCCGCCGCGGCATGCTCGTCGGGCTCATGCTCGTCTTCGCGGCGGGCAATGCCCTCAGCGCCCTGGCCACCGGTTACGAGCTGCTCATGCTCGCGCGCTTCGTCTCCGGCATCCCGCACGGTGCCTTCTTCGGCATCGCCTCGATCATCGCCTTCGACATCGTCGCGCAGGGGCGTGGCGGCTGGGCGGTCAGCCGCGTCATGCTCGGCATCCCCATCGCCAACGTCGCGGGGGTCCCCCTCGCGACCTGGCTCGGGCAGCAGGCCGGGTGGCGCTCGGCCTACTGGCTCGTCGCCGGCATCGGGATCCTCACCGCCGTCCTCGTCGCCACCGTCGTCCCGCACCAGCCCGGCGACACGGAGGCCCGGGTCCGCAGCGAGCTCGCCGCCTTCCGCGACTCGCAGGTGTGGCTGACCCTCCTCGTCGGCTCGGTCGGCTTCGGCGGCGTCTTCGCCATGTACTCCTACATCTCCCCGATCCTGCGCAACCAGACCGGCCTCCCCGCCGACGCGGTCCCGATCTACCTCTTCATCTACGGCGCCGGCGGCCTCCTCGGGACGGTCCTCGCCGGCCGGCTCGTCGACCTCTCCGTCCTCCGCACCCTCGTGTGGTCCTCCGTCGCCACCGGCGGCTCCCTCGCCGCCTTCGCGTGGGCGGCGGACTGGGCCGTCCCCGCCGGGATCGCCCTCCTCGCCGTGTCCGTCTCGGTGTCGGCCTTCGTCCTCGCCCTCCAGCTGCGCCTCATGGAGGTCGCCGGCCGAGCCCGCACCCTCGGCGCCGCCGGCAACCACGCCGCCCTCAACATCGCCAACGCCCTCGGCGCCTGGCTCGGCGGCATCGTCCTCGCTGCCGGATGGGGCTGGCAGGCACCGTCGCTCGTCGGCGCCGGCCTCTCGGCGGCGGGGCTGCTCATCCTCTTCCTCTCCCTTCGCGTCCACCGTGGGCGGACCACCTTGGACTGACCGTTGTGGCACCGTGAGGGCATGCAGCGTCAGCGCACCGTGTCCGACTCCGTGACCATCGCCGTCGCGCCGATGGCCGCTTGGGCGGCCGTGGCCGACGTGACCCAGATGGGCCGGTGGAGCCCGGAGAACACCGGCGCCACCCGTCCGTCCTCCGGCCCCGTCGCCGTGGGTGACTCCTTCGTCGGGAGCAACCGGCGCGGCCGCGCGACGTGGGTGACCGAGTGCACCGTCACCGCCGCCGACCCCGGCGAGCGCGTCGCCTTCCGCGTGCATCGCATCGGGGCGAGGAAGCCTCGGGTCCCCGCCCGGATCGCGACGTGGGACTACCGCTTCGAGGCGGTCGAAGGGGGCACGAAGGTCACCGAGACGTGGATCGACGACCGGCGGTGGCCGGACCGCGTCGCCTCGGTCGTCGACAAGGTGCTCACCGGTGGGCAGCTCTTCGCCGACCACCAGCGCCGCAACATCCGTCGCACCCTCGACCGCCTCAAGGCGGAGCTCGAGCAGAGCTGAGGGCCACGGACGAGCCCCGGCGCGTTCCGCACATGCGGACCGGAGGCGGCCGCTGCGCCGACCCCTGCCATAGTGGGTCGGTCCGCACGCGCAAGGGAGGCACCCGGTGATTCAGTACGTCCACATGTTCAGCGAGGGCGATCGCGACCAGAAGGACCTGCTCGGCGGCAAGGGGGCCAACCTCGCCGAGATGGTCAAGCTGGGTCTGCCCGTCCCACCGGGCTTCACGATCACGACCGAGGCCTGCCGCGCCTACCTCACCGAGGGGCGGGTCCCGCCGGAGGTCCGCGTGGAGGTCACCCAGCGCCTCCGTGACGTCGAGGACCTCATCGGCCGCACCCTCGGCGACTCCGAGGAACCGCTCCTCCTCTCGGTGCGCTCGGGCGCGAAGTTCTCCATGCCCGGGATGATGGAGACGGTGCTCAACGTCGGCCTCAACGACGACACCGTCCACTCGCTCGCCTCCTTCGCGGGGGACGAGCGCTTCGCGTGGGACTCCTACCGGCGCCTCATCCAGATGTTCGGCAAGACCGTGCTCGACATCGACTCCGAGCTCTTCTCCGACGTCCTCGACGCGCACAAGGAGGAGGCGGGCGTCTCCGCCGATGTCGAGCTCACCGCCGACCACCTCAAGCAGATCGTCGCCGAGTACAAGGTGATCGTCGAGCGCGAGACCGGCTTCCCCTTCCCCCAGACGCCGCGCCGCCAGGTGGACATGGCCATCGAGGCCGTCTTCCGCAGCTGGAACACCGAGCGGGCCCAGCTCTACCGGCGGCGCGAGCGCATCGCCGACGACCTCGGCACGGCCGTCAACGTCCAGGCGATGGTCTTCGGCAACCTCGGCGAGACCTCCGGCACCGGTGTCTGCTTCACCCGCGACCCCTCCTCCGGCCACTCCGGCGTCTACGGCGACTACCTGCCCAATGCCCAGGGCGAGGACGTCGTCGCCGGTATCCGCAACACCCTCGCCCTGACCGACCTCGAGGACCGCGACGCGGAGGCCTACAAGGAGCTGCGGGGCGCCATGCGTCGCCTCGAGACCCATTACCGGGACCTCTGCGACATCGAGTTCACCGTCGAGCGCGGCAAGCTGTGGATGCTGCAGACCCGGGTCGGCAAGCGCACCGCCGGCGCCGCCTTCCGCGTCGCCACCCAGCTCGTCGACGAGGCCCTCATCACCATGGACGAGGCCCTCGAGCGGGTCACCGGCGAGCAGCTGAACCAGCTCCTCTTCCCGCAGTTCGACCGGGAGGCCGAGCGCACCCTCCTCGCCGTCGGCATGGGCGCCTCTCCCGGCGCCGCCGTCGGCGCCGTGGCCTTCGACAACGCGAGCGCCGAGGCCAAGCAGGCCGAGGGCGGCTCGGTCATCCTCGTGCGCCGCGAGACCTCCCCCGAGGACCTGCCCGGGATGATCGCCGCAGCCGGCGTGCTCACCGCACGGGGCGGCAAGACCTCGCACGCGGCCGTCGTCGCCCGGGGCATGGGCAAGTGCGCGGTCGTCGGCGCCGAGGACCTCGTCGTCGACGTGGCGAAGAAGGAGATCCGCGTCGGCGAGCACGTCGTCCGCGAGGGCGACACCCTCGCCATCGACGGCAAGACGGGTGAGGTCTTCCTCGGCGACGTCCACGTCGTCGACTCCCCGGTGATGACCTACATCTCCGAGGGGATGGACGCGGCCCTGGCGATCTCCGACGACGAGGAGACGAAGGAGCTCGTCGAGGCCGTCCACCGCCTGCTCACCCACGCGGACGAGCGCCGGCGCCTGCGGGTGCGGGCCAATGCCGACACCGGCGAGGACGCCCAGCGGGCCCGCGACCGTGGGGCGGAGGGCATCGGGCTGTGCCGCACGGAGCACCAGTTCCTCGGAGAGCGGCGCCAGCAGATCGAGCGCGTCGTCCTCGCCGAGACCGACGAGGAGCGCGAGGCCGCGCTCGGCGAGCTGCTCGCGCCGCAGATCGAGGACTTCGCCCAGCTGCTCACGTCGATGGACGGGCTGCCGACGACGATCCGACTCATCGACCCGCCGCTGCACGAGTTCCTCCCCGACCTCACCGACCTCACCGTCCAGGTGGCGCTGGCCGAGGAGCGCGGCGAGAGTGGCGAGGAGATCGAGCGGGCACGCACGCTGCGCGACGCCGTCCGGGCCAGCCACGAGGCCAACCCGATGCTCGGCCTGCGGGGTGTGCGGCTCGGGCTGAAGATCCCCGGCCTCTTCGCCCTGCAGATCCGGGCGATCGCCGAGGCGGTCGTGCGGCTGCGCGAGGAGGGCAAGGATCCCCGGCCCGAGATCATGGTCCCGCTCATCGGCTCCAACCGTGAGCTCGTCATCGTCCGCCGCCAGGCGGAGGAGATCATCGCCGAGGTCGCCGAGGCGCACAACCAATCCCTCGACCTGCCCATCGGGTGCATGATCGAGCTGCCGCGAGCGGCCCTCACCGCCAACCGGATCGCGCAGACGGCGGACTTCTTCTCCTTCGGGACCAATGACCTGACCCAGACGACGTGGGGCTTCTCCCGCGACGACGTGGAGACGGCCTTCTTCCCGAAGTACCTGGAGAACGGCGTCCTGACGATCTCCCCCTTCGAGACCCTCGACGCGCTCGGCGTCGGCGAGCTCGTGCGGATCGGCGTCGAGAAGGGCCGCGACACCCAGCCGGCTCTCAAGACCGGCATCTGCGGCGAGCACGGTGGTGACCCGGAGTCGATCCACTTCTTCCACCAGGCCGGGCTCGACTACGTCAGCTGCTCGCCCTTCCGCGTGCCGGTGGCGCGTCTCGAGGCGGGCCGCGCGGTCGTGCTCACCGATGAGGTCGGCACGCGCTGACCCTGCCTGCCCATGACGAAGGGAGCCCCGCACCTCATGAGGTGCGGGGCTCCCTTCGTGCGTCCGGGCTGGATCACCCCCGGACGTGACCGGTCAGCGCGTGGAGAGCTGCGGTCGGAAGCGGTCGGCCATCCGGCGGTCGTAGGGCTCGTGGAACTCGGGGGCGGACTTCGCGGAGCGGAGCCGGGCATCGGCGCCCCCGTGGCGGCGGGCGGAGGGACGAAGGGCGTTGAGACAGGTCATCCAGTTCTTCATGCCATCAATAGTGCCGAGATCAACTATGTTTATCCAATTCACTTTTCTGGATGATCGTTCAGTTTTGCTTCATCAATGGGTACGGTGTTCGGCATGGTCGATGCGCACCGGGTCCGGATCTTCTTGTCCGTCATGGCCTCCGGCTCGGTCAACGCCGCCGCCGCTCACCTGGGCTACTCCCCGTCCGCGGTGAGCCAGCAGATCGCGGCGCTGCAGAAGGAGACCGGCCTCACACTCTTCACCCGCCACGGGCGCGGGATCGAGCCGACTCCCGCGGCGCACACGCTCGCCGCGGAGAGCGAGCGGCTCATGGTCGAGCTCAAGCGGGTGGATGCGGTCGTCGACGATCTGCGCGAAGGGAGTACCGGGTCGCTCTCCATCGGCTACTTCGCCTCGGCGGGGTACCGGTGGATGCCGCAGCTGGCCAAGCGGATCCAGACGAAGATGCCGGAACTGACCCTCCAGATGGTGCTCACCGAGGGCTACCCGCCGGGCGAGTCGCCACCCGTCGACATCGATGTCGTCCCGGCCGACCCGATGACGTCGGCGCGTCCCGGCCACATCGTCACGCCGTTGATGACGGACCACTTCGTCGCCCTCGTGCCAGCGGACCACCGGCTGGCCGGGCGGCGTCGGGTGGAGATGGCCGAGCTCGCCGACAGCTCGTGGATCAGCAATGACATCTCTGCCGGTGTCACCCAGGACATGGTCGACCGTGCGTGTCGCGCAGCGGGATTCAGGCCGAGGTACCGGGTCGAGGCGCAGGACCACTACACGGCCACGGCCTTCGTCGCGGCCGGGGTCGGGATCACGGTCCTGCCCGACCTCGCGAGCCGGTCCCTGCCCAAGACCGTGCGCCGACTCCGCCTGACGAACCCCAACCCGGTGCGCGACATCGTCGCCCTCACCGCGCCCGTCGCCAAGACCAACGAGGCCGCGAAGCTCGCCGTCGAGCTGCTCGAGTCGATCGCGGCCGCCTCTGCCCGCCGGCGGTGACGTCGGGGCGCGCCGTCCTACGCGCCCCGCGTTTCTCGGGTGACCCGGGAATCAGAGGCATCGCACGAGTTTGTAACCCTTGCGAGGCGGAGGTTTCCCTTGCGAAGTCTCGGGCCACCCCCTTCGGGCCGCCACGTGTCCACAACCTCGGGCGAAGGGAGGAGATGTACGCCGTGTCGTGGTCGTCCTCACCGTCGTCGGTGCTTCCTGAGATCGTGGAGGCGCTCACCCGGCAGACGACCAAGGGCTGGACTACCCGATGCCCCCTGGGCCCGACTCCAGATGTCGCGGCCGGCGTGGACCTGTCCCATGGCGCCACCGATGGACAGCGAACCTGTCCCCACGAGCCGCCGGTCGACGCAGGCGGTCACGGCGATGCTGTCCGGGTCGTCCGCGAGCCAGTTGCGCGTGTAGGTCTCGGGGTCGACGGCCGTCAGCAGCAGCCAGCGCGTCACCTCCGGGCTGTTGCGCCAGGTGAGGGCCTGCTCGAGGTCCTCCGGCGTCGGCGGGCGAAGGGACAGGGGCCCGGCCAGCCGTGGCCAGGCGAGCTCAACCACGGGCGGCCGCTCCGTCGGACCCGGCCCGCCGGTACCGGACGTGCGTCGCGAGCGGCGAGTGCAGGACCTCCACCGGCTCGAAGGGGAAGTCCTCGCCACCGTCGAAGATCCGCTCGCCGCTGCCCAGCAGCACGGGAGCGATGTCGAGCGTCATCTGGTCGACGACTATGGCCGCCAGGGCCTGACGGGCCGTCGAGGCGCCCCGGAGATGTGGACGCCGCGATCGTCGGCGACCTCGGCGGCCCGCCGGTACGCCTCGTCGAAGCCCTCGGTGACGAAGTGGAAAGTCGTGCCACCCTCCATCTCGATCGGCTCGTGCGCGTGATGGGTGAGGACGAAGACGGGCGCGTGGTACGGCGGCTCGGACCCCCACCAGCCGTCCCAGGGCTCGTCCCACTCGCCGCGGATCGGGCCGCAGATGTTGCGCCCCATGACGACCGCGCCGGCCTGCCGGCCAAGCCACTCGGCGGCCGTGGCATCGGCAGCGGTCTCGCGCGGATCCCCCATGTGCCAGTCATGCATCTCGTGCCCGCGCCGGCCGAGTGGGTGCTCGCGGCTCTGGTCGGGGCCGGCGACGAAGCCATCAAGCGACATGGACAGGTGCACGGTGGTGTCAGCCATCAATCCAGCATGGCCAGTGCCGGGGCTCGCCACCGCTGATGCCTCAGCCACCCGAGGTCAGGTCGTGGTGGACCCACACATTGGGCTCGACGTACACAGCATGGTCGTTGGCCAGGTCGACGTGCACGGGGGCGAGACCCCCTTCGACCTCGACGGGCCCGTCCGCGTCGAAGGGCAGGCCCGTCCACTCCCGCCACTGGGCCAGCGTCCCGGGGATCGTCATCGACAGCGGAGCCACCTGAACGATCCGGCCACCGAGCCGCACGTGGGCCCGCAGCCACGGGTCGACCGGCAGCCCGTCCTCGCGGACCCGGCGGGCGTACTCGTCTGCGGCAGTGCGGGGCTCTAGCCACTTGCGGGTCGGGCGCACCGGGCCGAAGAGGTCGCGGCA
>DXAR01000057.1 GCA_019116945.1 Candidatus Janibacter merdipullorum | reverse complement strand
CCACTCCCCGGGCTGGGCGGCCACCCCCCACCGACCCGCACCGACCGGTCCGACGACGCTGCCCGCACCGGGCTGGACCGCGGGTCCCAGCACGCGACCGCGCGCCACACCGTCACCCGGGTGGGTGCCGCGTCGCCCACCCCCTCGACCGACCGGGGACCCGCACCTCGTCACCGGCCGCCAGCGCTCGACCGCGACCCACACCACCGGGGCCTCCCCGGTCGTCGTCCGGCGCGGAGACTCCCTGTGGTCCATCGCCGCGGCGCGCCTGGGCGCCGAGGCCACCGACGCCGACATCGCCCGCGCCTGGCCACGATGGCACGCCACCAACCGCGCACTCCTCGGCGACGACCCCCACGCGCTGCGCCCCGGGATGCAGCTCACCCCGCCCACGGACTCATGACGCACCGCCCGCCCACCGCCGAAGGAGACCCCATGACCGCCAGCACCCTCCGACCCCTGCGGGTCCTCCCGGCGACGCGCCACACGCCACCGGGCATCCCGCTGCCGACCCACGAGCAGGGGCACGCCGAGCGCACCTCCGGTGCGACGCCCTACGTGCAGGACGCCCTCGCCGTGGACTTCGCCGCGGCCGACGACGAGCAGGTCTTCGGTCCCCAGCCGACGCATGCGCGCGACCTCCCCGACCCCGAGGAGTGGGCGGCGCACATCGGGCAGGCGATCATCGAGGTCATGCACGGGACCCGCCCGCCGAGCCAGGTCATGCGGTGGACGACACCCGAGGTCTACGCCGTCGTCGCCCGCCGGGGCTCCCGCGCCGCCCGACGTGCCGGCGGCCGCGGTCCGCGACAGCGGACCCGGGTCACGAGGGCGCGGGTGTGCGAGCCGGCGCCGGACGTGGCCGAGGCCTCGGTCGTGCTCGTCGACGGCCCGCGTGTCCGCGCCCTCGCGCTGCGGCTCGTCGGCCGGGACGGCCGCTGGGTGGTCGAGGCCCTGCAGATCGGGTGAGGTCGCCGGACCGGCGACCTCAGCCCTTCTTCGCCGCCTTCTTGGCCTTCTTCGCCGCGGCCCGCCGCTGGGCGCGGGAGGTCCCTGCGGTCGACGAGGAACCCCCTTCGTGCCGCTCCTCGACGCCACCGTCCTCCGACGGTGCCGAGTAGTGCAGGTTGCGGGAGCGGGAGCCGTCCTCGAGACCCTTGGCCGTGATCTGGGGCCGGGCCTCCGCCTCGTCACCGCCGCCGAGGAGCTCGTCCACGCTCTTCGGCTCGGTGGTCGACTCAGGCACCGTCGGGACCTCGACCTCGCTGTTGAAGAGGTAGCCGACCGACTCCTCCTTGATGGCGTCGTTCATCGCCTCGAAGAGCTGGAAGCCCTCGCGCTGGTACTCCACGAGCGGGTCACGCTGGGCCATGGAGCGCAGGCCGATGCCCTCCTTGAGGTAGTCCATCTCGTAGAGGTGCTCGCGCCACTTGCGGTCGAGGACGGAGAGGACTACCCGGCGCTCGAGCTCGCGGGCCACCGGCTCGCCCAGCTCGGCCTCCCGGCGGTCATAGGCCTCGTGGATGTCGGTGACGATCTCCTCGCGGAGGTTCGTCGCATTGAGCTGCGCCAGCCCGCCGGCCTTGTCGACGAGGTCGTCCTTGGTCAGGGTCACGGGGTAGATCGCGCGGAGCGCGGTGAAGAGCCGGTCCAGGTCCCAGTCCTCGGAGAACCCGCTCGAGGTCTCGGCGTCGACGTAGCCACCGATGACATCGGTCATGAAGTGGCGGACCTGCTCCTTGAGGTCCTCCCCCTTGAGCACGCGACGGCGCTCGTCGTAGACGACCGTTCGCTGCCGGTTGAGCACGTCGTCGTACTTGAGGACGTTCTTGCGGGTCTCGTAGTTCTGCCCCTCGAGCTGGCTCTGCGCGCCCTCGATGGACTTCGTGAGCATCCGGCCCGCGATGGGGGTGTCGTCGTCGATCTTGGCCGTCTGCATCACCCGGTCGACGAAGCCGGCGTTGAAGAGGCGCATGAGGTTGTCCTCGAGGGAGAGGTAGAAGCGCGACTCCCCCGGGTCCCCCTGACGGCCAGAGCGACCGCGGAGCTGGTTGTCGATGCGTCGCGACTCGTGGCGCTCGGTGCCGAGGACGTAGAGCCCGCCGAGCTCGGTCACCTCGTCGTGCTCGGCCTCGACGGCCTTCTCGGCGGCCGCGAGCGCGTCGTCCCAGGCCGCCTCGTACTCCTCCGGGGTCTCCTCGGGGTCGAGGCCCCGCTTCTTCAGCTCGGCCACGGCGCGGAACTCCGGATTGCCGCCGAGCATGATGTCGGTGCCTCGACCGGCCATGTTCGTCGCGACGGTGACGGCGCCCTTGCGCCCGGCGTCCGCGACGATCGAGGCCTCACGCGCGTGGTGCTTGGCATTGAGCACCTCGTGCTTGACGCCCTGCTTGCGCAACTCTTGGGAGAGGTACTCGCTCTTCTCGACGCTCGTCGTGCCGACGAGGACGGGCTGACCCTTCTCGTGCCGCTCGACGAGGTCGTCGACGACGGCGGCGAACTTCGCCTTCTCCGTGCGGTAGACGAGGTCCGCCTGGTCCTCACGGATCATCGGCTTGTTCGTCCGGATCGGCACGACGCCCAGACCGTAGATCGAGTTGAGCTCCCCGGCCTCCGTCTGTGCGGTACCGGTCATGCCGGAGAGGGTGTCGTACATGCGGAAGTAGTTCTGGAGGGTGATCGTCGCGAGGGTCTGGTTCTCGTTCTTGATCTGCACCCCCTCCTTGGCCTCGATCGCCTGGTGCATGCCCTCGTTGTAGCGGCGCCCGGCGAGCATGCGGCCCGTGTGCTCGTCGACGATGAGGACCTCGCCGTCCATGACGACGTAGTCCTTGTCGCGGGTGAAGAGCTCCTTGGCCTTGATCGCGTTGTTGAGGTACCCGATGAGCGGGGTGTTGACGCTCTCGTAGAGATTGTCGATGCCGAGGAGGTCCTCGATCTTCTCGATCCCCGGCTCGAGGATGCCGACGGTGCGCTTCTTCTCGTCGACCTCGTAGTCGCCCTCGGCCTCGATGCCCTTCATGAGGTCGGCGCCGTGGCCCTTCTCGAGCGTGCGGACCATCTTGGCGAACTCGGTGTACCACTTCGTCGGCTGGTCCGCGGGGCCGGAGATGATGAGCGGGGTCCGGGCCTCGTCGATGAGGATCGAGTCGACCTCGTCGACGATGGCGAAGTTGTGGCCCCGCTGGACGAGCTCGTCGGTGTTCCACGCCATGTTGTCGCGGAGGTAGTCGAAGCCGAACTCATTGTTCGTGCCGTAGGTGATGTCCTTCGCGTACTCCGCCCGGCGCTCCGTCGGGGTCATCCGCGAGAGGATGACGCCGGTCTCGAGGCCCAGCGCCCGGTGGACGCGGCCCATGAGCTCGGCCTGGTACTCGGCGAGGTAGTCGTTGACGGTGACGACGTGGACGCCCTTGCCGGTCAGCGCATTGAGATAGGCCGGCGCGGTGGCGACAAGCGTCTTGCCCTCACCGGTCTTCATCTCAGCGATATTGCCCAGATGAAGCGCTGCCCCACCCATCAGCTGTACGTCATAGGCGCGCATGCCGAG